>CADEEK010000125.1 GCA_902826325.1 uncultured Sphingomonadales bacterium
AGATAGCCAAAGCCGGTGGGATCGGTGACGATCCCTTCGATATCATAGCCCTTGCTGGCGAACAGCTGCTTGCCGCGCTCCAACGTGGCGAGGTCCAGTTCGTACAGCGCCGAAAACCCGCCTTCGTCATCGTCGATCACCAGCGCCTTGCCGCTGTCGCGCAGGAACAGGGTCGGCACGATCAGCCGCTGTTCGCGCTTGGCGACGCGATCGATCGTCCTGAACGCGGCATCGGCGCTGTCGCGATAGAGCAGGCGGCGCGACCGCCCCTCATCGGCCGTGCCGATCCCCATCCGCACCACGCCGTCGCCATCGGCATACCAGTTGAAGACCCCTGGCGTGCTGCGCACCACATTGACCAGCTTGCCGGTGGCCAGATCGACCTCATCGACCTGGGGCCAGAAACCGACATCCTCGAAAATGGGGGAGGTCTGGAACGACAACAGCACGCGCGCCGAACCGTCGCGGGCGCGCCAGATGACGTTGCCGCCATTCTGCGCTGCATCGCGCGCCAGTCGCGTGACCTTGCCGCTGTCGACCGAATAGCCGAACGAACGGGTGACGTACCAGCTGAAGCCATCGACCGGCACCTGCTGCCCGGTGCTGATCACCAGCCATTCGTCGTTGACCCAATACCAGCCGTTCAGGTCCGACTTGCCGGGATTGATCAACTTGGGCGGCTCGCCCGAACCCGGCGAGATCACCGCGAACAATTGGGTCCCGCGGATCGCGATCTTGCCCGCGATCCGCTTGCCATTCGGGGAAATCTGCGGATCCTGGATCTGTGGGATCTCGGCAAAGGCCTCGATCGCCAGCGGCGCGGGGGCCGCGGCCTGCGGCGGCGCCGCACCACCCAGCGCCATGGCGCACACGCCAAGTGTCAGCAAACGCAGCATATAAATCCCCCCTGACATCCTTCTCCCGCGCCAAGGCTGCCCGTAAAACCCATTTCGGACAAGTCGCTTCGCAACAATTCATCCGCTATGGTTCAGTTGCCCCATGCACCGAGCGCCGCTATCCCCGCGCGATGCTAAAGCTCATCATCGGCAACAAGGCCTATTCCTCCTGGTCCATGCGCGGCTGGCTCGCCTGCAAGCTGTCGGGGCTTGCGTTCGAGGAAGTGGTCGTCCCGCTTTACGATCAGGACTGGGACCGGCGGCGCGAGGGCGACGAGTTCGCGCCATCGTCGGGCAAGGTGCCGATCCTGTGGGACGAGGATGTGGTGGTGTGGGACAGCCTCGCCATCGTCGAATATCTGAACGAGAAATCGGGCGGCGACAAATTCTGGCCGGCCGATCCCGCGGCACGCGCGATGGCGCGGTCGATGGCGGCGGAGATGCATTCGGGCTTTGCCGCGCTGCGCCGCAAGCACAGCATGAACATCCGCCAGGTCTATCCGCCCACGACGCCGGATGAGGATGTGATGGCCGACATCCAGCGGATCATGGAATTATGGGCGCAGGCCCGCGCCCGCCATGGCGGCGATGGCGAGTTCCTGTTCGGCGAGTTCGGCGCGGTGGACCTGATGTTCGCACCGGTCGTCACCCGTTTCGTCACCTATTCGCTGCCCGTCGCCCGTTTTGCCCCGCCCTATATGCAGGCGGTGCTGCAGCATCGGTTCCTGCAGGACTGGATCGCGGCGGCGCAGGCGGAGGATTGGGTGATCGAAAAGTTCGAACAGGCCCCCGCCTGATCAGGGGAGCCGTCGCGTCGGATAGGGCGTGCCGTCGCGGTGCGTATAGCCGCCGCTGGAAAAGCGCAGATCGATGTCGGGATATTCGCCGCGATCGCGCGTGCGATCCCCCGCGCTGACCGCGATGAACACGCAATCGGCGTCGGACCGGTTCTGCAAATGGTGGCCGTTGCGGTCGCCCGCCGGAAACACCGCACAGTCGCCCGCGCGCAGCACCGTTTCGCCATTGTCGTCGATCAGCACCGCCTCGCCCGCCAGCATGACGACGAATTCGTCCTCCACCGCATGCCAATGGCGCTGCGACGACCAGGCGCCGGGGTTGAGCGTGACATGGCTGACCCCCATCTGCGTCAGCCCGCCCGGTGGCGCCAGCCGCCGATACCAACGCCCCGCGACCGGCTGATCGAACGGATCGGGATAGCCGGTTGCATTGGACTGTGGGATTGTATCGAGATCGAGCTTGGGCAATGGAGCCTCCACCAGTTGAGGAACCTGTCTTGCACGATGTCGTCGACCTGACCAAGGCGCTGATCGCCGCACCCAGCATCACCCCCGCCCGCGGCGCGGTGTTCGACGTGCTGGCGGCGGCGCTCGACCCGCTGGGGTTCGAGGTGGAGCGGTTCGTCGCGGGCGAGGCGCCGGACGGGCCGGTCGAAAATCTGCTCGCCGTGCGCAAAGCGGGTCCGGGCAGGCATTTCGCATTCGCCGGACATCTCGACGTCGTGCCGCCGGGCGAGGGGTGGAGCAGCGGCGCCTTCACCCCCGAAATCCGCGGCGACCTGCTCTATGGGCGCGGCGCGGTGGACATGAAGGGGGCGATCGCCGCCTTCACCGCCGCGCTCGCGCAAGTGCCCGCCAGCGGCACCGTCAGCCTGATCATCACCGGCGATGAGGAAGGACCGGCAACGTTCGGCACGCTCGCGCTGATCGACCGGATGCGCGAACGCGACCTGATCCCCGATCTGTGCCTGGTGGGGGAACCGACCAGCAGCGCGCGGCTGGGCGATACGATCAAGATCGGACGGCGTGGATCGACGGTGATCGATGTGGTGGTGGTGGGGCAACAGGGTCATGTCGCCTATCCCCATCTTGCCGACAATCCGGTGCCCCGCCTGGTGCGCGCGCTCGCCGAAATCGACGCGATCGTGCTGGACGCGGGCAATGACTGGTTCCAGCCGTCGAATATCGAGATCATCGACCTCGCCGTCGGCAACCCGGCGACCAACGTCATCCCGGGCAAGGCGGCGGCGCGGATCAGCATCCGCTTCAACGACGGGCATCGCGGCGACGACCTGGTCGCGCGCATCGCCGCGATCGTGCATCGCCATGCGCCGGACGCGCGGGTCGATGGCCGCGTCTTTGGCGAGGCGTTTCTGACCCAACCCGGCCTGTTGTCCGACACGATCGGCGATGCGGTGGCGGCGCAGCTTGGCCTGCGCCCCGAATTGTCGACCACCGGCGGCACGTCGGATGCGCGCTTCCTGTCGCGCATCTGCCCGGTCGCCGAATTCGGCCTGGTCAACGCGACGATGCATAAATTGGACGAGGCGGTGGCGATCGCCGATCTGCACGATCTGACAGTGATTTACGCCGATATCTTGAAACGGATTATGAACTGAAGCCGTGGCGGCTGGCGGTTCAGCCGACCGCCCGCGTATCGCGTTCGGGCAGCTCGCCCGCCCAGCTCAGGAATTCGGCCTCGGCCATCGGCTGCGCGATGGCATAGCCCTGGATCACGTCACAGCCGATCACGCGCAGCACGTCGATCTGGTCGCTCGTTTCGATCCCCTCCGCCACCGCTTCGCAGCCAAGTCCGTGGATCAGGCCGATCACCGCCTGGGCGATGGTGCGCGCATCATTCTGGGTCGCGACATGTTCGATCAGGCTGCGGTCCAGCTTGACCCGATCGACCGGCAGGTCGCGCAACCGGCTGAGGTTGGAATAGCCGGTGCCGAAATCGTCGATCGCGATGCTCGCGCCATCGTTGCGCAGCGCCGCGATGGCATCGACGACATCGTTCGAACAATGCATCGCCAGCGTCTCGGTAATCTCCAGCTCCAGCAGCGAGGCAGGCGCCCCCGCCAGCCGCATCGCATCGCGCAGGCGGCGGAAGAATGCCGCATGGTCGAGCTGGCGCGGGCTGATATTGACCGCCAGCCGCTGTTCGACGCCCATCTGGCCCCAGCGGGCGATCGTCGCCGCCACCGTTTCGACCACCCATTCGCCAATCTCGACGATCAGCCCGGTTTCCTCGGCGCGTTCGATGAAGCTGCCCGGCAGGCACAGGCCGCGCGTCGGATGCTGCCAGCGCAACAGCGCTTCGGCGCCGACGATGCGGCCATCGGTGGCGCTGACCTGCGGCTGATAGACCAATGCGAATTCGTCATTCGCCACCGCGCCGCGCAGATCGGTTTCCAGCTGCGCCCGTTCGGCGATTTCGGCGGCGAGCTGATCGGTGAAATGCTCCGCCCGTCCGCGCCCCTGCGCCTTGGCATGATACATGGCGGTATCGGCGGCGCGCATCAGATCGGTCAGCGTCGTGCCGTGATCGGGGCGCATCGCGATGCCAACCGATGCGCCGATACTGACCTCCTGATCGGCGAGGTCGAACGGTTCGGACAGCGCGAACAGGATGCCGCGCCCAATCCGTTCGGCGTCGCGCGCACTGCCGAGCGTCGGAAAGAACATGGTGAACTCATCGCCCGACAGGCGGCCGATCAGCGGCGCGAGCGGTTCGCCCTTGTCGGCGAACCGGTCGCCGACCGCGCGCAGCCGGTTGGCGACCATGCCGAGCAGCTGGTCGCCGACGGCATGGCCCAGCGTATCGTTGACCGCCTTGAACCGGTCGAGGTCGATGAACAGCATCGCCGCCGCCGTATCGCGCGGCATATCGGTCAACAGCCGTTCGCAGCTGCGCCGGAAATGAATGCGATTGGGCAGCGAGGTGACAGGATCGAACAGCGCCAGCCGCTGCACGCTGTCCAGATTGGCATGAAGCTGATGGAACAGCCCTTCCATCGCCTGTGCCAGCGGCGGAACATGCTCGATCACTTCGGCGGGAATTTCGCTCTGCAGGTCGCCATTGGCGGCGGTGGACAACCGGACGATCGCGGCGTCGATCGCCGCCGCGGTGGCCGCCAGCGAATGTTCGGCATAGGCCCAGCACATCGCCGCGCAGATGATCGCGGCGATCAGCGCGCGACCGGCGTTTGACGCATCGATCTGCCCGCCCGAGGTGGCCGCCAGCGCCAGGATGAAGACGAACGCCCCGGCGCAGATCGCAAAGGCGATCGCACGACTTTTGAGCGAAAATCCGTTCATCGCGACCGCGCGATCCCCCATTGGTCCGCAAGCTGCGAACATGGCGCGGATCATGGCGCAAAAGGGTTAAGATTTTCGCGCCACCGGGTCGCGCGCGCGGCGCAGGACGATATACAGCGCGCCATGGCCGCCATGGCGCGGATGGGCGCCGCGCACCGCCGCGATGCGGTCGGCATGGCGCGATGCGGCGATCCAGTCGCCCACCGCCGCGCGGATCGCCCCGCGCGCGTGCGGCCGCTCCGATTCCGGCCGTGGCGGCTTGCCGGTGACGAGCAGCAACAGCCGGTCGCCCCGCGCGATCGCCGATGCCAGCCCGCGATCGAGCATCGCATGTGCACTCGCCAGCGTATGGCCGTGAAGATCGACGCTGCTGTCGGGCGAAACCAGCCCGCGTGAAAGCCGTTTATCCCAGCCGCCGTCCAGCGTCTGACCCGGCGGCCGTATCGGTTCGCGCGGCGCGGGCGGACGGGGCGGCGGCACCCTGCCCTTTACCGCCGCTTTGGCGAGCGGCACCGGATCGGCGGGCGACAGCGGCGTCGGCACGGGGATCGGCAGCGGCCGTTCGCGCGCCATCGGCGTCACCGTCGCGATCACCCGTGCCCACAGGGCGCGTTCCTCGGCGGTGATGCTGCGCGGCGGCCTCGCCATCGTCAATTGCCCGATCGGGCGAGCGTCCCCTTGGGCAGCAACAGCCAGGCCGTGCCGCGCGCCGCCATGCCGCCGGCGATCGCGCGCGCATCCTCGCCCGCGCCCCAAAAGGTGTCGAAGCGGTTGGTGCCCTTGATCGCGCCGCCAGTATCCTGCGCGATCCACAGCCCGGTCGCATCCTGCCGGTCCATTGACAGGAACACCGGCGCGCCCAGCGGCACGAAGCGCACATCCGCCGCGACGCTTGCCTGTCCCGTTACCGGCAGGCCCATCGCGCCGAGCGGTCCCGGCCCGGTCAGTTCGCGGAAAAAGACGAAGCTCTTGTTCTCGCGCATGATCTCGCGCCCCTGCGCCGGGTTGGCGCGCAGCCACGCCATGATCCCCTGCATCGACGCCTGCCCCGGACGCAGCAGCCCGCGATCGAGCATCAGCTTGCCGATCCCGGTATAATCGCGGCCATTCTGGCTGGCATAGCCGATCCGCATCACCCCGCCATCGGGCAGGCGCAACCGCCCCGAACCCTGGATCTGCAGGAAGAACAGCTCGACCGGATCGGCGGCCCAGGCGATTTCCAGCCCGCGTCCGGCCAGCGCGCCCTGTTCGATCGCGGTGCGGTCGTGGAACGGCACGAAATTGCTGCCATCCACCCGTCCGCGGATCGTCTTGCCCTTCAGCGCGTCGGAAAACCGCCCGAGATCGACGTCGATCAGATCGGCGGGGCGGCCATAGACGGGCACGTCATAGCCCGCGCGGCGGGTGCGCGATCCGGCGATTTCAGGCTCGAAATAGCCCGTCGCGAATGCCTTGCCATCGGCGACCTGCACCGTTTCGAAATGGCGGTCGAAAAAGCCCAGCGCCTCGCGATCCTGGGTCGATCCGGCGGCGGTGCAGGCGGCGCGCCAATCCTCGCCGCGCGTCAGGCCGCTGGCATCGGTGCGCCGCACCAGGCTGGGGCAGGAAATGCGAAACGCGGCAAGCGCCCGCGCCGCCCCCGCCATGGTGATCGGCAGCGACGTGATCGCCGGCCCCGCGCGCAGGCCCGACATCGCCGCGCTGGTCGCATCGCTCGGCGCCGCGGGCGCGGGAATCGGCGCGATCGGCGTCGCCGCGACCGGCTGGCGCACGGCGCCGCCAGACGTTGCCGGCGC
>CADEEK010000126.1 GCA_902826325.1 uncultured Sphingomonadales bacterium
AATCAGGCTCATTGCCGCGTCAGCTCCCGCCCGACGATCATCCGCATCACCTGATTGGTCCCCTCCAGGATCGAATGGACGCGCAGGTCGCGCCAGAACCGCTCGATCGGATAGTCCATCAGATAGCCATAGCCGCCATGCAGCTGCAGCGCACGGTCGACCACCGCCGATCCGGTATCGGTGGCAAAGCGCTTGGCCATCGCCGCGAACATGGTCTTGTCGGGCGCGTTCGCGCTCACCTTCGCCGCCGCCAGATAGAGCAGCGCCCGCGCCGCCGCCAATTCGGTGGCCATGTCGGCCAGCGTGAATTGCGTATTCTGGAACTCGGCAATGGCGCTGCCGAACTGCTTGCGGTCGCGCGTATATTGCAGCGCTTCGTCCAGGCATCGCTGCGCCCCGCCCAGCGAACAGGCACCGATATTCAGCCGCCCGCCGTCCAGCCCCATCATCGCGATGCGGAACCCATCGCCCTCGCCGCCGATCAGGTTTTCGGCCGGCACCCGCACATTGTCGAACATCACCTGTCGCGTCGGCTGGGCGTGCCAGCCCAGCTTGCGCTCGTTCGCGCCGAAGCTGACGCCCGGCATGTCCTTTTCGATCGCAAGGCACGAAATGCCCTTCGGCCCCTCCACCCCGGTGCGCACCATCGTCACATACAGTTCATTCTCCCCCGCGCCGGAGATGAACTGCTTGGAGCCGTTGACGATATAATCGTCGCCGTCGCGCTTCGCCGTCGTCTTGAGCGCGGCGGCGTCCGACCCGGATGACGGCTCGGTCAGGCAATAGCTGGCCAGCCAGTCGGCGGCGACCAGGCGCGGAAGATATTTGTCCTTCACCGTCCGCGACCCGAACCGGTCGATCATCCACGCCGCCATATTGTGGATCGAGATGAACGCGCTGGTGGCGGGACAGCCATAGGCCATCGCCACCATGATGAGCGCCGCTTCCAGACGGCCAAGGCCGATGCCGCCACTTTCCTCGCTGACATAGATCGCGCCAAAGCCAAGCTCGGCGGCGGCCTTCACCGTATCGCGCGGAAAGATATGCCGCTCGTCCCAGTGCGCGGCGTGCGGCGTGATCGCATCGGCGGTAAAGCGTTGCGCCATTTCCTGAATGGCGCGCTGGTCGCCAGTCAGTTCAAATTGAGAAGTCGGGTCGAACTGGTCCATGCTGCTCTCTGTCAGATTGCGTCCGATGAACGCCGCGCGCGTCCGTGCGATCCGGTTGCGGACGCAATGGGGGATATCGGATGAAGAATTTTCGCCTGCTGATCGCCGCGCCGCTGCTGGCGCTGGCCGCATGCGCCACCACGCCTGAAAGCCTCAACCGCTTCGCCGTCGGCCTGTGCGAAGGCGGCCCGGGCTGCACCGTGCGCGACCAGCGCCCGCGCCATGGCCCGCCCCATCAGCGCGCGGTGGACGATGTGCTGCACGGGCAACAGGCGCCGATGTAGCGCGTCTGCGCCGACGCCGGCCGGGGCGATCGCCGCCGGCGCCGTCATCGCGCCGCCGCCGCGACGCCGGCGCCCATCACCCGCTGCGCGAACAGCCGGTCGGCGACCGCGCCGTCGGTGCGGTCATACCAGCGGCTGCCCTCGATCCCGCGTTCCCAGGCAAGCATCTGCACGCGCGTGCCGTTGGCAAAGGCGACCTGCGGCGTGCGACGGGCGATCGGATCGTCGAACGCCTCGTCCGCCGTCACGATCGTCCAGCCCGCCTTGCGCAGCCCCGCCACCATGTCGGGCAGGAACAATGCCGCCAGATCGGTCTCGTGCAGCAACAAAATCTGTGCCGGGTGCCGCCCGGTCGCGCGATAGGCCAGGCCGTCGGCAAAGTCCGCCGCGCCGACATGGGTTTCGACATACAGGTCGCGCAGCGCCGCCATGTCGATCGTCCGGCCCGCGCGCTTCGCCGCGATCGTCAACCGCTCCATATTCCAGTCATAGCCATCGGCGGTGACATAGCCATTGGTCAGCCCGCGCGCCGTCAGCCCGTCGCGCACCGCCGCCGCCTTGGCGCTGTCATGGCCGCCCTCGTCCAGAAACGGATAACGGAACCAGGGGCGATAGGTCGGCCGCTCGCGCAGCCATGCCTGCGACCGGTCGATATCGGCGAGATAATAAGCCGCGCTGACCCGCGACAGGCCGGGATGCGAACAGGTATGATCCGCCAGCACATGCCCCGCGGTTTCATAGGCGCGGACCAGCGCGCCGTCGCGCTCGCTCTGCAACCGGCACGGATTGATGAAGAAGGCCGCCTGCCGCACCCCTGCCGCCGCCAGCGCCGCGACCAGCCTGGGTCCGCGTTCCTCCAGCGTCAGGAATGCGCCCGCCCCGCGCGGCGTGTCGTCAAAGGTGATGGCGATGCGCTTTTCCACGCGCTCAGGCTCGCTCGCCGACAACGCCAGCGGCGCCGCCCACGCGATCAACGTAAGCGCCGCAACCGCCACCATCATCCGCAACAGCCAGACCAAGCCGCACCCCCCAGACAACTGGCAGGATGGTTAGCATGGCTGCAACCGATTCTCGACCGGAACGCAGCAGCAACTGTCCCAAAATCCCTCTTCCGGCGGAAGAGGGCGGGCGCCGCAAGGCGGCGGAAGGGTGCGGGCGACGTGACGCGCGGGCGCGACGCTCGCCTGCCCCACGGCTTGCGGCGCGGGTCCCCTCCCGCTCCCGAAAGAAGCGGGCGATCTGCCGCACCTCCAACCTCATCCCATCGTCGGAATGACGAAGGCGTTGCCGCCGTCCACCGAGCCGTCGGGCCAGCGTTGCGTCACCGTCTTCACCTTGGTGAAGAACTTCACCCCCTCCATGCCATGCTGGTTGGTGTCGCCGAACGCGCTGCGCTTCCATCCGCCGAACGTGTGATAGGCGACCGGCACCGGGATCGGCACGTTGATGCCGACCATGCCGACATCGACCCGCGCGGCGAATTCGCGCGCGGCATGGCCGTTGCGGGTGAAGATCGCGACGCCATTGCCATATTGGTGTTCGCTCGGCAGGCGCAGCGCCGCCTCGAAACTGTCGGCGCGCACGATCTGCAGCACCGGGCCGAAAATCTCCTCCTGATAGCTGCGCATCTGCGGCGTCACCCGATCGAACAGCGACGGGCCGATGAAGAACCCGTCCTCATGCCCCTGCAGAGTGAAACCGCGTCCATCCACCACCAGCTCAGCGCCTTCATCGACACCCATCTGGATATAGGATTCGATTCTGGCGCGATGTGCGGCGGTGACGACCGGCCCGTAATGCGCCTCGGCATCGCTCGAAACCCCGACCCGCAGCGCTGCGATCGCGGGCAACAGCTTTTCGCGCAGCGCGGTCGCGGTCTTGTCGCCCACCGGCACGACGACCGGCAACGCCATGCACCGCTCGCCCGCCGAGCCGAAGGCGGCGCCGGAGAGGTCGTTGACCACCTGGTCCAGATCGGCGTCGGGCATGACGATGCCGTGGTTCTTCGCCCCGCCCATCGCCTGCACGCGCTTGCCCGCCGCGACGCCGCGACGATAGACATAATGGGCGATGTCGGACGATCCGACAAAGCTCACCGCCTTGATCTCCGGATGGTCGAGGATCGCGTCGACCATTTCCTTGTCGCCATGCACGACCTGCAAAACGCCTTCGGGCAGGCCCGCCTCCAGCATCAGTTCGGCAAGCCGCACCGGCACGCTGGGATCGCGCTCGCTGGGCTTGAGGATGAAGGCGTTGCCGCAGGCGATGGCGACGCCGAACATCCACATCGGGATCATCGCCGGGAAATTGAACGGGGTGATGCCCGCGACGACGCCGAGCGGCTGGCGCATCGAATAGACGTCGATGCCGGGGCCTGCGCCCTGGGTATATTCGCCCTTCAGGGCATGGGGGATGCCGCAGGCGAACTCGATCACTTCCAGCCCGCGCTGAATGTCGCCTTTGGCGTCCGCGATCACCTTGCCATGTTCGCTGCTCAGCAGGTGCGCCAGCGCATCCATATGCTGTTCGACCAGCGCCTTGAACGCGAACATCACCCGCGCCCGCCGCTGCGGATTGGTCGCCGCCCATTCGGGCTGCACCGCCAGCGCGCGCGCCATCGCCGCGTCGAGATCGGCGGGCGTGCCCAGCGTCACACGCGCCTGCACCGCGCCGCTATTGGGGTCGAACACGTCCGATGTCCGCGTGCCCCACCCCGGCGCCGCGCCGCCGCCGATCACATGGGAAATCTCGCGCAATGCGGTCGTCGCCATCCAGCCTCTCCTTTACGACCATGATGCCCCGCCATCCCACGACGCGACAAGTCATCGACATGCAGCCACAACCTGCATATTTGCAGGCGGATGGACTGGAGCGACCTGCCGATCTTCCTCGCCATCGCGCGCACGGGCCAGCTGGCCAGGGCGGCGCAGACGCTCGGCATCGACGCGACCACCGCCGGACGCCGCCTGCGCCGCCTGGAACAGGCGGTCGGCGAACGCCTGTTCGAACAGGGTCCGGACGGCCAGTCGCTGACCGCGGCGGGCGAGCGCCTGCTGACCCACGCCCGCGCGATGGAAAGCGCCGCCAACGCGATCGGGCGGCGCGACATCGACGGCCCGGTGCGCGGCACGGTGCGGGTCAGCGTGTCGGAAGGGTTCGGCACCTGGTTCGTCAGCCGCCATCTGGGCGCACTCGCCGATGCCCATCCGGGCCTGACCGTCGACCTCGTCGCCAATAGCGGCTTTCTCAACCCTACTCGCCGCGAAACCGATGTCGCGGTGCTGCTCGCCCGCCCCCGGCGCGGGCCGCTGCTCACCCGCAAGCTCGCCGACTATCGGCTGGGCCTCTATGCCGCGCGCAGCTATCTCGCGGCGCACCCACCGCTCGCCGACGCCACCGACCTGCACCGCCACCGGCTGATCGGCTATGTCCCCGACCTGCTCTATTCGCCCGAGCTGCGCTATCTCGACGAACTGCCCGGCGCGCCGGTGCCGCAGCTGCGCTCCTCCAGCATCAATGCCCAGCATGCGCTGGCCCAGGCGGGTGCGGGCATCGCGGTGCTGCCCCGGTTCATCGGCGATGCCGATCCGCTGCTCGCCCGCCTGCTCCCCGACCTGATGATCGAACGCAGCTTCTGGCTGGTGACGCATGAAGAGACGCGGTCCTTCCCCCCCATCGCCGCCTTTGTCGACTGGCTCTGCGCACTCGCCACCCGGCACCGCGCGCTGCTGTCGGGCTGACCCCCCGCGCCGCCGATCAGCCGCCCAGCACCGCCCCGATCGCCGCATAGACCAGCGCCAGATCGGCATCGGAAATACAATAAGGTGGCATGACGTAGAGCGTGTTGCCCAGCGGGCGCAGCAACACGTCGCGCGCGCGAAACTGCGCCATCAGCCGGGGGGCAAGCTCGGACATATAGCTGCCCTGGGCCGTCTCGACCTCCATCGCCACCACGGTGCCAAGCTGGCGGATATTGTTCGCCACCCCGTCCAGCGCGGCGGCATGCACGGCCTGACGCGCCGCCAGATCGGCGATCCGCGCCCGCACCGGTTCCTCGCGCCAGATGGCCAGGTTGGCGCGCGCCGCCGCACAGGCGATCGGGTTGGCGGTGTAGCTCGACGAATGGAAGAACATCTTCGCGCGATCGGTCGACCAATGGCTCTCGAAAATCTCGCGCGTCGCCATCGTCACGGCCAGCGGCACCGCGCCGCCGGTCAGCCCTTTCGACAGGCACAACAGGTCCGGCACCACCCCCGCCTGCTCGCACGCCAGCAGCGTGCCGGTGCGGCCCCACCCCGTCATCACCTCGTCCGCGATGAACAGCACGCCATGCGCCGCGCACAGGTCGCGCAGGCCGCGCAGCACCGACGGCGGATAGATTTTCATCCCCCCCGCCCCCAGCAACAGCGGCTCGACGATCAACGCCGCCGGTCGCGTCCGGCACAGCCGCTCGAACGCATCGAGCGTATCCTGCTCCGCCCCCGGCGCCGGAAAGGGAATGACGTCGACATCGAACAGCAACGGCGCATAGCTGCGGCTGAACACCCCGCGCGCGCCGACCGACATGCCGCCGACCGTATCGCCATGATAGCTGTCGGCCATCACCACGATGCGGCTGCGATCCTCGCCCCGGTTGGCGAAATGGCCGAGCGCCATTTTCAGCGCCACCTCGACGCTGGTCGATCCGCTGTCGGAATAAAAGACATGGGCGAGCGGCGGCGGCATCATCGCCACCAGCTCGCGCGCCAGCGCTTCGGCCGGTTCGTGCGTCCACCCGGCAAAGATCATCTGGTCGAGCGTTTCGGCCTGGTCGCGGATCGCCGCCACGATCCGGGGATGGCAATGGCCATGCGTCGTCACCCACCAGGACGAGATCGCGTCGATCACCCGCCGTCCGTCCTGCGTGAACAGCGCCGCACCCTGCGCCCGCGCGACGAGCGGCACCGGCTCGTTCAGCCCATGCTGGGTAAAGGGGTGCCAGACCGGCGAGGTCACAGCCCGTCCAGCCTCAGCGCCGCCGCCGCATCGCGCAGGCGGTCCGGCGTCAGCGGATCGAGCCGGGGCAGGCGACCGAGCGAGCGGACGCCGCCCATCGCGCAGATCGCATCCTGGCTGTCGGCCACTTCCTCGCCGCTGAACAACATGCCCGCGACCACGACGCCACGCGATCGTAACGCCTCCAGCGTCATCAGGCTGTGGTTGATCGTGCCGAGCGCGGTGCGCGCGACGACCACCACCGGCAGGCCCCAGCGCGCGAACAGATCGGCATAGAGCAGGTCGCGGGTCAGCGGCACCAGCGCGCCGCCTGCCCCCTCGATCACCACCCTTCCCGGCGGCGGCGCC
>CADEEK010000127.1 GCA_902826325.1 uncultured Sphingomonadales bacterium
ACTAACGCACTCGATTCCCTCGGGGAATCCCCAACCTCAATTGCGCAACAAAGCCTCTTGAAATTGGGATCGACCGACTGGACGAAACCCTGGCTGGTCGCGGCCAGCGTGCCCGCCGCGTTGCGAACGCACGCCGGAACGCCGGTGAACGTCCCACCCGTCACGACATCGATCTGTCCGGCAGGGCATCCCGCCGCCTGGCTGTTCGCCAGCGCCTGCGCCATGCCGTTGTTCTGGAATGCGTTGCCGAACCAGACCAGCGGATCACCGCCGGAGAAGATGCCAAAGCCCGCGCGTACCGACGTATCGCGGAACACCGCGAAGTCGCCGCTGTTCCACGTCACGGCGATACGCGGGCTGATCACCGGATCGATGTTGCTGAAGCCAAAGCTGTTGGAGATGCCATAGCGCTGCTGGTACACCGCATTCCGCATCGGACGCGATCCGTCGAACCAGTCGATCCGCGCACCGACCACGACGCTAAGGTCGGGCGACACCCGCCAATCGTCCTGCAGATAGGCCGAGAAAATCGACCGGCGCACCTGCGCCGCCGCCGTGCGGGGGTCGCCGGTGGGCGTGAAGCTGCCGAACGCACCCTCGGTCGCGCCGGAGGTGATGTTGAAGGGCAGGGTCGAGGTCTGGTTGTTGCCCGTGCCCGGCGACAACAGGCCCTGTTCGAAATCCGCGGCGTTGCGGAAGATCAGCGTGCCGGTCGCGTTGTTGATGTAGAGGTTGTAGATGTCGGCGTGGTTGACCTCGAAGCCGAGCTTCAGCTTGTGATTGCCCGCGTCCAGCTTGGCCAGGAAGCGCGCCTGGTGCAGCGTCGTGTAAAGCTGGTTGACCGACCGGTTCGCACCCGGGCCGATCAGCACCGCGCCGTCCGGCGGGCTCTGGCCGACAGGACCCGAACCCAGCGGCGGATTGTCGACGCCGACGATCATACGGATGATCGGATTGGCCGTATCCGCTTCGCCGCCGCCCACGGGATCCTGAAGATCGGTGATCTCCGACAGCGAATAGCGCAGTTCGGTGGAGAAGGTGTCGCTCCACTGCGAATAGAGGCGGCCCGAATAATAATCCGACTTGGTGCCGCTCAGATAGAAGCTGTTGTAACCCGTCAGCTGCGGATTCGACCCGGTGAAGAAATCGTCGGTGCGGACGGTGCTTTCGTCAAGGTGCTGATAGGTTGCCTCCAGCCGGTGATCATCGTTGATGAACCAGTCCAGCCGACCGAAATACCGGTCGTTGGTATAGGGGCGCGAACGCGCGACGCCGCCGGTGCTGACGCCGTAAACGCGCTGGGCGATTTCCGAAATGGTCTCGAACTGCGCGAGCGAAATGCCATTCATCGGGTTGGTGAAGCCTGCCCCGGTCGGCCCTTCGTCCTGCGAGAAGCCGCCTTCCTGATGCTCATAGGCGCCAAAGAAGAACAGCTTGTCGGGAATGATCGGTCCGCCCAGCGTGGCACCCCAGCGCTTTTCCGCCAGGATCGGGCCGACGGCGCGGTCGGCGACCTGCGTGCCGCGCAGGTTGGAATCGGAATATTCGAAGAAGGCCGAACCGCTGAAGGTGTTGGAGCCCGACTTGGTCACCGCGTTGATCGCGCAACCCGAAAACTGGCCATATTCGACGTCGGACGGCGCAAACTGCACCTGCGTTTCGCGGACTGCGTCATAGGGGACGGGGGTCGACGAACGTGACGAGAAGCCGGTGTCGTTCAGGCCATAGACGTCGCTTTGCGGCGTGCCGTCGACGGTGAACGCATTGGCGCGGTCGTTGCTGCCCAGGCACGAAATGCGGTCGACGCCCGAACCGCCGGTTGCCGCGTCCTCGCGGTCGAGGCTGACGCGCGGATCAATGCGGATCACGTCGCGCAGGTCGCGGTTGAAGGTGGGGGCCGCTTCCAGCACGTCGGCGCCGAACGAGGTGCCCGGGCCAACCGCCAGCGTCGTGGCGCGCACGCGCGAACCGGTGACGACGATCTCGCCGGTGCCCGACGACAGGGTGAAGCTCAGGCTGGTATTGCCCTGCAGCGTGGTGACGATGTTCTCGACGCTCTGGCCTTCATAACCATCGGCATTGGCGCTGACCGTGTAGGGGCCGCCGGTGACCAGGCCGGTTGCGCTGAACGATCCGCCTGCGCCCGTGGTCAGAACGCGCTCGGCGCCCGTGCGGGTATCGGTCACGGTAACGGTCGCGCCGACGACCGGTGCACCCGCCTCATCGGTAACGGTGCCGACGATGCCGGACGTGATCTGCTGCGCGCTCGCCGCAGCCGGAATCGAAAGCGCAGCGACGGCTGCACCGAAAAGCAGATGGTTTCGCATTTTGGTCCCCTTAAGGTCGGCAACAAAGCCTGCGCATGCGGTGGTCGTTCACCGTTCTGCGCTGCCCCATGGGGAGAGTTCTTTGCGAGATTGTTACACTTGTTTCAAGTCCATTGTGCGTTGCAAAAAAGCATCACTCGCCACCTTTCGCAGAGTCCACGATTTCCGCCCATTTTGCCTCGTCGATCACCTGAATCTGCAGGTCCGCGGCCTTTTTTAGCTTCGATCCGGCGCCGGGTCCCGCGACCACCAGATCGGTTTTCGCCGAGACCGACCCCGCGACTCGGGCACCCAGCGATTCGGCCTGCGCCTTGGCCTCGTCGCGGCTCAGCGTTTCCAGGCTGCCCGTGAACACGATGGTCTTGCCGCTTACCTCGCTCGCGCGCGCCGCGATGACGAACGGCGGCGGACTGACCTGCGCCAGCAGATCGTCCCAGACTGCCCGATTGTGCGGCTCGTGAAAGAAATCGGCGAGCGCGTGGCCCACCGCCGCGCCGAGATTGTCGACGCCGATCTGTTCGGCGATCGCCTTGTCGAGCCGGTTGCGGAACTTGCTCGCCTCCTCGCCCAGCGCGGGCGTCGTCGCCTGACGCAGCGCGATCAGCTCCTCGGCCAAGGCGGCGAGCGCGGGCAGGGTGACGCAGCGTTTGAGCAGGTCGCGCGCGGTGACGATGCCGATATGCCGGATGCCCAGGCCAAACAGCAGCCGCGCGGCGTCGGGTGCGCGTTTCGCCTCGATCGCCGCGAACAGATTTTCGACCGATTTTTCCTTCCACCCCTCCCGCGCCAGCAACGCCTCGCGATGATCGGCCAGACGAAAGATGTCGGCGGGTTCGGCAATCCAGCCCAGCTCCAGAAATTCGGCGATGCTCTTTTCGCCCAACCCCTCGATGTCGAGTGCGCCGCGGCTGACGAAATGGCGCAATCGCTCCAGCCGTTGTGCGGGACAGATCAGCCCGCCGGTGCAGCGGATATCGACCTCGCCCGCCTCGGCCACCGCTTCCGACCCGCATTCGGGGCAATGGTCGGGAAAATGCCAGTCGTCGCGCGCGACATCGCGGGTCAGATTGGCGACGATCTGCGGAATCACGTCGCCCGCGCGCTGGATCACCACGCCCAGCCGTTCGATCTCATCGGCATTGTGCAGCGTCGCATTGGTCACGGTGACGCCGCCCACCCCCACCGGCTCCAGCCGCGCGACCGGGGTCAGCTTGCCGGTCCGCCCGACCTGGATGTCGATGGCGTTCAGCGTGGTTTCGGCCTGTTCCGCCGGAAATTTATGCGCGATCGCCCAGCGCGGCGCGCGCCCGACAAAGCCCAGCCGCGCCTGCCAGTCGAGCCGGTCGACCTTGTACACGACACCGTCGATGTCGAACGGCAAATCGGCGCGCACCCGCTCGATCCCGCGATAGATGTCCAGCGCCGCCTCGGTCGTCGGCGCAACGGCGAACAGGTCCGACACCGCAAAGCCCCAGCGGCGCAGCGCATCGACCACCTGTGCCTGGGTCGCCCCCGGCACGGCGGCGGCTTCGCCCCAGCCATGCGCCAGGAAACGCAGCGGGCGCGACGCGGTAATGCCCGCATCCTTTTGCCGCAGCGATCCGGCGGCGGCGTTGCGCGGATTGGCGAACTGGCGCGCGCTTTCGGGCGTCTCCGCCTCCGCCAGCAGGCGCGCGTTCAGCGCCAGGAAATCGGCCTTGGCCATGTAAACCTCACCGCGCACCTCGAACAGGTCGGGCGCGTCGGCGGGCAGTTCGCGCGGAATATCGGCGATGGTCAGCGCGTTGGCGGTGACATTCTCGCCCAGCTGCCCGTCGCCCCGCGTTGCGGCGAGCACCAGCCGACGGCCCTCGTAACGCAGCGAACAGGACAGGCCATCGATTTTCGGTTCGGCGGTCAGCACCACCGGTTCGGCATCGTCGAGCGACAGGAACCGCCGCACCCGCGCGACGAAATCGGCGACATCTTCATCGGAAAAGGCGTTGTCCAGGCTCAGCATCGGCCGCGCATGCGTCACCTTGGCCAGATGACCGGCGGGCGCCGCACCAACCTGTTTCGACGGCGAATCGGGCCGGATCAGATGCGGGAAAGCGGCCTCGATCGCCGCATTGCGCCGCATCAGCGCGTCGTAATCTGCATCGCTCACCTCCGGCGCATCGTCGGTGTGATACAGGCGATTGTGCCGCGCGATCTCGCGCGCCAGCTGGTCGAGTTGCGCGGCGGCGTCGGCGTCGGTGGCGGGCAGGGCATCCATGCCGCATCGCTAGCTTTAGCTTTCGCCCGCTGCAACGCCCGCCAGCGCGCGTCGCCAATTCTGTCCCGTCGATGGCCAGCGCACCGCGATCGACGGGTTGAGCGGGGCGCTGCCACAATGCTAGACCCTGCCCACCGGGGAGGGGTTTTCGGTGTATGATCGCGTGATGCGCCCGGTGCGCAGCTATGAAACGACGCTCGACCGGGCGGGGCTGGCGCTCGCTGCGGGTGGCCTGCTTGGCGGGCTGATGGTGCTGGCGCTGGTGCTGGCGGCGGGACAGCGCGACGTGCTGTCGCTGTTCGCCGCCTGGGTGCTCGGCACGGTGTTCACGACGCTGGGCGTCACGGCGGTCGCCGCGCCCTTGTGGCTGGTGCTGCACATTGCGGGCTATCGGCGGGCGTGGCACGCCGCCGCGCTCGGCGCGCTGGTGGCGATGATCGTGTTCGTCGCGGGCCAGACCTATGGCTTCGGCTTTTTCAACGCGCCGGTCAGCGACGGGCAGACGATATTCTATCGCTGGCTCAGCGCGCTGGCGACCAGCGGCATCGTCGCGATCGCCGCGGCGGGAATCGCGCTGGTGATGTGGCGGGTCGCCTACCGGCCGAACTGAACGCGCCCGCGGGCGCTGCGCTGGTCAGGCCGCGGCTTCGGCTTCGGCGGCCTTTTCCTCCTCGGGCGTGCAATCGCCGATCCGCTTGCCGGTGGTGCGCGCCTTGATCGACATCACCGGGCCGCCGGGTGCCGTCGCCTTCATATCATTGTCGATCGTATAGGCGTCGTCGCTGAACGTCCCCGCGACCTGCATGCGCATTTCGCCGCCCATCCCCTCGGCCGGGCAGATCAATGTGCCTTCGATCCGGCCGCCGTCCATCTTGAAATTCTCATATTTGCAGCGGCCCTGGGTGCGCGCGATGACTTCGGCGGGCGGGCTTTTGGCCTGGGCGGCGGTGATGCAGGTTGTGCTCTTCTGGACCTTTTTGAGCATCATGTCGGTCATCTGCGCCTTCATCGGCCCTTCCAGCCCCGGAATATCGACCGAGACTGTCTGCATCGTCGTTTCCCACTTGCCGGGGTTGAACTGCGTGCCGCCGGATTTCTCGACCGTTGCCGCCACTTCCTCGGGCGTCGCATTGGTCATCGCAACCTCGCCATCGCCACAGGCGGCCAGGGCAAGCGGCAGGGTGATCAGACAGGCGGTCGCGATATGGCGCATGGGGTCGGCTCCTCTCTTGCCGTCCCTGACTCGCCAATGTGCGGCGAAATGGCAACCGATAGTTGCCCCGATCAAAACTGGGATCAGATGCCGATAATGCCGTCGGCCTGCAATTCGCGCTGGGCGCGGCGATAAAGCTGCGGGTCGCCGATATTGAGCCGCCTGCGCGCCGCCTCCAGCGGTTCGGCCAACAGCCTTTCATAATCCTCGCCCGACAGCCATGCCGCCCGCTTGCCGTGGCGATAGCCCTCGATCACCGCGCGGGCGAAGCTGCGCTTGCCGGTGATCTTCAGGCTTTTGAGCGCCGCGCCGACCGCGATGAATGCCCAGCCCAGCCCGCCGGTCTGCGCATAGGAAAAGGCGACCAGGCACGCTTCGCCCAGCGGCTCGTCCGCCTGATAGCCGGTCAGCGTGTGCCAGATGTCGTGGATGTCGCGCTCGCGCCGCCCGAACCAGGCATGGGGATGCTCGACCCCCGGTTCGAACTGACCGTCGGCATAGCTGACATCGGCCAGCCCCTGCGCCGAATAGCCGGTGCGGTCGAGAAACGCGCGATAGGCGGCGCCGACGCTGCCTTCGGGAAGCGAATCGAGCCAGGCGCGATCGGAAAACCGCTCCGCCAGTTCGACGCGGCGATAGGCGAGGCGGCCGCCATCGGGATGGGCGAGCAGCTTGCGATAATTACGCCCCGCCGTGTCGCCATTGAGCGCGCGCATGATGCGGAACACCTGCGCCGTATCGTCGGCATTGCCGAGCAGGCGGAGCAGCGCGCGCAGCGCCACGCCCCATTGCCGTTTCATCGGCCTGCCCCAGTCGATTCGTTGCGCGTGCGTCGCCATAACCCGATTGCCTCTATTGACAATGGTGTTAATAAGCGATGATCAAGCCCGATACAAGAGGGCCTGTATGACCGATCGTCACACCCGCATCGGCATCAGGACGTACAGCGCGGGCGATTTGTCGTTTTCGCGGATCAGCGTCGGCGCGGCGGCGTCG
>CADEEK010000128.1 GCA_902826325.1 uncultured Sphingomonadales bacterium
ATCCGGTTCCAATAGGCGGTGGCATGGAGTTCAAGCTGCGGCAGCGGGGTCAGGTCGATCCCCGCCTCCACCCCGCGCAGCCGTTCGGGGCGCAGCGCCGCATTGGCGGCGGTGGCATCGGCCCCGACCCGGAACGGACGGTAAAGCTCATTGAGCGTCGGCAGCCGCCAGCCGGTATAGGCGGCGGCACGCAGCGCGACCTGCGGCGCCAGCGCCAGCGCCGCGCCGATCCGTCCGCTGCCCTCCCATCCCGAACGGTCGGCAAAGGCGATGTCGGTCAGCGCCGCGCCGCCCGCCAGCGGGGCTTCGAACAGCGAACCGTCCGACAGCCGCCAGCGATCGATCCGGCCGCCGCCGCTGATCGTCAGCGCGCCGCGTTCGATACTCAGGTCCGCGAATGCCCCGCCGGTCAGCGCATCGCCCCCCGCGACGCGCCGCCGCGTCGGCGCATCGGCGACGAACAGATACCGCTCCTGCGTCTGTCCCGACACGCTGCGCACATCGCCGCCCAGGCGCAGCGTCGTCCCGGCGCCCAGCGGCGGCTGAACCTCGATCCGCGCGCCGGCGCCGGTGGCGGGGACATGCTGGTCGAGCACCGGGGCGGCGGTCGTCCGGGTCGCATCGACGCTGGCAAAGCCGGTCGAAAAATCGCGATGCTGGAGATAGGCGAGCGCCGACCATTGCCAGTTGCCGCGCCCGACGATGCGCACGCTGGCGTCCGCGCCCTGGCTGCGCACCGGGGTAAAGGCGGTGCCGCGTTCGCGGCGATCGTCGAACCCCGACAGATTGGCCTGCAGCTCGACCGTCTCGCCGACCGGGAAAACCGATCGCAGCGCGATGCTGCCCTGGCGATAGGGGGCGGCGCGGTCGGCGGGGCCGCGATCCTCGGCGACCACCGGCACGAACCCGTCGCCGCGCGCGAACTGCGCCGCCAGCGTCATCGACCCGCCGCCCAGTTCCGCGCCGCCGGTCGCGACCAGATCCACCGCATTGCGGCTGCCGTAAAAACCGGTCAGCGACAGCGGGCCGAGCAGGTCGGCGCCGCCGCTGTTCAGTTCGATCGTCCCGGCGAGCGCGCCCGCGCCCTGATAGCCGCTGCCACCGCCACGGGTGACGCGCACCGACGCCAGCCGCTCGGGCAGATAGGCGGGGAAGGGCACCCAGCCGCCGAACGGGTCGGCCTGCGGCACGCCGTCGAGCAGCAACAGCGTCCGGCTCGACGCATTGCCGCCCAGGCCGCGCAGCGTGATCCCCTGGGCCGTGGGATGCGACGAGCGCGAATCGGCGCGGCGGAACTGGGCGGTGCCCGCGACATCGCGCAGCACATCCTCGAAACGCCCGCTGGCGGTGGTCGTCAGCCGTTCGCGGTCGATTTCGACATTGGCATAGGCGGCTTCGCCGGGCGGCGTATCGAGACCACGGCCGGTCACGACCAATTCTTGCGCCTGGGCGGCGAGCGGCAGGAAGATAAGCAGGGACAAGGGCAACCTCATTTCGTTTTGGTCTGATCCGGGCTGGCGGCGGCGAATGCCGCCATCGCGCGGGCCGCCGCATCCGCCGCAACCAGCCGTGGATAATCATCGAGCGGCGTATCGAACCGGCGCGCATTATACATTTGCGGCACCAGCATCACATCGGCGATCCCCGGCGACACACCGCCCAGAAAGGGGCCATCGCCCGCCATCGCCTCCAGCGCGGCAAAGCCCTGCGCGATCCAGTGGCGATACCAGTCGCCGGTCGCGGCATCGTCGGCGCCGAATTGCGCGCCAAGCCGCCGCAGCACGCGCAGATTGTTGAGCGGATGGATGTCGGCGGCGATCACCATCGCCTGCGCCATCGCCCGCGCGCGCGCCAGCGGATCGGCGGGGATCAGCCGCGGTTCGGGAAAGGTCGCATCGAGCCATTCGATGATCGGCAGGCTTTGCGTCAGCACCTGCCCGTCGCCAATGTCGAGCGCGGGGACGAATCCCTGCGGATTGCGCGCGAGATGGTCCGCCGCGCGCTGTTCGCCCTTCACCAGATGCACCTCGCGCCGGTCATAGGCGACGCCCTTGAGGTTCAGCGCGATGCGCACGCGATAGGCCGCCGAGGAGCGGAAGAAATCGTAGAGGATCATGCGGTCGGCTTGGCGCGGCGTCGGCGCACCGGCGGCTTGGCGCGGGCACGGGTGGAGGCGGGCGGCTTGCCGATCCCGGCCATCGCCGCCTGTTCCGATTTGCGTTCGAGCGCCACCTTGATCATCGCCACGATCGGATCGGCGAGCGCCAGCCCCAGAAAGCCGAACAGCGTGCTCGCCAAAATCTGGGACGAAATGGTCAGCGCGGGCGGCATGTCGACCGTATGCTTGGCGATCAGCGGCAGCAGGACATAGCCGTCGAAATTCTGCACGACGAAATAGATGACGATCGCCCACAGCCCCTCGGTCGGTCCGGCGCTGAACCCCACCGCGACCATCAGCACGCCCGAAATGAACGCGCCGATATTGGGGATGAAGGCCAGAATGCCGGTCAATATGCCGAGCAGCAGCGCCATCGGCACGCCCGCGATCGACAGCAATATCCAGGTGATGAACCCTTCGAACACCATCCCCGCCAGCCGTCCGGCGAGCAGGACGCGCATCGTCCGCGCCATCCGCGCCAGCGTGATCGCGAACTGGTCGCGCGACCCGATCGGCACCATCCATTGCAGGCCGCGCTCATACAGCCGCGGCTCGATCGCGACGAACAGGCCGATGACGATGACCAGGAAGAAACTGGCCAGCGCGCCCAGCGCCCCGCCGATGAACGAGGTGACGCGCCCGACCGACCCCAGCGCCTGCTGCGCCAGCCCCTGAAGGTCGGCGGCCTGGGGCATGATGCCCAGTCCGGTGAGCCAGCGACTGAGGCGGATCGCCTGCGTCTCCAGCGTCTGCCGCAACTGTTCGGCCTGGGCCGCGATCTCGACGCCGGTCAGATACACCACCCCGCCGACAAAGGCGATAACGAGCAGCATGACGAGCAGCAGCGCCAGCCCGCGCGGAATCGGCACGACCCGGCGGATCAGGCGCGTGCCGCCATCCAGCATCGACGCGACCACCAGCCCCGCAAAGATCAGCAACAGCGGCTGGATCAGCAGCACGACCAGCGCCACCGCGATGGCAAGGCCGAACCACACCGATGCGCGGCGCAATTCGGCGCGCATCATCGGGTCCTGCATCTCGTTGGGACCCGGCTGATGCGTGACCGATACGTCGTCCTGGTTCACCGCCATGACGTCACTCCGCCCGTTCAGGATGCAGCGAATTGCCCGCGCGGCCCGACCGGAACGATCCCGCCCAGCTCAGCGGGTTCCAGCTCGCGCTGCCATCCAGGCTGAAGGTGATGAACTCTGCCCGTCCGCCGATATTCTCGATCGGCACCGGCCCGCCCAGGCCGTCCTCGGCCAGCGAAAACCGGCTGTCGGCGCTGTTGTCGCGATTGTCGCCCATCAGGAACACATGCCCCGCCGGAATGCGCACCGGCGCGAAATTGTCCGCCACGGTCGGGCCGATGTCGATCGTGTCATAGCTGACGCCATTGGGCAGCGTTTCGCGCACGATCGGCACGTTGCACACCGCCGCGCCCGCCGCATCCTTGCCCAGCGCGCCCGGATAATGGCGGGGATCGCATTTCAGATTGTCGTCCAGCGCCAGCGCGCGCAGCCCCAGCCGCTCGCGCGGGACCGGGCGGCTGTTGATATAGACGATGCCGCCATGCATCTCGATCGTCTCGCCGGGCAGGCCGATGACCCGCTTGATATAGTCCGACCGCGCATCGGTCGGCGTCACGATGACGATGTCGCCGCGCGCGGGCATGCTGCCGAACAACCGCCCCTGGATGAACGGCAGGACGTGGAAGGTCGGCGTGACATAGGAATAGCCATAGGGATATTTGGTGACGACCAGCCGGTCGCCGACCAACAGCGCGGGCATCATCGATTCGGACGGGATATAGAATGGCTTGGCGATCAGGCTGTGAAAGCCGAGCACCGCCAGCACCAGCCAGAAGATGCCGCGCGCCTCGCCCCACCAATCGGTGCCGCGTGCCTGCGTCTCCTCGTCCCGGTCGGTCAGCGCCATGTCCTCGGCCATCTCTTCGTCCTTCATGACGCCGCGACCGGCGGCGCCAGCGCCTCGATCACGACCAGCGCCTGTGCCCAGGGATGATCGTCGGTCAGCGTCAAATATATCCTGACGACGTGGCCATCGGGCGCCATCGCGTCAAGCCGCGCCTGTGCCCCGCCGGTCAGCGCCAGCGTTGGCGCGCCAGAGGGCGCGTTGACCACGCCGATGTCCCGCATAAAGACACCGCGCCGGAACCCGGTGCCCACCGCCTTGGAAAACGCCTCCTTCGCGGCGAATCGCTTGGCCAGCGTCGCGGCATAGGTGAACGGACGACGCTTCGCCTTGGCCAGTTCGGTCGGCGTGAACACGCGATTCTCGAACCGCGCGCCGAACCGGTCGAGCGATGCCTGAATCCGCTCGATATTGCACAGGTCGGATCCGATGCCGATGATCATGAGATCCTCCCCGGCACGGGGAGGGGGACCAGCCGCAGGCTGGTGGAGGGGGCGTGCGGCAAGGGCATCCGACGCGGATAGCCCCCGCCGCCACCGCGTCGCGGCGGTCCCCCTCCCCATGCCGGGGAGGATTTGCGAGAAGCCTTCACCGCGCCTCATCCATCAGCGCGCGCATCCGCCGCACCACCCGCGCGAGGCCATCGAAAATCGCCTCGCCGATCAGGAAATGCCCGATATTGAGTTCGGCAAGCTGCGGAATCGCCGCGATCGGCACGACATTGTCGAACGTCAGGCCATGGCCCGCATGCACCTCGATCCCGTTCTTCGCCGCCAGCGCGGCGGCATCGGCGATGCGGCGCAGTTCGGCGGCCCGCGCTTCCCCCGTCAGCTCGCAATAGCGCCCGGTATGCAGCTCGACGACCGGCGCGCCCAGCCGCAGCGCCGCTTCGATCTGCGCCGGATCGGGTTCGATGAACAGCGACACGCGGATGTTCGCACCCTTCAGCTCGCGCACCATGGGCGCCAGCAGATTATGCTGACCCGCCGCGTCCAGCCCGCCCTCGGTCGTCCGCTCCTCGCGCTTTTCGGGCACGATGCACGCGGCATGCGGCGTGTGGCGCAGCGCGATCGCCAGCATCTCGTCGGTCGCCGCCATTTCGAGGTTGAGCGGGATGGGCAGGTCGCGGGCCAGCCGCGCAATGTCGTCATCGGTGATGTGCCGCCGGTCCTCGCGCAGATGCGCGGTGATGCCGTCCGCCCCGGCCTGCGCCGCCAGCAACGCCGCGCGCACCGGATCGGGATAGCCCGACCCGCGCGCGTTCCGCACGGTCGCGACATGGTCGATATTGACCCCCAGGCGCAGATGCGCCCCACCGGCAAGGCGCAAATGCCCCCTCACGCCGCCGCACGGCTCCCCGGCTTGATCGCGGGGATGGCGGCAAGTTCGGGCGGCAGCGATTCGGGTTCATAGCTCGGCACGTCGAGCCGGATCAGCGGATAGAAGGGGACGCCAAGGTCCGCCGTGCCGTTCGACCGGTCGACCAGCGACGCCGCGGCGATCACTTCGCCGCCCGCCTGCGCGATCGCCGCGATCGCCTCGCGCGACGACAGGCCGGTGGTGACGACATCCTCCATCATCAGCACCTGTTGCCCCGGCGCCAGCCGGAACCCGCGCCGCAATTCGAAACTGCCGGTCGGGCGTTCGACGAACATCGCATCGACGTTCAGCGCGCGGGCCACCTCCTGCCCCGCGATCACGCCGCCCATTGCGGGGGACACGACGGCGGTGATCCGTTCGCGCAAATCCGCCGGAATCCCCGCCGCCACCGCCTGCGCCAGCCGCGCGGCGCGGGCCGGGTTCATCAGCACGCGGGCGCATTGCAGGTAACGCGGGCTGCGCAGCCCCGACGACAGGATGAAATGCCCCTCAAGCAGCGCCTGCGCCGCCCGAAACTCGTCCAGAACCTCGTCGCGCGTCATCATTCCATCCGCCTGCCAATGGGTCATGCCGCATCTAGGGGCGCGCCGCGCGTGCCGCAACCGATCATAAAAAGAGATGCGGACTAGCTTGAGACGCGCGGCGTTGGTGCTATAGGCCAGCCGCAACGGGCCGATTTTTGCCCGCGCGGCCGGAACACCGGCGCGCCCTGAACTGGGGTCCGAAAGAAATATGGGGTTGAACGACAAGATGCGCATGCATGGATTGAAGGCGATGGTGCTGGCCGCTGGTCTCGCGCTCGCCGGTGGCGTGGCTGAGGCCCAGACCGCGCCCGAACCGCCCGCACCCGTGGCGGTCGAATCGCCCGCGGCCGCGGGCGCACCTGCTGATGCCCCCGCTGCCGCCCCAGCTGCTGCAACGCCCGCCGATCCGCTGCTGAACGCGGACGGCACGCACAAGAACGGCCCGACCCCGGGCGTCGGCCAGCCGGTCGACAAGCATATCGGCATCCAGCCGCAGGTGACGAAGCTCGGCGAAAGCGCCGCGCATTTCCACAACTGGATCCTGCTGCCGATCATCACGATCATTTCGATCTTCGTGCTGATCCTGCTGGCCTGGACGATCCTGCGTTACCGTCGCAAGGCGAACCCCAATCCCTCGCGCACCAGCCACAATACGCTGATCGAGATCATCTGGACGGCGGTGCCGGTCCTGATCCTCGCCTTCATCGCCTGGCCGTCGATCGCGCTGCTCGCCAAACAGTTCAAGCCCTCACCCGACAATGC
>CADEEK010000129.1 GCA_902826325.1 uncultured Sphingomonadales bacterium
CGGCGCGTGAATATTGGCTCATGCCGTTGGTGACGACCCGCCCTTCTTCACTCGTCGCGGCGACGACGCGGCCGCCCGGGCACATGCAGAAGCTGTAGACCGTGCGCCCGTTCGCGGCGTGATGCGTCAGGCTGTAGGTGGCGGCGCCAAGATCGGGATGCCCCGCGCAATTGCCATAGCGCGCGCGATCGACCCAGCTTTGCGGATGTTCGATACGCACCCCGATCGAAAAGGGCTTGGCCTCAAGATAGACGCCGCGCCGGTGCAGCATTTCAAAGGTCGGACGTGCGCTGTGGCCGATCGCCAGCACGACATGATCGGCCTCCAGAAAACCGCCGTCGTGCAGGTGAAGCCCGCGCAGCACCTGCGATCCGTCCGCCCGCCGGTCCAGCGCCAGATCGTCGACCCGCGTCTGCCAGCGATATTCGCCGCCCAGCGCCTCGATCGTCGCGCGCATATGCTCGACCATGGTGACGAGGCGGAACGTGCCGATATGCGGATGCGCCTGCCACAAGATGTCGTCGGGGGCGCCCGCGCGGACGAACTCTTCCAGCACCTTGCGCCCCAGAAAACGTGGGTCCTTGACCCGGCAATAGAGCTTGCCGTCGGAAAAGGTGCCCGCGCCGCCTTCGCCGAACTGGACGTTGCTGTCGGGGTTCAGTTCGGCGCGGCGCCACAGGCCCCAGGTATCCTTGGTCCGCTGTCGCACGACCTTGCCGCGGTCGAGGATGATCGGGCGGAACCCCATCTGTGCCAGGATCAGCCCCGCGAACAGGCCGCAGGGGCCGGCGCCGACCACCACCGGGCGCAGGCCCGACCATCCGTCGGGCGCGGTGACGGGCGGACGATAGGCCATGTCGGGCGTCGGGCGGACATCCTTGTCCCCGGCCAGACGCGCCAGCACCTCGGCCTCGTCCGCCAGCGTGATGTCGAGCGTATAGACGAGCTGGATCGCATTGCGGCGGCGCGCGTCATTGCCGCGCTTGAACAGCGTCCAGTCGAGCAATCGCGCACGCTCGATACCGAGCCGGTCGCAGATCGCCGGGGCGATCGCATCGGCGGGATGATCGAGGGGGAGGGACAGGCCGGTAAGACGAAGCATCGCCGCGCTCTAGTCCCGATCGACCCGCATTCCAATCGCCGAGCGGCGGCGCGCCCCCTTGCTCGCCCCCGCCAAGCCGCTAAACCCTGACGGCAAGGGGTTGGGGGGATTGCGAATGACGACCGGGGTGGATGCAGCGGCGCCACAGCGCGAGCCGAGCAAGGCGGAGATGCGACAGGTGGTCGCCGCATCCTCGCTCGGCACCGTGTTCGAATGGTATGATTTCTTCATCTACGGCACGCTGGCGGCGTCCGGAATCATCGGTCGCACCTTTTTCGCCACCGGCAACCCGGTCATGGAAACGCTCTATGCCTGGGCGGGCTTTGCCGTCGGGTTCGGCTTCCGGCCGCTGGGTGCGGTGCTGTTCGGCTATCTGGGCGACAAGCTTGGCCGCAAATACACGTTCCTGGTGACGATCACGCTGATGGGCGTCGCCACCGCGGGCGTCGGCTTCGTGCCTTCCTTCGCCGCGATCGGGGTGGCCGCGCCGGTGATCGTCATCGCGCTGCGCATCCTGCAGGGGTTGGCCCTGGGCGGGGAATATGGCGGGGCCGCGATCTATGTCGCCGAACATGCGCCGCCCGGCACCGCCGGCTATCACACCAGCTTCATCCAGGCATCGGTGTCGGCGGGGTTCGTGCTCAGCCTCGCCATCGTGCTGATCTGTCGTTTTGCCGTGCCCGCTGGGGCGTGGGACGAATGGGGCTGGCGCCTGCCGTTCCTGTTTTCGATCGCGCTGCTGGCGATTTCGCTGTGGATGCGGGTCAGGCTGTCGGAAAGTCCGGTGTTCCAGGCGATGAAGGCGGCGGGCGAGGTGGCCAGCAACCCGCTCAAGGAAAGCTTTACCTATCCCGGCAACTGGCGCCGCCTGTTCGTCGCAATGTTCGGTATCGCCGCGGGGCTGACGGTGATCTGGTACACCGCGACCTTTTCCGTCCTGTCCTTTCTGCAGGGCGCGATGCGGGTCGAGCCGGTGGTGGCGCAATTGCTGGTCGGCGGCGGTGCGCTGGCCGGCCTGTTCTGGTTCATCCTGTTCGGCAAATTGTCTGACCGGATAGGGCGCAAGAAGCCGATCGTGATCGGCTATGGCTTTACGCTGCTGATGCTGTTTCCGCTGTTCTGGGCGATGGGCCATGCCGCGAACCCCCAGCTCGCCGATGCCGCGCGCCGCGCCCCGGTGGTGGTTTCGGGTCCGGCCTGTTCCTACGATCCCTCGGCCAGCCAGCAGGCGGAAACCTGCGGCCAGCTGATCGACTATCTGTCCAAGCGCGGTATTCCCTATACTACCGCCGTCACGCCGTCGGCGTCGGTCAATATCGGCGGCATTCCCGTGGTTTCGAACACGGCGATCGATATTGACGCGGCCCTGGCGACTGCAGGCTATCGGCTCGAAAAGGTCGTGCCGTCGGCGTTCGACATGGTGCTGATCCTGATCGCGATCATGGCGCTGGCGGCGCTGTCGGGCGCCACCTATGGCCCGGTCGCGGCACTGTTGACGGAGCTGTTTCCGCCGCGCATCCGCTATAGCTCAATGTCGATCCCCTATCATATCGGCACCGGCTATTTCGGCGGATTTCTGCCGCTGATCAGTCAATATATGGTCACAACCAGTGGCAATCCCTATTCCGGCCTGTGGTACAGCTGGGCGGTGGTGGCGATGGCGCTGGTGGTGACGTTGTTCTTCCTCAAGGAAAGCGATCTTTATCGCGGCGCCTGATTGCGGCGGCGGGGGATAGGACTTAACCGGACGCGATGATTCCCGCCCCGCTTCGCCTGCGCCTGGACGGCGCCGCGCTGGTCGCCAACTGGCGCGCGCTGGCGCGGATGAGCGGCGATGCCGCCTGTGGCGCGGCGATCAAGGCCGATGGCTATGGCCTGGGCGCGCGCGGCGTGGCGACGCGGCTGGCCGATGCGGGGTGCCGCGATTTCTTCGTCGCCACCTGGGCCGAGGCGATGGCGCTTGCCGATCTGGATGTTTCGGTGTCGGTCCTGCACGGGGTGCGCGAGGCGGATCTGCCGGTGGCGCTCGCCGCAGGTCATGCGCGCCCGGTCCTCAATAGCGCGGCTCAGGTGCAACGCTGGCGCGATGCGGGCGGGGGGCGGTGCGACGTGATGGTCGATACCGGCATGAACCGGCTCGGCCTGTCGCCGCAGGACGTGGCGGACGGGCTGATCGACGGGCTGAACATCGACACGCTGATGAGCCACCTGGCGAGTGCGGACGAGGCGGTGCCGCTCAACCGGGAACAGCGCGATGCGTTCGCGGCGCTGCGCGGGCGATCGGGCGCGCGGCGGATGAGCCTCGCCAATTCGGCGGGAATCGCGCTTGGCGGCGATTATCATTTCGACCTTACCCGTCCCGGCATCGCGCTTTATGGGGGCGTGCAGGCCGCCGCCCATACCGGGTGCATCCGCCAGGTGGTGATGCCTCAGGCGCAGATATTGCAGCGGCGCCTCGTCCCCACGGGGCAGGTGGTCGGTTATAACGCCACCTGGCGCGCGACGGTCGATACGCCGGTCGCCATCGTCAATCTCGGCTATGCCGACGGTTATCTGCGCTGTTTCTCAGGGCGCGGCTGTGCGTTCGTGGGCGATCGGCGGCTGCCGGTGATCGGCCGGGTATCGATGGACATGATCGCACTGGACCTGTGCGCCGCCCCGGAACTGGACGAGGGCGACTGGGTATCGATCGACTATGCACTGCCCGAGACCGCCGCGCTGAGCGGGCTGTCGCAATATGAGCTGATCACCGGGCTGGGCGGACGATTCGACCGGATCTGGGCCGATTGACCATGGATCTGGCCGCGCTGCCGCTGTGGCGATCCGGTTCAGCATTGCGAAAGCCGCGACAGGCTACCATCTTGATCGAATCAACCGATGGAGAAAACCAATGCGTGCATTGCTGACCGCTGCTTCGCTCTCCATGCTGGCACTTTCGAGCGCCGCCGTGGCGGACGAACCAACCTATCCCAAGGGCGAAGAGGAACTCGCCAAAGTGCTTGAGGGCCGCGTCGCGGGCAAGCCGGTCGGCTGCCTTTCAATCTCCGCCATGCAGAACAGCATGGTCATCGACAAGACGGCGATCGTCTATCGCGTGGGATCGAAACTCTATGTCAACCGGCCGCGTGCCGGCGCGTCGAGCCTGGACAGCGACGATATCCTGCTGACCAAGATAAGCGGCAGCCAGCTGTGCAATGTCGATAAGGTCGATCTGATCGACCGGACGTCGCGGATGTGGAGCGGGTTCGTCTCGCTCGGCGATTTCGTCCCCTATGAGCGGGTGAAGTCGGCTTCGCGCTGAATCCGTGACGTTGACTTGAATTGGCGTCGCCCGCACCCGTGCGGGCGGCGCCTTTTTCGTGCGGTGATGGCCAGCCAGCGCGCAAAAAAAGGGCCGCTCTCGAAGGAGCGGCCCTGATCGTGCGGTTGCGAACCGATTACATCTTGATGCGAACGCCGCCGTAGAAATAGCGGCCCGTAACCGGATAGATCGCGCTGGTTCGACCATCCGACGTCGTGCTGGTGCCGGTCAGGCCATAGGGCGGCAGCTGATCGGTGATGTTATCGACGCCGAGATAGAAGCGGAACTGATCGTTGACCTTGATGCCAAGCTGCACGTCGGCGATCACCACCTCGGGATAGTAAACGAACGGGAACGCATCGGCGTTGGTCGGCGGACGATCCTGTTCCTGATTCTGCAGGTTCCACGCGCCGATCGTCTGTTTACCGATATACTGGGCGGTCAACGAGAAATCGAAGAACTTGTTCTCGAAGAACGCAGTCGCCAGCGCGCGCCATTCCGGATCGCCCAACACGCTCTTGACCCGCGTATAGCGGTTCGGATCCGTCAGGAACGTGAACTGGTTCCGGCTTTCGAGCCAGCTGACCACCGCCGACAGGTTGAGCCGGGTGTCTTCGTCGAACATGTGGCGATAGCTCAGGTTCGCGTCGATGCCCGACGTCGTCAGCTTTGCATAGTTGAAGGGCGCGTTGGTGAACCCGTTTCCGACGATGCCGATGTTGAAGTCGGGATAACCGGCGAAGCGGCGGCCCTGTTGCCCCGCAAAGGTATAGTCGGAAATTGCGACACCAGGCGTGCGACGACGGTTGATGAAGCCGCAGAACTCGTTGTCGATGCCCACGGGATCATCATAGCAGGCGTTGACGATGGTCTGTGCGCCGACGAAGTTGATCGCGTCCTTGATGCGGATATTGTAATAATCCACGCTGAGCTGAATGCCCGGCAGGAAGCTCGGCTTGATGATCGTTCCGACCGTGAACGAGTCAGACACTTCGGGCTTCAGGAACGGGTTTCCGCCATTCACGCCCAGAATGCCCGAGGTTGGCGCATTCGTCCAGGGACGGATGTCGGGCGTGCCGTCGGCATTGGTGCCGACAACGATCGTCGTTGGAATGCCAGCCGCCGCGCAGTTGCGCGCACGGTTGGGATTCTGGTTGATGACCGTCTGGCTGCACGGATCCACGAAGTTGTTCGCGAATGTCTGCGAAACACCGGCATAGAGGTCGGCGAGGTTCGGCGTGCGGATCGCGCGCGAGAAATTGACCCGGAAGCTGATGTCACGAACCGGCGCCCAGCTGCCACCCACCGACCAGGTCCATTGCGGGTCGTCATAGATGTTGTATTTGGACACGCGGCCCGAAGCGGCCAGCGTCAGGTCGTGGAAGAACGGCATGTTCCTCAGAACAGGTACGCGAACCTCGGCAAACCCTTCATACGACGTCACCGCTCTGGGATTGGAATCCGCGAACGCATTCAGGAACGTGTTGGACTGACCGGGCGCGTATTCACCCTTGGTGAAGTCATCATAGGCGGAGAAATAGTCTTCGCTGCGGAATTCCGCGCCAAAGGCCATGCCGATCGGACCACCGGGAAGTTCGAAGAACGCGCCGGTATCGCCGGACAGCACCGCCGCGGCATTGATCTGCTCATGCCACTGCCTGCGCGACGACGTGTAAAGCACATAGGCAACGCCATCGGGAGTCGTGGCCGGCGCATTCTCGCCAAACAGGTTGATCGGGCGACATGACGGGTCGTCATTGGTCGTGATCGCGTCGGCGTTGACACGGCAGACGATCTGACCTGCGCCGTTGCGAACGGCGTTCGCAGCCCGGTTGAACTTCTGGATATCGACGTTGCCGCCCGTTTCGTAATAGGTTTCGGTGCGGCCATAGTTGAAGAATACGTCGTAATTCCAGTTGTCGCCAACGTTCCCCCGCGCGCCTGCAACGATGCGATAGGTTTCGCGCTGATGCTGCTCTGCGCGCGTACCGATATCGTTGTTGAAGCGGAAGAATGTGAAACCGCCCGTGTCATAATTCGCCGTACCTGGCGTGTAACCCATTACGGTGCGGATCGCGTCGCGCGCCTGGGGCGTCAGATAGGGGTTGTCGAGGAAGAAGGAAGGCACCAGGCGCCCGTTGACGAAGGTGGGCTGTGTCGATGTCTGGTTGGCCGTCACACGAACATATTTCGCCTCGATATAAGGCGTGAATGCTGGCGAGACCTCAAAATGCGCAAGCATGTTGAGGTTGAGGCGATCGAGGCCGGGCAGCAGCATCGCGCCCTCGATACCCGTGGC
>CADEEK010000130.1 GCA_902826325.1 uncultured Sphingomonadales bacterium
CGTTTCGATGGCGGTGACCGCGGCGATCAGATCGCGTTGGGGATAGGGTTTGGCAAGGCAACCGAGCGCCAGTGTCGATGCCGCTGCCGCCACCTCGTCGGGCGCCTGCCCGGTCACGAACATCACCGGCACGCCGCGCCGCTGCGCCGCCTGGGCGACGTCGATGCCGCTGCCATCGGCCAGTCGCAGGTCGGCGAGCACCAGGTCGATCGGCGTATCCGATTCGAGCAATGCCGTCGCCGCTGCCACGGTATCGACCGTCGCCACCACTTCGAACCCGTGTTCGGTCAGGTAATGTTCGGCGTCGAACGCCACGAGCGGTTCGTCCTCGACGATGAGGAGCCGCGAAATCTGTCGCTGTTTCCGCCCGAACAATATCGTCCACCCGCTTGTTACGCCAACAGAACGCAATAAGCGGCCCGGTGGCTCCGTGCGCGCAAGATTTTTTGCGCATGGCGGCGTCCCGCTGTATCGCGCGCTGCATGTCCCCCACGTCCCCACCGCCCGCCACGCCGAAAAACGGCACGCAGCGCATCGCCAAGCTGCTCGCCCGCGCCGGGGTGGCGTCGCGGCGCGAGATCGAACGGATGATCGCCGAGGGGCGAATTGCGCTGGATGGCGCGGTGCTGACGACGCCCGCCACGCTGCTCGCCTCGCTGCGCGGCGTCACGGTCGATGGCGATCCGGTCGCCGCGCCCGCGCCCGCGCGGCTGTTCTGTTTCCACAAGCTCGCTGGCCTCCTCACCGCCGAACGCGATCCGCGCGGCCGCCCGACCATTTACGACCGGTTGCCCGATGGCCTCCCGCGCCTGGTTCCCGTCGGCCGCCTCGACCTCAATACCGAGGGGTTGCTGCTGATGACCACCGATGGCGAGCTCAAGCGCCAGCTCGAACTGCCCGCGACCGGGGTCGAACGCAGCTATCGCGCCCGCGCCTTTGGCCAGGTCAGCCAGGATCAGCTCGAATCGCTGATGCTGGGCATCGAGATCGACGGGGTGCGCTATGGGTCGATCGACGCCAATCTGGAACGGCGCACCGGCGCGAATGTATGGATCGAGCTGACACTGACCGAGGGCAAGAATCGCGAGGTGCGGCGCGTGCTCGAACATCTGGGGCTGCGCGTCAGCCGCCTGATCCGCACCCGTTATGGGCCGTTTCATCTGGGCGACATGGCGGTCGGCGCGGTGGAGGAGGTGCGCCAGCACGACCTGATCCTGTTCCGCAAGACGCTGTCGGGTCCGGGCGGCGGCAAGGCGGCGTCGAACCTGCAATTGTCGGGGCGCCCGCGGGCCGAGCGTGCGCCCGCCGAAGCGCCTATGCCCAAACCGGCTGTGCCCGAACCCGCCAGCCCGCCGGTCAACCGTGCCGAACGCCGCAAGGTCGCCGCGTCGGCTACGCCTGCGCCGGCGCGGGCCGAACGCGCAGCCGCACCCGCCAAACCCAAGGCAAAGGCGCCCCGCCCCCCGCGTCCCGCCGCGCCCGATCGCGACGATGGCGGGCCGCTGCTCGATCGGCCCAAGCGCCGTTATCGCCCCGGCGACCGGCGCCCGCGCCCGCCCGCGGGCCGATCGTCCAAACCCGGATCGCGGGGGCCGCGCAAATGAGGATCATCGCCGGAAACTGGCGCGGCCGCCCGCTGGTCGCGCCGCGTGGCGACGCCACCCGCCCCACCGCCGATCGCACGCGCGAGGCGCTGTTTTCGATGCTGACCAGCCGCGTCGGCAGTTTTGAAGGGCTGGCGGTCGCCGACCTGTTCGCGGGATCGGGCGCGCTGGGGTTCGAGGCGCTGTCGCGCGGCGCCGCCAGCTGCATGTTCGTCGAACAGGATCGCACCGCACTCGACGCGCTGCGCGCCAATGCCGAAAAGCTGGGCGTGCGGCCCGATATTCGCGCGACATCGGTACTGGCGCTCGGCCCCGCGCCCGCGCCGCTCGACCTGATCCTGATGGACCCGCCCTATGGCACCGGCGCAGGCAGCGTGGCGCTCGACAAGCTCGCCCGCCTCGGCTGGACGGGCCCCGGCAGCTGGATCAGCATCGAAACCGGGGCAAAAGAGCAGATCGACCTGACCGGGTTCGAGATCGATGCCGAGCGCGTGCACGGCAAGGCCAAGCTGACGCTGTTGCGTCCGCGCTGAACAAACACGGGAGAAGTCGCCGATGCAGGCCACCATCTATCACAATCCGCGCTGTTCCAAATCGCGTGAGGCGCTGGCACTGCTGAACGAGGCGGGGGCACAGGTGCGCGTGATCGAATATCTGAAAGCGCCGCCGACGCGCGATGAGCTCGCCCGCCTTTATGCGAAGGGCGCGATGACCCCGCGCGACGGGCTGCGCAAGGCGGAGGATGGCGCGCGGGCGCTGAAGGATGCGGACGATGACGCGATCCTGGATGCGATGGCCGCCGACCCGATCCTGATCGAACGCCCGCTGGTCGAAACCGACAAGGGCGTGCGGCTGGGCCGTCCGCCCGAAGCGATCCGCGAAATCCTGTAACGCCGCGCGGCGGCTATTTCGCCTGTTTGTCGATCAGCACCGCCTGCTGCCACTTGCCCGGCGCCTTGTCGGTGCGATGGATACAGCCCGCCCAGCAACAGGGGCGTCGTTTGCCTTCGCGCAATTCCTCGCCCGTCCGCACGATCCGCCGCGCCCGGGTCGCGGGCTGTTTCGCATCTTCGACCCAGCAGATGAATTCGTTGCGGCCGAGCGGGGTCAGCCCCTGCCACAGCGTCAGCGTCGCGGTGTCCGCGCGCAACGCCGCCGCCAGATCATCGGGAATGGTGTGCGCCGTGCCCTGGGCAATATCGTCCATCGCGCGATGCTAGGCCGCCGCCAGCGCGCCGTCAAAGATCGCGCGCGGCGTTCGGCCGGAATCAGGCCATCGCGTGCCGCGCCGCCATTTCGGCGGTGACGTCGATTTTCGACCCGTAAAGATAGCGCGTCTCGTCGCCGTCGCACGCGACATCGGCGGTGATCCGGATCCAGCGCAATTCGCCGTCGCCGCGACGGATCTGCGCTTCGAAGGTAAAGCTGCCCCGATCGGCGATCGCGGCCTCGCGCAGCCGGCGCAGTTGCGCGCGCGATTCGGGCAGATACATCGCCACGATGTCGTCCCGCCGCAGCGGTGCGTCGCGGTCCAGCCCGAACAGCGCATAGACGCCGGCACTCCAGCGCAATTCGTCGTCGCGCAGGTCGCATTGCCAGCTGGCCTGCAATGGCAACAGCGCGGGTTCGGCGGGATGATGTCGGGAGGCCATGCGCGCCGCCTAGGCCAGGCTTCGTAAATATCGGGTTTTCTTGTGGTGACGTTGCCGTGCCGACCCGCTACCGCAACGGTCATGGACGCCCGCGCCGCCGATTCCAGCCTGTTCGATCCGGGCCGCAATTGCTGGCGGGTCGAACGGGCGAGCCAGCTTGCCGTCGTCATCGATGCCGATGCCTATTTCCGCGCCGCGCGTCAGGCGATGCTGAAGGCGCAGCGCCAGATCCTGCTGATCGGATGGGACTTCGACGCGCGCATCCTGTTGACCCATGACGATCCGCCCGACCATCCCGAGGCACCGCGTGAGGTGGGCGACTTCATTTCGTGGCTGATCGCGCGCAACCCCGATCTCGACGTCCACATCCTGCGCTGGGACATGGGCGCGCTCAAGACGCTGTTTCGCGGCAAGACGCTGCGCACGCTGACCCGCTGGCGGTTCGACCGCCAGGTGCATCTGAAGCTCGATGCGACGCATCCGCCGGGTGCTTCGCACCATCAGAAGATCGTCGTGATCGACGATTGCATCGCCTTTTGCGGCGGGATCGACATGACCTGCTCGCGCTGGGACACGCGCGCGCATGGCGGACGGACGGATCGCGTCGATCCCGATGGCAACCCCTATATCCCGTGGCACGACGCGACGACGGCGATCCAGGGTCCGGCGGCGCGCGCGCTGGGCGAACTGGCGCGCGAACGCTGGCACCGGGCGGGCGGCGCGCCGGTCGCGGCGCCCGATGTCGATACGCAATGCTGGCCGGACAGCCTGACGCCCGATTTCACCGACCTGCGCGTCGCCATCGCGCGCACCCAGCCGCAAATGGCCGACGCCCCGCCGATCCAGGAGATCGAGGCGCTGTATCTCGACCAGATCGCGACCGCACGCCGCCACATCTATGCCGAGAGCCAGTATTTCGCCTCCCGCAAAATCGCCGAAGCAATGGTCAGGCGGCTGGAGGAACCCGACGGACCCGAAATCGTCATCGTCAACCCGGCGCACGCCGACGGCTGGCTGGAACAACAGGCGATGGATACCGCCCGCGCGCGACTGTTCCGGGCGATCAAGCAGCGCGACCACCACGACCGGTTCCGCATCTATCACCCCGTCACCGGTCGCGGCGACCCGATCTATGTCCATGCCAAGATCCTGGTGATCGACGACCGCATGCTGCGGGTGGGGTCGTCCAACCACAACAACCGCTCGTTGGGCCTCGACACCGAATGCGACGTCGCGCTGACCGCCCCGGACGCGGCGACCGCGACGCGCATCGCCGCGATCCGCAACGGCCTGATCGCCGAACATCTGGGCACCGATACGCGGCGCGTCGCCGACCACCTTGCCGGGTCCGGATCGCTGATCGCGACGATCGAGGCGCTGCGCACCAGCGGCCGCCGCCTGCGCGATTATCGCGTGCCCGATCTCGACGCGGTCGATGCGTGGCTGGCGGAAAACCAGATCCTCGATTCAGGCGACGAAACGATGTTCGAGGCGATGGCGCGCGGCGGGCTGTTGCGGCGGTTGCGCGGACGCTGAGCACCACCGCTCGACAAGCGGCGCGCCCGCGATAGACTGGCGCCGTGGACCTTGCCGACATCATCGCGCCAATGGGCGAACAGGCGTTTCTGGACGGCTATTGGGGGCAGATTCCGCTGCACCTGCCCGCCGATCCCGCGCGCGCCGCGCCGATCGGCTGGGACGACCTGAACGCGCTGCTTGCCCAGCGCAGCCATTGGACCGCCGACCGGTTCAAGCTGCTGATGAACAGCCGCCCGGTCGATCCGGCGCATTATCTGACCGATGCGCCCGGACGCCCGCCGACCGGCGATCCCGCGCGGATCGAACATTTTCTGGCGATCGGCGCCAGCATGGTGCTGGACCATGTCGAGGACCTGTTGCCCGATGTGCGCGCCATCGCCGACATGCTTGGCGAGCGGTTCGGCGCGCTGGTCGGCGCCAATTGCTATGCCTCGTTCCAGGGGGTGCAGGCCTTTGCCTCGCACTATGACGTGCATGAGGTGTTCGCGATGCAATGCGCGGGCGAAAAACGGTGGCGCATCTATGCCAATCGCGCGCAATCGCCGCTGGAAACGCCGCAGGGCGCCGATGCCCAGGCGTGGATCGACGGCGCCAAGGGCCCGGTGTTGATGAAAGTGACGCTGCGCCCCGGCGAGCTGCTCTATATCCCGCGCGGCTATTTCCATGATGCGATCGCGACGGACAGCAATTCGCTCCATCTGACCTTTGGCATCGCGCCGCCATCGGGCCGGTTGCTGTTTCAGCTGCTGGAGGACCTCGCGCTCGTCGATCCGGCGTTTCGCGACTATCTGCCCGATGCGCGCGGGCGCGATGGCGGGGATCTGCGCGACCGGCTGGCCGGTCTTGGTCGACGGCTCGCCGATCTTGCCGCCAGCGATGCGCTGTTCGATGCGGTGGCGCTGCGTCAGCGCAAGCTGGTCCAGCCCGCGCATGCGCTGTCGCTGCCGACGCGCCCCACGCTCGATTTCTTCGCGCGGACGCAGCGGCCCGCCAGTGTCGAACGCGATGCACGGGGCGCATCTCTGATCGCGGCGGGGCAGCGCGCACCGCTCGGGCTGGAGGCCGATGCGATCGAGTGGATGTTGAAAAGACCCGCTTTTTCAGCGCAGGAGGCGCGGGCGCAATTCAGCTGGCACCCCGCCGCCGACATCGACGCGGCGATCGCGCGGCTGGCGCGGGCGGGGCTTGTCGAAAGCTATCGCCCGCGGATCTGATCGCAGATGGGGTGACGAAGCTCCACCGCCCCGCTAAAGGCGCTGCGCATGAGCCAGATCACGCCCCAGATCGTCGCCGAACACGGCCTGTCCGAAGAAGAATATGCGCGCGTGCTGAACGCGCTGGGGCGCGAGCCGAACCTGACCGAGCTTGGCATTTTTTCGGTGATGTGGTCCGAACATTGCTCCTATAAATCTTCGCGTATCCATTTGAAAAAGCTGCCTACGACCGCGCCCTGGGTGATTTGCGGGCCGGGCGAGAATGCAGGCGTGATCGACATCGGCGACGGCCAGGCGGCGATCTTCAAGATGGAGAGCCACAACCACCCGTCCTATATCGAGCCCTATCAGGGCGCGGCGACGGGCGTCGGCGGCATCCTGCGCGACGTGTTCACCATGGGCGCGCGCCCGGTCGCCAACATGAACGCGCTGCGCTTTGGCCGCCCCGATCATCCCAGGATGAAGCATCTGATCGCGGGCGTGGTCCATGGCATCGGCGGCTATGGCAATTGCGTCGGCGTGCCGACCGTTGGCGGCGAGGTCAATTTCCACAAGGCCTATGACGGCAACATCCTGGTCAACGCGATGACCGTCGGCGTCGCGCAGACCGACAAGATCTTCTACAGCGCCGCCGCCGGGATCGGCAATCCGGTGGTCTATGTC
>CADEEK010000131.1 GCA_902826325.1 uncultured Sphingomonadales bacterium
ATTATGTGGCGGACGCCAATCCGATGGACGAACGGATCGAAACCCCCGGCGGCACCTTCTTCGTCGATGGCGCCTCGGTCCTCTATCTGGTCGGATCGACGATGGACTGGGTCGAGGATGATTTCACCGCCGGCTTCGTCTTCACCAACCCCAATGCCAAGGGCGCCTGCGGCTGCGGCGAAAGCTTCACGGTCTGATCGGCACGCCCTGCGCATCCAGGCCCGCCGCATAATGGCGCAGCGCCGCCAGCGCCGCCTGCCAGCGTTCCAGTTGAAAATCGCGGCTCGCCAAATCGGGAAAATCGCGATGCGTCAGCGTGATCTCGGTCTCCTCGCCCAGCTGCAACAGCTGGATGACAAGATGCGACACCGATCCGTCATGCTGCCAGTCCGCCGCCAGCACTTCGCCGGGGACCACCTGTGTGAAACAGCCATGATTGTCATAGCCACGCTTGCCGTCGACCAGCACCGCGACCCAGAAATCCTCGCCCCCGCGCGGGACCATCTGGACGTGCAGCACCCGCCCGCCCGTCCCGCCCCACCATGAACGGACATGGGCAGGTTCGGTCAGCAGCGCGAAAACCGTGCGGGGAGGAAGCGCCAGCCGGGTCAACAGCGTGATCCGCGGCGCAACCGGCATCATCGGCATCCGCCGCAAGGGGGAAAGAATGGCGATGGTGCGATGCGGTGCATTCGGGCAGTATTTCTTCGCATGTGCACAATTACAAGGGAAAGCTGCAAATGAACGCAACACCTGATCCTGGGGGCGCTCCGGTAAAATCGCCGCTGCTGCGCAATGCCGGGATCACCGCCGCGATCCTGCTGGCACCCGGCGGGTTCATCCTGGGCGGCATCCTGCTTGGCCGCGCGATCCGCAAACGCCGCGAAGCCCAGGCGGCGCAGGCGCCGGACCATGGCGACGCTGCCCCGGATTGATCCGACACCGCGGCGCGTGATCAGGTCGCGAACAGCTGGCCGATATCGCGAAACGCCTTGAATTCCAGCGCATTGCCCGCCGGATCGTAAAGGAACATCGTCGCCTGCTCCCCCGGCTTGCCCGCAAAGCGGATATGCGGCGCGATCACGAACGCGACCCCCGCCGCGCCCAGCCGATCGGCCAGCGCATGAAAGCCGTCCCAATCCATCACCAAACCGAAATGCGGCACCGGCACCGCATCGCCATCGACACGGTTGCGCAGCGCGACCCCGGCGCCCGGCCCCCGGTGCAACACCAGCTGATGCCCGCCAAAATCGAAATCGATCCAATGGCCCGGATCCTCGCGCCCCTGCGCACAGCCGAGCAGCCCGCCGTAAAAGGCGCGCCCCGCCTCCAGATCGTCGACGGGGATGGCCAAATGGAACAGATTGCCGCGCATCTCGTCCCCCGCCATGCGGCTACATCCAGCCGTCCAGCACCTGATCGGGCGGACGATGGCCATCGGCCCAGAACCGGATATTGGCGATCACCTTCTCGCCCGTCGCCATCCGCCCCTCATGCGTCGCCGATCCCATATGCGGCGTCATCACGACATTGGGCAGCGCGAGCAGCCGCGGGTCGATCTGCGGTTCGAACCGCCACACGTCCAGCCCCGCGCCCGCCAGCCGCCCCGCCTCCAGCGCGTCGACCATCGCGTCCTCATCGACGATCCCGCCGCGCGAGGCGTTGATCAGATAGACTTGCGGGCCCAGCAACGCGATCCGCCGCGCGTCGATCAGGTCGCGGCTGTCCTCGTTCAGCGGCGTGTGGATCGTCAGAATGTCGATATTGGCCAGCATCTCGTCCAGATTGGCATGCCATTGCGCGCCGAACTCCGCCTCGACCACTTTGGGCAGGCGGCTGCGGTTATGATAATGGATCGACAGGCCAAAGGCGCGCGCGCGCCGCGCCACCGCCTGTCCGATCCGCCCCATCCCGACCACGCCCAGCCGCTTGCCGCCGATCCGGTGGCCCAGCATGCCGCCGGGGGACCAGCCCCTCCACTCGCCCGATCGCACCAGCTTTTCGCCCTCGGCCAGCCGCCGCGGCACCGACACGATCAGCGCCATCGTCATGTCGGCGGTATCCTCGGTCAGCACGCCGGGGGTGTTGGTGACGACGATGCGTCGCGCCCGCGCCGCCTTGAGGTCGATATGGTTCACGCCCGCGCCGAAATTGGCGATCAGCTTCAGCCGCTCGCCCGCGCCCGCGATCAGCTCGGCGTCGATCTGGTCGGTCACGGTCGGCACCAGCACGTCGCAATCGGCCATCGCGGCCGCCAGCGCGGCGCGATCCATCGCCGCATCGCGCGGGTTCAGCACGGTGTCGAACAGCTCGGTCATGCGCGCCTCCACCGGTTGCGGCAGGGCGCGGGTGACATGGACGCGCGGGCGGGCGGGGCGCTCAATCTGTGCCATGATAATCCGATTGGCCCCCCGATCGGCGCCAGTCAACGGTTGATGCGGTGCAACAGGTCACGGTAAGGCAGGGGCGATCAAGCGGGGATCGGGAATGCGGTTGCGGGTTTGGGCGGTGTTTGGCGTGGTGACGCTGGCGCTGTTGACGATGACGATGGACGAGGCCGGGGCGCAGCAGCGCAAGCCGCCCTATTTCGCGTCGATCTCGGCGTCGAAGGCGCGGATGCGCACCGGCCCCGGCCGCAATTATCCCGCCAGCTGGTTGTATCAGCGCGCCGACCTGCCGGTCAAAGTGGTCGAAGTCTATAACGACTGGCGCAAGGTCGAGGACCCCGACGGGACCCAGGGCTGGATGCTCGTCGCGCTGCTGTCCGCCACCCGCACCGCGATGGTCGTCGGATCGGTGGTCGAAATGCGCGATACGCCGCGCTTTGGCGGCCGCGTCAACTGGCGTGCGGCCCCCGGCGTGGTCGGCCGGGTCAGCAAATGCCAGCGCGGCTGGTGCTGGTTCGATGTCCGCGGCCGTGCGGGCTATGTCGAACAGAATCGCATCTGGGGCACCGACCCCGGCGAGGAACTGCCCTGACACCGCCCCCGGGCGGCGTCGTTCATCCGTCGATCGGCTCCAGCCCGCGCAGCTGGGCGAAATTGCCCTCGATCCAGCCCATCGGATCGGTGCCGGTGCCCGCGACGACATCCTGCACCGTGCCGATGAACAGCTCGTGCGTGCCGAACACCTGGGTGCGCTCGACCCGGCAGATGATGCTGACGATCGCACCGGGCAGATAGGGCAGGCCATCGCGTTCGGCCCAATCGTCGCCGGCAAAGCGCGTTTCGCGCGGCGCCATTCCGGCAAAGGGGGCGACCAGCGCGGTCTGGCTGTTGCACAGCAGGTTGATGCACAACCGCCCCGCGCGCTCGATCGTCGCATGGGCGCTGGCACTGCGGTTGACCGCGACCAGCATCGACGGCGGCGCCATCGACACCGGGATGATGGCGGACGCGGCAAGCCCGGCATAGGCGCCCGTGTCCGGATCGGCGGTGGTGATCAGCGCCACCGGGCCCGGCATCCGCCGCAACGCCGCCTTCAGCCGGTCGGCCAGTTCAAGCTCGTCCATCGCCGCCCTTTGATCCGTGTCGACCACCAACGCGCAAACCGCCGCGTCATCGCCATTTTCATATCGGCATCGCCGCCGGGGATGGCAAGCGTTTCGCGCCGCGCGCGATCGCTCGCACCCTAGATCCGGCGATCGTCCGCGTCGAACAAATGCATCCGCGCGGCGTCCAGCGTCACCGCAACCTCGCGCCCGATATCGCCATGGCCGAGCGTCCGGTCGCGCACCGCCAGCGCCGGGCCCTGATCCAGCCGGACATGGACGATCCGTGTTTCGCCCAGTTCCTCGACATGAAAGACCTTTGCTGGCAGGCCAGTGTCGGCGATGGCGACATCCTCGGGACGGATGCCGATGGTGCGCAGCGTCCCGTCCGCACCAGGGGGCAGGTCGATCTGCGCACCGGACTCCAGCACCGCCTGCTGTCCCGTCACCCGCGCCACGGTCAGGAAATTCATTGTCGGCGCGCCCAGAAAGCCAGCGACATAGCGGGTTGCGGGGCGATGATAGAGTTCGTCGGGCGTGCCCATCTGTTCGATCCGCCCGTCCTTCAACATCACCATCCGGTCGGCCAGCGACATCGCCTCGACCTGGTCGTGGGTGACATAGATCATCGTCGCGCCCAGCTTGCGGTGCAGCTCGGCGATTTCGATCCGCGTATGCGCGCGCAGCGCGGCGTCGAGGTTGGAGAGCGGCTCGTCGAACAGGAAGATCGACGGTTGCCGGACGATCGCCCGCGCGATCGCCACCCGCTGCCGCTGCCCGCCCGACAGCTCGCGCGGGCGGCGGTCGAGCAGTTGCTCGATCTGCAGCATCCGCGCCACTTCGCCGACGCGCTGCGCGATCGTCTCGTTGGACGATTTGGCGAGCTTGAGCCCGAACGCGATATTCTCGCGCACATTCATGTGCGGATAGAGCGCATAGGACTGGAACACCATCGACACGCCGCGCTGCGACGGCGCGCTGTCGGTGACGTCGCGATCGCCGATCAGGATGCGGCCCGCGCTGGCCTGTTCCAGCCCCGCGATGATCCGCAACAGCGTCGATTTGCCCGATCCCGATGCGCCGACGAACACGACGAACTCGCCGCTTTCGATCGCCAGATCGACCTGTTCCAGCACCTCGGTCTTGCCGAAGCGTTTGGCGATATTCTCTAGTTGCACCGATGCCATGACTATCCCTTGACTGCCCCTGCCGTCAGCCCCGCGACCAGCCGCTTCTGGAAATAAAGGACCAGCAGGATCAGCGGCACGGTGACGATCACCGATGCCGCCATGATATTGCCCCAGGGCAGCTCATACTGGCTTGCCCCGCTGATCAGCGCGATGGCGACCGGCACGGTGCGCTGCGTGTTGGTGAGGGTAAAGCTCAGGGCGAACAGAAACTCGTTCCACGCCGCGATGAACGCCAGCAGCCCGGTGGTGATCATCGCCGGTCCCATCAGCGGGAGCAGCACGCGGGTGACGATCGTCCAGGGCGTCGCCCCGTCCATGATCGCCGCCTCTTCGATCTCGACCGGAAGGTCGCGCATGAACGCCGTCAGCACCCAGACGGTGAACGGCAGGGTGAAGATCATATAGCTGAACACCAGCGAGAGCAGGTTGTTGTAGAGTCCGAACATCCGCACGATTTCGAACAGGCCCGACAGCACCGCCACCTGTGGAAACATCGACACGCCAAGGACGGTGTAGAGCAGCAACCGCCTTCCGGCGAACCGCTTGCGGCCCAGCGAATAGGCGGCAAAGGTGGCGAGGCCGAGCGAGAGTATGACGACGCTGCACGCGACCAGGATCGAATTGAGGATGTTCCGCCCGAACGGCTGTTCGGTCATCACCGCGCGATAGCTGGCCAGCGTCGCGCCATCGGGCCAGAAATCGACCCGGAAAATCTCGCCCCCCGGCCGCAGCGACGTGACCAGCGCATAGTAAAAGGGGAACAGCAGGAACAGCGCCAGCGCCAGCCACAAAACGACCAGCGCCGCCCGCGCGATCATCGTCCGCCCGCTCACGACGCGCGCTCCCGGCCCAGCGGCTTGAGCAGCGCGACATAGAGCGCCGTCACCAGCACGATGATCCCGAACAGCGTCGTCGACGCCGCCGAGCCATAGCCGACATCCTGAAACGACACGAGCTGCTGGCGCGCATAGACCGACAGCGTCATCGTCTCGCTGTTCGATCCGGTCATCACATAGACAAGGTCGAACATCCGCATCGCATCGAGCAGGCGAAAGATCACCGCCACCGCCAGCGCGGGGCGGATCAGCGGCAGCGTCACGCGAAAGAGCAGCCGCACCGGATGGATGCCGTCCACCGCCGCTGCCTCGTAACAGTCGCGCGGCAGCGTCTGCAGCGCGGCGAGCACCAGCAGGGCGACGAACGGCGTCGTCTTCCACACATCGACCATCACGATCGACGCCATCGCCAGCCCCGATCCGCCCAGCCACGCCATCGGCGCGTCGATCAGCCCGGCGCCCATCAACAGATGGTTGATCGCCCCGAACTGGTCGTTGAGCATCCATGCCCAGATCTTCGCCGACACGACGGTCGGGATCGCCCAGGGGACCAGCATCGCCGCGCGCATCAGGCCGCGCCCGGGCAGATTGGCGTTGACGACCAGCGCGATGACGACGCCCAGCACCGTCTCGATACTCACCGAGACAAAGGCGAATAGCAGCGTGTTGCGCAGCGCGCGCAACCATTGCGGGTCGGTCAGCACCCCGTACCAGCGGCCATTGTCATAGGCGATGAAATTGTCGAACCCGACGAAATCATAGATCGACATGTCGATCAGCGAGGCGTTGGTGACGCTGTAGAACAGCGTGCGCGCGAGCGGCCATGCCGCCACCGTCGCCAGCACCACCAGCATCGGCGCCAGGAACAGCCAGATCGCGCGCCGGTCGCGCAGGTCGCTCGCCCCCGCCATCACCAGCGCGCCCGATAGCGGATGCGATCGAGTTCGTCGGTCAGGGTCGCCACCGCATCCTCCGCCCGCGCCTCGCCCGACAGCGTCGCATGGGTCGCCCGCCAGATCGCGTCCGACACCTGGTTGTAACGCGCCCCGGTCTGCCGCGCCGGTCGCGGCACGGCATTTTCGAATGCGGCAGCAGCACGCCGAAAAACGGGTTGGCCGCCAGCACGTCCCGGTCGCGATATAGCG
>CADEEK010000132.1 GCA_902826325.1 uncultured Sphingomonadales bacterium
GAATATCAGATCATGCGCAACGCCAGCATCGCGGTGCTGCGCGAGATCGGCGTCGAAACCGGCGGCTCGAACGTGCAGTTCGCGGTCAATCCGAAGGACGGCCGCCTGATCGTGATCGAGATGAACCCGCGCGTGTCGCGGTCGTCCGCGCTGGCGTCGAAGGCGACGGGCTTTCCGATCGCCAAGGTCGCGGCGAAGCTGGCGGTGGGCTATACGCTCGACGAGATCGACAACGACATTACCGGGGCGACCCCGGCGTCGTTCGAGCCGACCATCGACTATGTCGTGACCAAGATCCCGCGTTTCGCGTTCGAGAAGTTCAAGGGGGCCGAAGCCACGCTGGGCACCGCGATGAAATCGGTCGGCGAGGTGATGGCGATCGGCCGCAACATCCATGAATCGATGCAGAAGGCGCTGCGGGGCCTGGAAACCGGCCTGTCCGGCTTCAACAATGTCGAGCGGCTGCAGGGCGCGCCGCGCGACGTGATCGAGGCGGCGCTGGCGGTGCGCACGCCCGACCGGCTGCTGGTCGCGGCGCAGGCGCTGCGCGAAGGCTTTACGGTGGCCGAAGTGCATGCGCTGGCCGCGTTCGATCCCTGGTTCCTCGAACGGCTGGCGGAGATCGTGCGGACGGAGGAAGCGGTCTGCCACGACGGCCTGCCGCGTGACGCGGCGGGGATGCGCAAGCTCAAGGCGATGGGTTTTTCCGACAAAAGGCTCGCCTGGCTGGCGCTGCAATCGGCGAATCTGCGCGACGGGGCCGGGCCGATGGCGCGTTCTTCCGGCCTGATCGGCGAAGTGGTCAAGGCGATGACCGGCGGCGTGACCGAAGCCGATGTCCGCGCGCTGCGGCACAAGCTGGGCGTGCGGCCGGTGTTCAAGCGGATCGACACCTGTGCCGCCGAGTTCGATGCGAAAACGCCGTACATGTATTCGACCTATGAGGCGCCGAGCTTCGGCGATCCGGAATGCGAGGCGATGCCGTCGGATCGCCGCAAGATCGTGATCCTGGGCGGCGGGCCGAACCGGATCGGGCAGGGGATCGAGTTCGACTATTGCTGCTGCCATGCCTGTTTCGCGCTGGCCGATGCCCAATATCCTTTGGGGGCGTTCGAAACGATCATGATCAACTGCAACCCCGAAACGGTGAGCACCGATTATGACACGTCCGACCGGTTGTATTTCGAGCCGCTGACCGCCGAGGATGTGCTGGAAATCCTGGAGGTCGAAAAGTCGAAGGGCGAACTGGTCGGGGTGATCGTGCAGTTCGGCGGCCAGACGCCGCTCAACCTCGCACGGGCGCTGGAGAGTGCGGGCATCCCGATCCTCGGCACGTCGCCCGACGCCATCGATCTGGCCGAGGATCGCGAACAATTCGCCGATCTGGTCGCCAAGCTTGGCCTGAAACAACCCGCCAACGGCATCGCGCGCAGCCGGGACGAGGCGATCGCGGTGGCGACGCGGATCGGCTATCCGGTGCTGACGCGCCCCAGCTTCGTGCTGGGCGGGCGGGCGATGGAAATCGTCGATACGCCCGAACAGCTCGACCATTATATCGCCACCGCCGTGCAGGTTTCGGGCGATGCCCCGGTGCTGATCGACCAGTATCTGCGCGATGCGGTCGAGGTCGATGTCGATGCGATCGCCGATGGCGACGATGTCGTGGTGGCGGGCGTGCTGCAGCATATCGAGGAAGCGGGCGTCCATTCGGGCGACAGCGCCTGTTCGCTGCCGCCCTATAGCCTGCCCGCCGAAGTGATCGCGGAGATCGAGCGGCAGGCCGATGCGCTGGCCCGCGCGCTGAAGGTCAAGGGCCTGATGAACATCCAGTTCGCGGTCAAGGATGGCGAGGTGTACCTGATCGAGGTCAATCCGCGCGCGTCGCGGACCGTGCCGTTCGTCGCCAAGGCGATCGGCACGCCCATCGCCAAACTCGCCAGCCGGGTGATGGCGGGCGAGAAGCTGAAGGACCTGCCGACGATCGACCGCAATATCGATTATATCGCGGTGAAGGAGGCGGTGTTTCCGTTCAGCCGCTTCCCCGGCGTCGATCCGGTGCTGTCGCCCGAAATGAAATCGACCGGCGAGGTGATGGGGATCGACAGCGATTTCCCGATCGCCTTCGCCAAGGCGCAATTGGGGGCGGGCACGGTGCTGCCCGCATCAGGCAATGTGTTCGTCAGCGTCAAGGACAGCGACAAGCCGGTGGTGCTGCCGGGCGTCAGGACCCTGGTCGAACAGGGCTTTGCCATCGTCGCGACCGGCGGCACCGCCGATTATCTGGCGGGCAACGGCGTGCCGGTGGAACGGGTGAACAAGGTGGCGCAGGGGCGGCCCCATATCGTCGACCGGATCAGGGACGGCGACATCGCGCTGATCTTCAACACCACCGAAGGCTGGCAGTCGCTCAAGGACTCAGAATCGATCCGCGGTTCGGCGCTCGCGCTCAAAATTCCCTATTTCACCACGGCCCCGGCAAGCGTCGCCGCCGCCCGGGCGATCGCCGCACTGGCGGGCCAGTCCCTTGAAGTCCGACCCTTGCAGGCTTATTATTCGCAATCGCACAATTGATCCCCGGAAATTGCGATTGGTGTGCGGGCGGCCTTGACGGGTTCGCTTGGGGAAGGGGCTTTGACGAAGGACGACGATGATGGCGACGGTCGAGAAAATGCCGATGCTGGCCGAGGGCTATGAGAAGCTGGCCGCCCAGCTCAAGAGCCTGAAGGTCGAGCGTCCGCAGATCGTGGACGCGATCGAGGAAGCGCGCGCGCATGGCGACCTGTCCGAAAATGCCGAATATCATGCGGCAAAGGAGCGACAGGGCCAGATCGAGGCGTCGATCGCCGATATCGAGGACAAGCTGTCGCGCGCCCAGATCATCGATCCCAAGGACCTGTCCGGCGACAAGATCGTGTTCGGCGCAACCGTGACGCTGCTGGACGAGGACGACAAGTCGATCCGTTACCAGATCGTCGGGCAGGCCGAGGCGGACGCCAAGACCGGCCGGATCAGCTATAATTCGCCGCTGGGCCGCGCCCTGATCGGCAAGGCGGTGGGCGACGAGGTCGAAGTGACCGTGCCGGCGGGCGACCGCTGGTATGAAGTGAGCAAGATCGAGTTCATCTGACGTCCGGGCGGCCGGCGGTTATTGCCGCTGCCCCTGAAACGCCGGCCGGTGCGGTTGCGTTTTTGTCAGCTTCGTTCCGTCATGGGCGATATTGTCGCCTGTGGCGCGGTGGATGCTGAAACGAGTTCAGCATGACGGTTGGGGGTTGGAATGGCCCCGTCACCGCGCCGCCGCGTCAGCTGTCCAGGTCGGGTTCGAGCAGCCGGTGGAGATGGACCACCACATATTTCATTTCGGCATCGTCGACGGTGCGCTGCGCGGCGGCGCGCCATGCCTTTTGCGCGCTTTCGAAATCGGCGAAGATGCCGACCACGTCCAGCTTGGACGGATCGGTGAAATCGAGCGTCATCGGATCGGTCACGCGACCGCCGAAGACGAGGTGCAATTTGCTCATATGGGCTCCCCGGGGAACGGTGAAGCCCATGACTTAGCGTATGCTGCGCCGCACTCAAGCCGGTTTGGGAGCGGTCTGCTCCCGATCACGCGCGATCAGCTGTTGGCGTTGGCCGCCGCGTCCTTGGCCGCATTGAAGGCGTTGCCGATGATCTTGTTGATCTGATCCTTGGCCGCGTCGCGGGGCGGGATCAGCGCGTCGATTTCGGCCTTGCCGGTGTCGCGCGCGGCGGTGGCGGCAGCGCTGGCGGTTTCCGCGATCCGCTTGCCGAGCGGGGCGAGCAGCTCCTTTTCCTTGTCGGGCCGGGGGATCAGCGCGCCGATGACGACACCCAGCGCCACCCCACCGGCGATCAGCGCCAGCGGGTTGTTCTCGATCTGCTCGCTCAACGATGTGCGATGTTCGCTCATTTGCCGTTTCCTTTGCTGGCGCGCGGGGCGCGTTTCGATTTCAAACCATTGGATCGTGCGGTGGTTGCATGCCGCGCGCCGCGCACGAACAGGCGCGACAGCGGCTTGCGCAACAGCAACAGGCCGAGCAGTCCGGCGCCCGCGGCAACCAGCCGGGGGCGTTCGCGTGCCGCCTGCACGCCGTCCTGCATGATGCCGACGGCAACGCGCTCGACCGCGCCCTGCGCCATGGCGAGCGGGTTGAGCCGGGCCTGCAGCCGCTCGACCGTGCCCGACAGGCGTTGCCGCGCATTGCCGCGCCGCGCATCGGCGGCGACCAGTTCCGGGGGGAGTTCGGGCACCGAAGGATCGTTCATGGCGCGTTCCGTGGCCGGATCGCCCGACGCAGCCGCACCAGCGCGATACGCGCCAGCAGCGCCGCGATGCCGGTCGCGACGATCACGACGATCAGCGTCGCGAGGCCCGGTCCCAGATAAGGCGTCAACATCATTACCAGCCCGACCACCAGCGCGATCGCCGCCGCCTGGGCGAGCAACAACCCGCCAAGCGCCAGCACCAGCGCGCCGCGCATATCGCCCAGCCGGGTCAGCGCCAGCGTCTTCCAATAGGCGATTTCCGCCTCGGCATAGGCGCGACCGTCGGCGAGCGCGCTGGCGATCAGCGCGCCGAGGCTGTTGTCGTCATCCTGCCGTTCGTCCATGTCGCCCCCGCTGCGCCGACTATCCCTTGGGCGTGCCGGAATCGCCCTTGTCGGCAAGATCGCCCGCCGCATCCAGCCCGGATTTGAGCAGCCGCGCGACGACGAACCCGACGCCCGCGGCGATGCCGATGGCGACGGCGGGGCTTTTCTTCACGAAATCGCGCGCATCGTCGAGCAGTTCGTCGACCGGCTTGCCGCGCAGCGATTCGGCCAGACCCGAAATCTGTCCGGCGGCGGAACGGGCATATTGGCCATATTGTTCGCCCAGCCGTTCGTCGACCGACCCGGCGGCATCGTTCATCAGCTTGGAAAACTCATCGAGCGCGCCGCTCGCCTTTTCCTTGCCGGTATCGGCATAGGCGCGCGCCTTGTCGCCCGCCTCGCCGATCACCCGGCCCGCTTCCTCGCGCACCTTGCTGGTGGCGGCGCCGATCCTGCCCTCGGCCGCGGCATCGCCGGTGGTCTTGACCGGCTCGGCGGCGATCAGCGTGCCGCCCTCCGGGTTGGAAGTCGTTTCTTCAGCCATGTCGCGAAGCCCTTTCCTGCCGTTTCCGAAACAACCATGCCGCGACGGGACGGTTCCCTGGCGCGCATGATTTGATCGACGGCGGCGAACGGGATAGAGGCCCGGCCGACACCGCATAGCCCCAAATTAGGGAGACCATTTCGTGACCGCAATCATCGACATCCATGCACGCCAGATTCTCGACAGCCGGGGGAACCCCACGGTCGAGGTCGATGTGCTGCTCGACGACGGGAGTTTCGGGCGGGCGGCGGTGCCGTCGGGCGCGTCGACCGGCGCGCATGAGGCGGTGGAAAAACGTGACGGCGACAAGTCGGTCTATCTCGGCAAGGGCGTGCTGCAGGCCGTCGAAGCCGTCAATGGCGAGATCGCCGAGGCGATCCTGGGCCTGGAGGCCGAGGACCAGGCCGATGTCGATGCGGCGATGATCGAACTGGACGGCACCGACAATAAGGGGCGGATCGGCGCCAATGCGATCCTGGGCGTCAGCCTGGCGGTGGCCAAGGCGGCGGCGGATGCGCGCGGGCTGCCGCTCTATCGCTATGTCGGCGGGGTGGCGGCGCATGTGCTGCCGGTGCCGATGATGAACATCATCAACGGCGGCGAACATGCCGACAATCCGATCGATTTCCAGGAATTCATGGTGATGCCGGTCGGCGCGCAATCGCTGGCCGAGGCGGTGCGGTGCGGCGCGGAAATCTTCCACACGCTCAAAAAAGGCCTGCACGACAAGGGGCTGGCGACGGCGGTGGGCGACGAGGGCGGGTTCGCGCCCAATATCGCGAGCACGCGCGAGGCGCTCGATTTCATCATGATCAGCATCGAAAAGGCCGGATACAAGCCGGGCGAGGACGTCATGCTGGCGCTCGATTGTGCGGCGACCGAATTCTTCAAGAACGGCAAATACGAGATTTCGGGCGAGGGTCTGTCGCTGTCGCCGGTGCAGATGGCCGATTATCTGGCCGATCTCACCGCCGCCTATCCGATCCTGTCGATCGAGGACGGGATGAGCGAGGATGATTTCGAGGGCTGGAAGGCGCTGACCGACAAGGTGGGCAGCAAGGTGCAGCTGGTCGGCGACGATCTGTTCGTGACCAATCCCCGGCGGTTGGCGATGGGCATCGAACAGGGGCTGGCCAATTCACTGCTGGTCAAGGTCAACCAGATCGGCACGCTGACCGAAACGCTGGAGGCGGTGAGCCTGGCGCAGCGTTCGGCCTATACCGCGGTCATGTCGCACCGGTCGGGCGAGACCGAGGACGCGACGATCGCCGACCTCGCCGTCGCGACCAATTGCGGGCAGATCAAGACAGGCTCGCTCGCCCGCTCCGACCGCGTAGCAAAATATAATCAGCTGCTGCGCATCGAGGAGGAGTTGGGAACGGCCGCCCGCTATGCCGGCCGCTCGGTGCTTGCCCGCG
>CADEEK010000133.1 GCA_902826325.1 uncultured Sphingomonadales bacterium
AGCAGCTCGTCCCCTTCATACAGGCCGTACATCTGACCGATCGAAGCCTCCTCTACCTTGCCCACCAAAATCCTGCCCGCCGCGCCCGCGGTGAAGTCAAAGCCCAGCGTGAAGCTGCCGTCGCTGCCAAGGCCGTCGGACATCGCCAGCACCCCGGCCTTGCCGCGTTCGCCCGCGACATCCTCATCGGCCTCCAGCGCGATCGCCAGGTCCATCGTCCTGCCGCCACGCGCGACCTTTACGGAAACCTTCTCCCCCGGCCGCGTGTCGATCAGCGCCATCGTCAGGTCGCGCGCGACCTCCAGCGGGCGCCCGTCGACCGACAGCAACAGGTCGCCGATCCTGACCCCGGCCTTGCCCGCCGCGCTGTCGGCGGGCACCGCATCGACGATCAGCCCGGTCTTGCCCGGCGCGCCCAGCGCCTCGGCCATGCCCGCATCCGCGCTGCTCGCGGTGACGCCCAGCCGCCCGCGCACCACCTTGCCGTCGGCGACCAGCGCCGCGGCGATCTTCGCGCCCAGTTCGGCCGGAATGGAAAGGCCGATGCCGATGTCGAAAATGGTTTCCGGCGGCGTCGCCGTGTTGATGCCGATCACTTCCCCCTCCTGCGTGATCAGCGGCCCGCCGCTATTGCCCGGGTTGAGCGCGGCGTCATGCTGGATGAAATTGACCGGCCAGGCGATGTCATAGGCGCGGTCATAACCACTTACGATGCCCGAAGTAACCGAGAAACGATTGCCCAGCGGATTGCCCAGCGCATAGACTTTGGTGCCGAGCGGCAGGCGCGAGCTGCGCGCGAAACGCAGCACCGGCAACGGCCCCTCCGCTTCGATCTTGACCACCGCCAGGTCGGTGCGCCCGTCGCGTCCGATCACCTTGCCGGCATAGCGGCGGCCATCGGCGAACCCCACCTCGACATGGTCCAGCTTGGCCACGACATGCGCGTTGGTCAGGATCAGGCCCGATGCGTGGAACACAAAGCCGGTGCCCCCCGCCGCCTCGCCATCGCCATGTTTCTTGCGCGCCGCCGCATCCTGCGGGCTGATCGACACCACGGCCTTCATCGCCCGTTCGATCGTCGTTTCGGCGCTCGCCGGCGCTGCGGCCTGCGCGACCGGCGGCATCGCCGCCGCGCGAGCGAAATGGGGCAGCGCGAGCGACAGGCACAGCGCTGCAGCAAGGAACCAGCCCAGAACGCGACGGGCCAGATTGACGGAAATATTTGAATGCATGGGAAATCCGCAAAACTGCTTATGACCCCCCGTTTCTGTCATTCGGTTCAGGTAAAATCGACGGTCAGGATCAGTCACGGGTCGGGGTGATGGGGCCTTGCCCCTGGCGCCAAAGGCGCATCCGTCCACCTTTGCGCGATATTCGCCTGCTTCGTCATCCCGGCCTTGAGCCGGGATCCCGCTTCTTTTCAGCGTTCGGAAACAGCGGGACTCCGGGTCAGGCCCCGGGTGACAAACCGGTGTGCGGACCAGGCCATACCAAGCCCCGCCGCCTATTTCCCCGCCAGCTGCCACGCCGCGCGCACCTGATCGCGAAACACCACCGTGAATCCTGCCAGCTCCTGCTGCGCGCGCGCATCGAACCCCGCCCCCGCGCTCGCCCGCGCCAGCACGCGCTGCCCCGCCTCGCGCAGCAACGTCCGCGCCAGCGGCAGCCCGCCCGGTTCGGCGATCAGGAACCGGCCATAATAGGACGCAAGGTGGATACGCTGGCTGTGATCGTCGCGAAACGCCGCGCGCCCCTGCGTCTCCGCGCGGTGCAGCCACAGCTTCGCCCCCGCCCGGTCGCCGGCTTCGTCCAGCACCGCGCCCAGGCTGCCCGCCGCCATCACGCGCAGCTGCACCCCTTCATCGCCCAGCTTGCCCGCCGCCTCGTAATTGGCGGTCAACAGCCGTGCCGCCTCGTCATTCTGCTTCAGCCGGATCAGCGCAACGGCGAGGTTATTGCGGATCAGCACGGTGCGCACATGCCCCGCGCCGAAATGCCCCTCGGCGATCTGCAGCACCTGGCGCTGAATCGATACCGAACTTTCCGCATCGCCGCCGCGCAGCAACACGGTGGCAAGGTTGCTCATCACCACCACCAGCTCGTCGGGATTGGCCCCGCCCGCCGCGTTCAGCACGGTCATCGCGCGCAGGAACATGTTCCCCGCCTCGTCATTCTGGCCGCTTTCCATCAGCACCAGCCCGACATTGGAATAGGCCAGGCCGGTCAGGTTGCTCGTCTCCCCGTAAAAGCGCAGCCGGATGGTCAACGCCTCGCGCAACACCGCCTCCGCCTCGCGCAGGTCGCCCTTGCGCACCAATGCGACGCCCAGCCCGGTCAGGCTGTCGGCGACATCGGGATTGTCCCCCCCGGCCCGCCGCGCGGCGAGCGTCTTGCGCCACAGCGCGATCGCCTCATCGGTGCGGTTCTGCTTTTCAAGGCACAGCGCCAGCGATTGTTCGAGCGCCACCACCTCCGCAAAACCGCCATCGGACAGCGCCGCGATCCGCGCGATACCGGTCCGCAACGTCGCCTCCGCCTCGCCCAGTCGCCCCAGCGCCATCAGCCCGTTGGCATGCATCAGGCGAAAGAAATTGCCGTCGATCGTATCGCCCGCGATCGCGATCGCGCGTTCGGCCAGCGCCACCCCCTCGGCATAGCGGCCCAGCATGATAAGGTTGTTGGCGCGCCGCGCGACATAGCTGGCCAGCACCGGATCATCCGCCAGGACTTTCTCCGCGCCCTCCAGCGCGATGCGGAACGGCTCTTCGGCATCGGCATTGCGCCCCTGTCGTTCGAGCACCAGGCCGAAAAAGAAATTGGCGACCAGCGACACCTCGCTGTCGGTGCCGAAATCCGCCGCCAGCGCGACCGCGCGGCGCGACACCTCGACCGCCTCGATCGATCGGCCATTTTCGGCCAGCGCCGACCCGTAATAGGCGATCAGCAGCGTGCACGGCCATAATTTCTCGTTCGGCGCCGCCTCGCCGCCCGCCCGCGCGATACACGCTTTGACATCGGGTTCGATCAGCGGCAGCGCGCCGCGAATATTGCCCGCGGCATAAGCGGCGGTGAACGCATCGCTCGGCGCCTGCAGCTCGACGCTCTGCTGCGCCGCCGCCGTGTCTGCCATGCCCGCCAGCGCCAGCCATGCCGCCGCGATCGCTCGATACCCCCTCGACATCCGGTTCGCCTCCCTTCTCCCCGGTGAGCCTCCCCCTATCGCAGCGCGGCGACAATGGACAAGTCCGGTCGAAACCGGTAACATATGAAACCATATTTACACGGCGCGCGATTATGGGGAGCGATCAGATGACCGACACGGCAAATCCGCCCGAAAACCCGCTGGGCCTCAACGGTTTCGAATTCGTCGAATTCACCTCGCCCGATCCCGCCGCGATGGGCGCACAGTTCGAACGGCTGGGCTTCGTTCCCACCCACCGCCATCCGCGCAAGAACATCACCCGCTACAAACAGGGGCGGATCAACCTGATGCTCAACCGCGACGATGCCGGGCGCGTCGCGGCGTTTCGCGGCGAACACGGCCCCTCGGCCAGCGCGATGGCGTTCCGCGTCGCCGATCCCGCCGCTGCAATGCAATGGGCGCTGGCCAATGGCGCAAAACCGACCGACGAGGACGATACCGTCATTCAGGGCATTGGCGGGTCCTATCTCTATTTCATGGCTGACGGCGCCGACCCCTATGCCGACTGGGCCGAATTTCCCGGCTGGCGTCAGGCCGAGGCGGAAAACAATGTCGGCCTCGACCTGCTCGACCACCTCACCCATAATGTGAAGCGCGGCCAGATGCAGGTGTGGAGCGAATTCTACCGCACGCTGTTCAATTTCGAAGAACAGAAATATTTCGACATCAAGGGGCAGGCGACCGGCCTGTTCAGCCAGGCGATGATCGCGCCGGACAAGGCGATCCGCATTCCCCTGAACGAAAGCCAGGACGACAACAGCCAGATCGAAGAGTTCATCCGCGACTATCATGGCGAGGGCATCCAGCATCTCGCGCTGACCACGCCCGACATCTACGCGACGGTCGAAAAACTGCGCGCACGCGGCGTCAGGCTTCAGGACACGATCGACACCTATTACGAACTGGTCGACACGCGCGTCCCCGGCCATGGCGAGGACCTCGAACGCCTCAAACGAAACCGCATCCTGATCGACGGCAATGTCGGCGAAGAGGGCATCCTGCTGCAGATCTTCACCGAAAACATGTTCGGCCCGATCTTCTTCGAAATCATCCAGCGCAAGGGCAATGAAGGCTTTGGCAACGGCAATTTCCAGGCGCTGTTCGAGAGCATCGAGCTCGACCAGATCCGCCGCGGCGTCATCAAGGTCGATGCCTGACCCGGTTTTGCTCGCACAAAGCCACGAAGAAGCCTGTCCTCGCTGGGCGGATTCACGCCTGAGCCACGCCAGCGCAATCGCGCTTGTCTTTGCGCCTTCATGTCCTTGTGCGAGAAAAACCGATGCCTCCCCGCCTGACCACCACCCCATCCGGCATCGCGCTCGGCCCGCTCGACCAGATCGCCGACGGCGCCGCGCGCGGTTTCGTGATCGAGATGAAGGCGGGCCGCTTCCACGGCTTCGTCGTCCGCAGCGGCGATCGCGTCACCGGCTATCTCGACCGTTGCCCGCACATGGCCGCGCCGCTCGCCCAACGGCTTGACGATTACCTGACCGATGACGGCACGCTGATCCGGTGCGCATGGCACGGCGCCCTGTTCGGCCGCGACGACGGCGCCTGTGTCGGCGGCCCCTGCACCGGCCAGACCCTGTCCCCCTGGCCGGTCCGTGTCGACAACGGCCAGATCGTCACCGCCTGAAAAGAGCTGGCGCCTGCGAAGGCACGAGCCCAGGGTCACAAGATCAGCCGCTCGCGGCCCTTCTCGCCCGCTTTCGCAGGGGATCGGCGACCCACGCTACGCCGCCTCGATATCCTTGTTCTCACCCGGCTCGGCGACCGGCCCCATCAGCGCATCGGTGAACAATTTGCGCCACCACACCACATCCTCGCGCTCGATATTGTCCATCATCGCCCGCCAGCGCCGCTTGCGTTCGTCCAGACCCATGCGCAGCGCCGTCACGATCGCGTCCGCCATCTCGTCGGCGCTGTGCGGGTTGACCAGCACCGCTTCCTTCAGCTGCGCCGCCGCCCCGGCAAAGCGCGACAGGATCAGCACCCCCGGATCGTCGGGGTCCTGCGCCGCCACATATTCCTTGGCCACCAGGTTCATGCCATCGCGCAGCGGCGTGACCAGGGCGATCCGCGCCGCGCGATAGATGCCCGCCAGCACGTCGCGCGGATAGCCGCGGTTGACATAGCGGATCGGCACCCAGTCGACATCGGCATAGGCGCCGTTGATATGACCGGACAGCTGTTCGAGCGCGGTGCGGATCTTCTGATAGCTTTCGACCGCCCCGCGCGACGGCGGCGCGATTTGCAGCAGGAACACTTCCTTCCGCTCCTCGGGATGTTCGGCCAGAAACCGTTCATAGCCAAGGAACCGCTCCTCCAGCCCCTTGGAATAATCCAGCCGGTCGACACCGACGATCATGTCGCGCCCGACCGCGCTGTCGCGCATCTGGCGCTGCGCCAGCTTCGCCGCCGGACCATTGGCGCCCGCGACGAATTCGGCGGTGTCGATGCCGATCGGCGCGACCAGCAGCCGCAGCGTGCGGTCGTTCAGCGTCAGCCGGTCGCCCTGTTCGATCGCGCCCATCTCATGCACCGCATAATGGCGAAAGCTGTCGAGCCATTCCTGGGTATGAACGCCGACCAGGTCATAGGCGAACATGGTTTCGACCAGCGCCGACGCTTCGGGCAGTGTCGCCAGCAACCGCGCGGGCGGCCAGGGAATGTGCAGGAAAAAGCCGATGCGGTTGGCGCACCCCCGGTCGCGCAACGCCTGACCCAGCGGGAACATGTGATAATCCTGCACCCACAGCACATCGTCGGCTTCGACCAGCGGCACCAGCGTCTGCGCGAACCGCTCGTTCACCCGCTTGTAGCCGCCCGCAAAGCCGCGCTCATATTCGGCAAGGTCGATGCGGTAATGGAACAGCGGCCACAGCGTCCGGTTGGCATAGCCGTTATAATATTCCTCGATATCCTGTTCCTCCAGGTCGACCGTCGCCGTCGTCACCCCCTGGCCGCGCTGGAAATGGATATGGCCGGTGAACTGCTCGACCGTCTCGCCCGACCAGCCGAACCAGATGCCGCCAAACTCGCGGATCGCCGCCTGCAACGCCACCGCCAGCCCGCCCTGCGCGCCCGAATGCGAATCCTGCGGCGCGGCGACGCGGTTGGAAATGACGACGAGGCGGCTCATCGGATCGCACTCCATGGCTTGCTGAGCAGGACGGCGCAGTTGATCATCCCGACCAGCGAATAGGTCTGGGGATAGTTCCCCCACAGCTCGCCGGTGGCCGGGTCGATATCCTCCGACAACAGACCGGCGCTGGTGCGTCGGCTCAGCATCTCCTCGAACAATTGGCGCGCATCGCCATCGCGACCGATGAAATGCAGCGCCTCGATCAGCCAGAAGGTGCAGACGTT
>CADEEK010000134.1 GCA_902826325.1 uncultured Sphingomonadales bacterium
CACGTCGCCGCCTTGACCAGCGGTTTCAGCGCCGGCGCCGCGTCGAGCAGCTTGCGATGGCCGGCTGCTGCGCATAGGCGCCGTCGCCGATCACCAGCGGCAGGTCGGGCATGGCATCGGCCGAAACCGGTTCCAGCAGCACGCCTTCATTGTCGATCAGCATCAGCTGCCCCTGATGCTGCCACACCGCCGCCGCCTTGCGCTCGACGATATCGACGACCAGCATGTCGGGCAGCCGCCGCGACACCCGCGCATCGGCGACCCAGCCGATCGTCGTCAGCCGCTCGCGCACCTCGTCCAGATCGACCAGCGGCATCGCCCGCGATTTCTGGCTCAGCGTATAATTATACACGGTCATGCGGTCGGCACGCTTGATCCCGGTCACTTCGACCTGCTCGACGCGCAGCCCCGCGCGGCCCATCGTCTCGGCCAGCGCAGTGCCGATCACCCCCGGCACGCCGAACAGCATCGCCACCGCCAGCGCCGATCCGACCGCGATGCCGGTGATCCCCCACACGGTGATGCGGTGCAGCGCCGCCTCGCTGATCGGCAACGCGGCGATGGCGCGGTCGATCATCCCCGGCTGCTTCCTGCGGGGCTGTGCGCGCCGTTTGGGCTTCGACGTGGCGCGGGTCGGCTTGCGGCTCATCGCTTCGCCTCCCGCGCGGCGTCGTTCAGCGCCTCGTCGACGATCGCCTGCACCAGCTCGGCATAGCTCATGCCCTGCTGCCTGGCCTGTTCGGGCACCAGGCTCAGCGGCGTCATGCCCGGCTGGGTATTCACTTCGAGCAGGAACAGCCCCTCGACCCCCAGCCTGTCGTCCCAGCGGAAATCGGACCGCGACGCGCCCTTGCAGCCCAGCAGGCGATGCGCGTCCAGCGCGATCCGCATACACGCCTCGGCAATGTCCTCGGGCACCTCGGCGGGGCAGACATGTTCGGTCAGCCCGTCGGTATATTTGGCGTCGAAATCGTAAAAGCCGCTCTTGGGCTTCAATTCGGTGACGGTCAGCGCGCGCGGCCCGTCCGCGCCGCCCAGCACCGCCGTGGTCAGCTCGCGCCCGCGAATGAAGGGTTCGGCCAGCAGTTCGTCGAAATCCTGCCATGGCCCCACCGCCTCGGGCGAGATCGGATTGCCGTAATTCCCCTCGTCGGTGACGATCGCAACGCCGACCGACGACCCTTCGTTGACCGGCTTGAGCACATAGGGGCGCGGCAGCGGATCGCGCGCAAACAGGTCCTTCGTCGCCACGATCCGTCCCCCCGGCATCGGGATTCCGGCGGGCACCAGCGCCTGCTTCGTCAGCACCTTGTCGATCGCGATCACCGAAGTGACCATGCCCGAATGGGTATAGGTCAGCCCCATCAGGTCGAGCATCCCCTGCACCGTCCCGTCCTCACCCGGCGTGCCGTGCAGCGCGTTGAACACCAGATCGGGCTTCGCCGCCGCGAGTTGTCCGGCAACCTCGCGATCCATGTCGATCCGCGTCACCCGATGGCCGAGCGATTCCAGCGCATCGGCGATCCCCGCCCCCGACATCAGCGACACCGGCCGTTCGTTCGACCACCCGCCCATCAGGACCGCGATGTGCAGGGGGGAAACGCTCACAACCAACCTCCGTCATTCCCGCGCAGGCGGGAATCCATCGCCGCTGAAATCGCGGTTCTCTCGAAAAGTCCCCCACAACGGGTCGCCCCCATCGTGGCGATGACGGCATCCGGAAACGTCACGTCGCCGCCCCCGCGCCCGCCAGCCCGACGCGCTGGATTTCCCATTCCAGCGCGACACCCGAATGCGCCAGCACCTTCGCGCGCACATCCTCGCCCAGCCCCTCGATATCCGCGCTGGTCGCGTCACCGGTGTTGATCAGGAAATTGGTGTGCTTCTCGCTCACCTGCGCCCCGCCGCGCTGCAACCCGCGACAGCCCGCCGCATCGACCAGCCGCCACGCCTTGTCGCCCGCGGGGTTCTTGAACGTCGACCCGCCGGTCTTGCTGCGCAACGGCTGCGACGCCTCGCGCGCGGCGGCGATGCGGTCCATCTCGGCCTGAATGGCCGCCGGTTCGCCCGGCTCGCCGCGAAAGGTCGCGCCGACCACCACCGCCCCCTCGGGCAGCGCCGAGTGGCGATAGGTATAGCCAAGCTCACCCGCCGACAGCGTCACCCGCTCGCCCGACCGCAGCACCAGCTCACACGTCACCAGAATGTCCGCCGTCTCACGCCCATAAGCGCCGCCATTCATCCGCACGAACCCGCCGACGGTCCCCGGAATCGACCGCAGAAACTCGACGCCTGCAATCCCCGCATCGCGCGCGGTGGAGGACACCAGGATCCCGCTCGCCCCGCCGCCGCAATGCAGCGTCAGTCCATCGGCCGCAACCTTCGCAAAGGCCTTGCCCAACCGCACCACGACCCCCGGCACCCCGCCGTCGCGCACGATCAGATTGGACCCCAGGCCCAGCGCCATCACCGGCATCGCGGGATCGAGCTCGCGCATGAAATCGGCCAGATCGTCGGCATCGGCAGGCTCGAACAGCCACTGCGCCGTCCCGCCGCTCTTGAACCACACCAGCGGCGCCAGCGGCGCACCCGGCGTCAACCTGCCGCGAACCCTGGGGAGTTCCGCAATCATAGCTCCTCCCCTTCAGGGGAGGGGTTGGGGTGGGGCGTCTCGGTCTCACCGAGAGCCACGGGCGCGAGAACAGGCCCCACCCCCACCAAGAGCCTGTAGCAGAAGGGATCAAGACGAGAGATCCTCACTTGATCCCCCACAGCTTCGCCCATTGCTTCCAATAGGACAGGTTCGCCTCGGCCACCTTCTGCCCCGCTTCGTGCAGCTGCGTCACGTCCTTGCCCGCATCGAGCATCTTCTGCGCGGCATCGATCTGGGCGCGTTGCGCGCGCAGGATCTCGCGCTGGATTTCGCTGGCAAGGCCGAACCAGTCGCTCATGCGGGCACCTTCGCGTTGACGGCATCGGCCAGGCCCGCCGCCCATTTGGTGATATCGCCCGCACCCAGGCACACGATCAGGTCGCCCGGCTGCGCGACCTCGCCGATCCTGTCCGCCAGCGCATCGGCATCGGCGATCGCGGCGACGCTGCGATGGCCGCGCTCGACGGTCCGTTCGACCAGCGCCTGCGCACTGACCCCCTCGACCGGCGCCTCGCCCGCGGCATAGACGGGGGAGACGAACACCATATCGGCATCGTTGAACGCCTGGGCGAACTCGTCCATCAGATTGCCGAGCCGCGAATAGCGATGCGGCTGAACCACCGCGATCACCCGTCCCTGCGCACTCTCCCGCGCCGCCGACAGCACCGCACGGATTTCGACCGGATGGTGCCCGTAATCGTCGATGACGATCGCCGGCGCCTGCCCCGCAAAGGCGATTTCGCCGACCTTGGTAAAGCGCCGCTTGACCCCGCCGAACTTGGCGAAGCCGCTCGCGATCGTCGCATCGTCGATGCCCATTTCCAGCGCGACGCCGATCGCCGCCAGCGCATTCTGGACATTGTGCCGCCCCGGCATCGGCAGGTCGATGTCCTCGATCGACCGGGTCGCACCGTCGCGCCCGCGAATGATCGCGGCAAAGCGGTTGCCGCCGGGATAGGGCTGCACGTCCACCCCGCGCACATCCGCCGACGCCGCAAAGCCATAGGTGACGATGCGCCGGTCGCGCACGCGCGGGATGATCGCCTGCACCTCGGGATGGTCGAGGCACAGCAACGCCGCACCGTAAAAGGGAACATTCTCGACAAATTCGACATAGGCGTCCTTGGCCCGGTCGAAACTGCCATAATGATCGAGATGTTCGGGATCGATATTGGTGACGACCGCGATCGTCCCGTCAAGCCGCAGGAAGCTGCCGTCGCTCTCATCGGCCTCCACCACCATCCACTCGCTGTCGCCCAGCCGCGCGTTGGAGCCATATTGGTTGATGATGCCGCCATTGATGACGGTCGGATCGACCCCGCCCGCATCCAGCAGCGCCGCGATCATGCTCGTCGTCGTCGTCTTGCCATGCGTGCCCGCCACCGCGACGGTGGATTTAAGGCGCATCAGCTCGGCCAGCATCTCCGCGCGGCGCACCACCGGAATGCGGCGGGCATAGGCGGCCTCGACCTCCGGATTGGTCCGCACGATCGCGGTCGATGTCACCACCACCGCCGCCTCGCCCAGATTGTCGGCGGCATGGCCGATGGTGATCGCGATCCCGCGCTTGCGCAGCCCCTCGACGACATAGCCCTCGGCGACATCGCTGCCCTGCACCTTGTAACCCAGATTGTGCATCACCTCGGCAATGCCCGACATGCCGATCCCGCCGATCCCGACGAAATGGATCACCCCGATATCGGTCGCGACGCCCCTCATGCCCCCGGCCTCATGCCCCCGGCCTCACGCCGACGTCCGCGCGAACGCCGCGCCACCCGGCGCCGCGCGCACCGGCTCGGCAACGCCCAGCCCCGCCGACGCCCAGTCGGCATCGATCGATTCGACCAGGTCGGCCAGGTCGCGCACCGCATCGGGCCGCCCGACGCTGCGCGCACAGGCGGCGGCATGCGCCAAGGCTTCGGGCTCCAGCCCCAGCTTCTGGATCTGCTTGGCCAGTTCCTGCGCATTGAACGAACGTTGCGCGATGGTGCGCGCGCCGCCCGCCTCGCTGATCTCGCGCGCATTGGCGGTCTGATGATCGTCGGTCGCACTGGGCAGCGGCACCAGGATCGCCGGTCGCCCCGCCGTCGTCAGTTCGGCAATGGTCGACGCCCCCGCCCGCGCGATCACGATATGCGACCAGGCCAGCCGTTCGGGCAGGTCGGGCAGATAGGTGGCGATCTCCGCCGGAATCTCATGCTGCGCATATTTGCGCCGCACCTCGTCGATATCCTCGACCCGCGCCTGGTGCGTCACCTGCAACCGGCGGCGGAAATGCACCGGCAACAGCGCAAGGCCATCGGGCACCACATCGCTCAGGATGGACGCCCCCTGGCTCCCGCCCGTCACCAGCACGCGGAAAATCCCCTCGGCCTCCAGCGGCGGATAGGGTTTGAGGCGCAGGTCCGCCACCGCCTCGCGCACCGGATTGCCGACCAGATGGACGCGATCGGCATATTTGGGCTTCAACCGCTCGACCCGGTCATAGCTGGTGGCGATCCCCGCCACCTTGCCCGCGACCAGCCGGTTGACCCGGCCCAGCACCGCATTCTGTTCATGCACGATCGCGGGCACCTTCATCGAAAATGCCGCCATCAGCGCGGGCAGCGAGGCATAGCCGCCAAACGCCACCACCGCCGACGGCTGAAACTCGCGATACAGCCGCCGCGCCTGTGTGCGTCCCTTGCGCATCGCATTGGCGGCGCGCAGCCAGCCGATCGGCCCGCCCGAAAAGCGCGACGCAGGCACCACCCGCGTCTCGATCCCGTCGAACAGGCCGGGAAAGCGCACCCCGCGCTCGTCGCTGACCAGCGCCACCGCATGTCCACGCCGCGTCAGTTCGGCGGCCAGCGCCGCGGCTGGCACCATATGCCCGCCGGTGCCGCCCGCCGCCAATACGTAACGCTTGCCCGATGTCATCAACCGCTCCCTCGCACCATATAGGGTGAACGCTTGAGATACGGGTTCCGGCGCGTGAAAGCGAGCAGAAGCCCCATGCCGATCGACAAGGCGATCATCGACGACCCGCCATAGGAAATAAAGGGCAGCGTCATGCCCTTGGACGGGGCCAGCCCGGTATTGACCGCCATGTTTATCAACGCCTGAATCCCGAATTGGGCCGCAAGGCCCGCGGCGGCGAGCAGGCGGAAACTGTCCTCCTCGTCCAGCAGCTTGACCAGCACGCGCACGATGATCGCCAGATACAGGATGGCGATGCCGATGCACGCGATCAGGCCGAATTCCTCGCCGACCACCGAAAAGATGTAATCGGTATGCGCCTCGGGCAGCTTGAACTTGACCGTCCCGCCGCCCGGACCCGTGCCGGTCGCCCCGCCCGCGGTCAGCACGGCGTGCGACATGTCGGTCTGGTAATGCTCCGCCGCCGCCTTGTCGGGATCGGGGAACAGGAAACTGTCGATGCGGGTGCGCGCCGTGTCATAGAACAGATAGGCGGCGGTGACGCCCGCGATCGCGCCGCCGCCCAGCACGCCGATCGCCCGCGTGGAAATCCCGGCGAGCATCAGCAACACCACCCAGACCAGGCCGAACACCATCGTCTGCCCGAAATCGGGCTGAAGCATCAACAGCGCCGCGACCACCCCGGTCAGCGCGCCGGTCAGCGGAATGACCGGCAGGTCCGGTTCCTTGGCCCGGATCGACAGGAACCAGGCGATCGTGACGATGAAAAAGGGCTTCAGGAACTCCGACGGCTGGAACGAGGCGAAACCGACGCCGATCCAGCGCCGCGCACCATTGACCTCCGCCCCGAAAAAGGCGGCGAGCGCGACCAGCACCAGGCACACCGCCGTCCCCAACAGCGCCATGCGCTGCGCGAATTTGGCAGGCAGCATCGACACCAGCAGCAATACCGGCACCGACAGCCCGACCCACAGCGCCTGCCGCCAGAAAT
>CADEEK010000135.1 GCA_902826325.1 uncultured Sphingomonadales bacterium
CCGATCGGCCGTCCGGTCACGGGCTTGAGAAGCGAAGTATGCGAAGGGGTGGCGATGCGATCGCGGCCTGGAATGGTGGGCGCTGACGGGCTCGAACCGCCGACCCTCTCGGTGTAAACGAGATGCTCTACCAACTGAGCTAAGCGCCCCCGCCAACCGCGTGCGGCATCGGGAGGGCGCCGCGATAGGGGGATTCGGCGCACAGGTAAACGGGCGACGTTTCGCGCGCGCGCGAAATCGGCTAGCGGCGGGCCATGAATCCCGACCGACCGATCCTGACCCGCTTTGCGCCCAGCCCGACCGGGCATCTGCATATCGGCAATACCCGCATGGCGTTGCACAACTGGCTGTGGGCGCAAAAGGCCGGGGGGCGGTTCCTGTTGCGCATCGACGACACCGACGCGGCGCGTTCGCGCGAGGATTATGTCGAATCGATTCGCGCCGATCTGGCCTGGCTGGGCCTCGATTTCGCCGAAGAGACGCGGCAGTCGGCGCGGTTCGACCTTTATGAGGCGCGCTTTGCCGAACTGGTCGCGGCGGGGCGCATCTATCCCGCCTATGAAACGCCGCAGGAACTCGATTTGCGGCGCAAGGTGCTGTTGGGGCGCGGCTTGCCGCCGATCTATGACCGCGCGGCGCTCCGGCTCAGCGACGCCGATCGCGCGCAGCTGGCGGCGGCGGGGGTGGCCCCGCACTGGCGCTTCCGGCTGGACGAGCGCGCGCCGATCGAATGGAACGACCTGATCCGCGGCCCGCAGAAATTCGATCCGGCGACGATCAGCGATCCGGTGATCCGCCGCGCCGATGGCAGCTGGCTGTATCTCTTGCCGTCGGTCATCGACGATATCGACATGGGCATCACCCATGTCGTGCGCGGCGAGGACCATGTGTCGAACACCGCCGCGCAGTTGCAGATGTTCACGGCACTCGGCGCCCAACCGCCCGCCTTCGCCCATGAAGCGCTGCTGACCGGAAGCGAGGGCAAATTGTCCAAGCGGCAGGGATCGCTCGGCGTCGCACATTTTCGCGAAATGGGGATCGAACCGCAGGCGATCGTCGCGCTGCTCGCACGATTGGGGACCAGCGATCCGGTCGAACCGCTGGTCGATCGCGGGCCGTTGATCGACGCGTTCGATTTCGCGCGGTTCGGACGCGCCCCGGCGCGGTTCGACGAGGCGGAGCTGGCACAGCTCAACGCGCGGATCGTCCACCAGCTGGACTTTGCGGCGGTCGCGGCGCGCTTGCCGGCGGGGATGGACGCGGCGGGCTGGGACGCGATCCGGCCCAATCTGTCGACCGTGGCGGAGGCGGCGGACTGGTGGCAGGTGGTCGAAGGGCCGGTCGCCGCCGCCACAGATCCCGGCGATGCCGAATTTCTGGCACAGGCGGCACAGATTGCCGACGAACTCGACTGGCAGGGCGACCCCTGGCACGGCCTGACCAGCGCGCTCAAGGATGCGACCGGGCGCAAGGGCAAGGCGCTGTTCCTGCCGCTGCGCCGCGCGCTCACCGGGCGCGACCATGGCCCGGACATGGCGGCGCTGTTGCCGCTGATCGGGCGCGAACGGGCGGTGGCACGGTTGCGGCACGCCTGAAAATCGAGGCACGATAAAGACTTTTGCGATCGTCATGTAATGGTGTATCATAACCTTCGTCCGACAATGATCGGAGTGAAGGAGAGAGTCGATGGCTGCCAATCGATATGACAATTCGCGCGCATCGCGGCCGATCAGCGCGGGCGCGGCGCTGCTGATCAACGGGGCGCTGGTCGCGGGCCTGATGTTCGCCGCGCCGGAAATCGTGCCGAACGCGCCGACCGGTCCGTTCATCATCCGCGATTACAAGGATACGCCGACTCCGCCGCCCGAACCCGAGCCGAGCCCAGAACCGCGCACCACCGCCAAAACGACCACCACCCCGCCGCTCGCCCGCCCCGACCCGGTGGTGCCAACGGTGCCGAGCGGCCCGGTGCTGGACAGCACCACGGACCCGGTTCGCCCCAGTTTCGATCCGCCCGCGGCACCCGGCGGCGGCACGGTGGCCGCCGATCCGCCGGTCGCGCCGCCGGTGATGATCGATTCGACGATCGACCCGCGCTACGCCAATGGCTTCCAGCCCGATTATCCCGGCACCGAACTTCGCGCCGGCAATGAAGGGCTGGTGCGGGTCCGCGTGCTGATCGGCGTCGACGGGCGGGTCAAGGCGGTCGAGCGGCTCGCCAGCCCCAGCAACGCCTTTTTCGACGTGACGCGGCGGCATGCGCTGGCCCGCTGGCGGTTCCGGCCCGCCACCCGCGACGGCATTCCGGTCGAAAGCTGGAAGGAGATGACCGTGCGCTTTCGCATCAATGTCTGACCTGTCGCCGGGCGCGCCGTCCATGAAGGGCTGGTCGCGGCGCGCCCGCACGCCTATCTATGATGCCATGAAGCTGCTCAAATATCTTTCGCCGCTGCGGGCGGTGCGCGACCTGCGCACGTTCCTCAGGCTGCGGCACCGATACGAGCTGGGGTTCATGTTCGCCGCCTTTTTCGTGACGCTGATGATCGTCGCCGCGCTGTTCAAGGACAGCTATTTCGAAAAGGAATATAAGCGCGAGATCATCTATGTGCAGAATTGGCGCGCCGACCGCACGATCGAGGAGATCATCGCCCAGCAGAAGATCGACGAGGCCAAGCGGCTGAAGATCGAGGCGGAGCGCAAGAAAAAGGCGGATGCGCGCCAGCGCGAGTGGAAGAAGATCGACGACAGGCTGAACGCGCTGGGCATATGAACATGACCGCGGCGGACGATGCGCGCTGGATGGGGGGGGCGCTGGCACTGGGATCGCGCGGGCGCGGGCGCACGGCGCCCAATCCCAATGTCGGGTGCGTGATCGTGCGCGATGGCCGCGTCGTCGGGCGCGGCTGGACCCAGCCGGGCGGGCGCCCCCATGCCGAGGCGATGGCGCTCGACCAGGCGGGAGCATCGGCGCGCGGCGCGTGCGCCTATGTCTCGCTGGAACCTTGCGCGCATCTCTCCCCGCGGGGCGGCGATTGTTCGGGCGCGCTGATCGCGGCGGGGGTGTCGCGGGTCGTCGTCGCGCTGACCGATCCCGATCCGCGCACCAATGGCAAGGGCATTGCGCGGTTGCGCGACGCCGGGATTGCGGTGACGACCGGCGTCGGCGCGGCGCAGGCGCGGCGGGACATGGCCGGCTTCCTCATCCGCCGTGCGCGCGGGCGGCCGGTGGTGACGCTCAAGCTCGCCACCTCGCTCGACGGCTGTATCGCGCTGGCCAATGGCGACAGCCGCTGGATCACCGGCGCCGATGCCCGCGCTCATGGCCATGTCGAACGCGCGCGGCATGAAGCGATCCTGGTCGGGCGCGGCACCTTTGCCGCCGATGCGCCGCAGCTCGACGTGCGCCTGCCGGGGCTGGAGGATCGCAGCCCGCGTCGCCTGCTGTTGTCGCTGCACCCCCAATCGGGCTGGCGCTGCATCGCCAGTCCACAGGAAATCGCCTCGCTGCCCGGCGTCGATCACCTGCTGGTCGAGGGGGGCGCTCAGGCCGCTGCGGCCTTCCTGCGCGCCGATCTGGTCGACCGGCTGATCCTGTATCGCGCGCCGATCCTGCTCGGCGGCACGCCCGGACTTGCCGATCTGGGGCTGACCGCGCTCGATGCCGCGCACGGGCGATGGCGGCTGGTCGACACGCGCATGCTTGGCAGCGACCGGCTGGAAGTTTACGAGCGCGCGACACAGGACAAGAATTAGGGCGCTATGTTCACCGGAATCGTCAGCGATGTCGGCACCATCGAATCGGTCGAGGACCGGGGCGACCGGCGGGTGCGGATCGCGTGCGGCTATGACGCGGCGACGATCGACCTGGGCGCCTCGATCGCCTGTTCGGGCGTGTGCCTGACGGTGGTGGACAAGGGGACCGGCGACGGTTCGGCCTGGTTCGCGGTCGATGTTTCGGGCGAAACCATCGCGCGCACCGCCGATCAATGGGTGGCCGGGCGCCGGCTCAACCTCGAACGCGCGCTCAAGCTCGGCGACGAACTGGGCGGACATATCGTCACCGGCCATGTCGACGGCGTCGGCACCGTGCTCGGCATCTGTCCGCAAGGCGATTCGAAGAAGATCGGTTTTGCCGTTCCTGCCGCCCTCGCCCCGTTCATCGCGCCCAAGGGGTCGATCACCATCGACGGCGTGTCGCTGACGGTGAACGAGGTGGCCGATCAGTCCGACGGCACCACCCATTTTTCGGTCAATCTCATCCCGCATACCCAGGCCGTGACCACGCTCGGCACGATCGCCGCGGGACAGGCCGTCAACCTGGAGATCGACGTGCTCGCGCGTTATCTTCAACGCATGGAGGCCTATCGTGGCCAAGCCTGAACTCGCGCGCCTGCCGCACGCCTTTCTGTCCTCGCCCGAAGAAATCATCGACGAGGCGCGCAACGGGCGCATGTTCATCCTGGTCGATGACGAAGATCGGGAGAATGAGGGCGATCTGGTCATCCCGGCCCAGATGGCGACGCCCGATGCGGTCAATTTCATGGCCAAACATGGCCGGGGCCTGATCTGCCTCGCAATGACACAGGGGCGCGCCGACCAGCTGGGGCTGCAGCCGATGACGCGGCGCAACGGGACCAGCATGGGCACCGCCTTCACCGTGTCGATCGAGGCGCGCGAGGGCGTGACCACCGGCATTTCCGCCGCCGATCGCGCGCGCACGATCGCCGTCGCCACCGATCTGTCGAAGGGGGAAGCCGACATCGTCTCCCCCGGCCATGTTTTTCCGCTGGTCGCGCGTGAAGGCGGGGTGCTGGTGCGTGCCGGACATACCGAGGCGGCGGTCGATGTCTCCCGCCTCGCCGGCCTCAATCCTTCGGGCGTGATCTGCGAGATCATGAAGGACGACGGCACGATGGCGCGGATGGACGACCTGGTCGCCTTCGCCCAGCTCCACAATCTCAAGATCGGCACGATCCGCGACCTGATCGCCTATCGCCGCCGCCACGACCATCTGGTCGAACAGCGCGCGGAAACCACCTTCACCAGCCGCTGGGGCGGCGAATGGCGGGTGATGACCTTCTGGAACAAGGCGTCGGGCACCGAACAGATCGTGCTGATGAAGGGCCGCGTGCGCGCCGACCGGCCGACGCTGGTGCGGATGCACGCGATGTCGCCCTTTGCCGATGTGTTCGGCGAGGAAGGCGAGCGCGGACGGCTGCTGCAACGGTCGATGGAGATCATCGGCGAGGACGGCGCGGGCGTGATCGTCGTCATCAACAAGCCGCGCGCCGACCAGTTTACCGTCGCGATCGAGCGCAAGGCGGGGATGCGCACCGAACGCGACATGGAAGAGTTGCGCGATTATGGCGTCGGCGCGATGATCCTGACCGAATTGGGGGTCGAAGACATGATCCTGTTGACCAACACGCATCACATGCTGGTCGGCCTCAGCGGTTATGGCCTGTCGATCAAGGGCGAACGCGCGATCGATCTGGGGGAAGGGTGATGGCGAGGCTGTTGATCGTCGAGGCGCGCTTCTACGACCATCTGAACGACATGCTGCTCGCCGGTGCCCGCGCCGCGATCGAGGCGGCGGGCCATGTCCATGACACGGTCAGCGTCCCCGGCGCGCTGGAGGTGCCGGGCGCCATCGCGATGGCGGCGGAAACCGGGCGTTATGACGGTTTCGTCGCGCTCGGTGTCGTGATCCGGGGCGAAACCTATCATTTCGAGATCGTCGCCAATGAAAGCGCGCGCGGCGTGATGGCGCTGACGATGGACGGCATCGCGATCGGCAACGGCATCCTGACGACGGAGAATGAGGCGCAGGCGATCGTCCGCGCGGACCCGGCGCAGCTGGACAAGGGCGGCGGCGCGGCAGCGGCGGCGATCGCGATGATGGCGCTGCGCGAGAAACTGGGCTGACCCGCCGATGACGCAGGTGCCGCCGAGCCGATACAAAGTGGTCGAGCGCGGACGGCGGCTGGTGGTGATCGATTCGCGCACCGGGCAACCCACGGCCCGCGAACCGCAGCTGGGCGATGCGGCGCCGGCGATGCCCGTGCAGCGCGAAGCCCCGCGACCGGTCGAGGGCGACGTGGCGCCCCGGGTCGATGACCGCAGCGGCAGCGCGATCTTCACCACCTCGCGCCTCTATGACCTTAAGGGTCCGCGGCGGATCGTGATGACCGACGCGGTGGGCAATGCGCTCAGCCGCGCGGCGGCAAAATGGGCGGTCGGCATTGTCGCCTTTGTCGTGGCGGCGATGATCCTGCCGTTCCTGTGGGTCCTGCCCGTTGTCGGCCTGTTCCAGCCCAAGGTCCGCGCCGCGTTGCGCCAGCGCACCACCCGCCTGATCGACGAAGCGGCGCAGGTCGCGGGGTAGGGTCGCGCGCTTTGTTGGGTTGCGGCACCGGCGCTTCTTTGTTGGGTTGCGGCACCAGCCCGCTCCCCCACCCGGCCACCCATTCCAGAATATCCTGCC
>CADEEK010000136.1 GCA_902826325.1 uncultured Sphingomonadales bacterium
TCGTCCCTTTACGCTGGGCTTGGCGGCGGCCTAAAGCCTGTTGCCATGTGGCAGCTTTATCAATTTCCCCTGTGTCCGTTTTCGCGGAAGGTTCGGCTCGTACTCGGCGAAAAGGGTGTGGGTTACGAGCCGGTGCGCGAATCGCCGTGGCAGCGGCGCGACGAGTTTCTGGACATGAATCCGGCGGGACAGGTGCCGGTGATGGCCGACGATCGCGGCGTGGTGCTGATCGATTCGGTCGCGATCTGCGAGTTTTTCGAGGAAACGGTGAGCAAGGCGGCGATGCTGAACGGCACCGCGGCGGACCGGGCGGAGATCCGCCGACTGGTCGCGTGGTTCGACGTGCAGTTCTTTCGCGAGATTACCGGGCCGTTGCTCAACGAGCGGATGATCAAGCGGATCGTCCATCGTGCCACGCCCGATTCGGGCGCGCTGCGCGAGGCGATGAAGGCGGCGGTCGCGCATCTCGACTATATCGATTTCCTGCTCGATCATCGCACCTGGCTGGGCGGGGCGACGATGAGCCTGGCCGATCTGGCGGCGGCGGCGCAGATCAGCGTGGCCGATTATCTGGGCGGGATCGACTGGAAGAGCCATGAACAGGCGAAGCGCTGGTATGTGGGCATGAAGAGCCGGCCGAGCTTTCGCCCGCTGCTTGCCGAGCGGATGGAGGGGATCAATCCGCCGGCGGATTATGAGAAGCTGGACCTTTAGGTCGCTTTCTTGATCCGCTCACGCGGGTCCGGCACCGGTCCGCTCCTCTACCGGGCGACCCATAAGATATCGTCGTCGGGTGGCCGGGTGGGGGAGCGGGCTGGTGCCGGGTGAACAACATGCCCATATGTAACGCCAGCAACCAGATCCGGAATCCGCCCATGTCCACCTATGCCGACCGCCTGCAGGCCCTGCGCGAGCAGTTGAAGCGCGACCGTCTTGACGGGTTCGTCGTCCCGCTGACCGATGAGCATATGAGCGAATATGTCGGGGATTATGCGCAGCGGCTGGCGTGGCTGACCGGCTTTCAGGGTAGTGCGGGGAGCGCGGTGGTGCTGCCGCAGGAAGCGGCGATCTTTACCGATGGGCGCTATACGCTGCAGGTGCGGCAGCAGGTGGACGGGGCGCATTGGGCATATGTCCCGGTGCCGCAGGTGAGCATCGCCGCGTGGCTGGCCGAGCATGCGCCGCAGGGCGGGCGGATCGGTTACGATCCCTGGCTGCATACGCGCGGCTGGGTGGCCGAGGCGCGGCGGGCGCTGGCGGAGCGTGGGGCGGAGCTGGTGGCGGTGGCGGCCAATCCGATCGATGCGGTGTGGGCGGAGCGGCCCGCGCCGTCGGACGCCAAGCTGACCGTTCAGGACGATGCGGCGGCGGGGCGCAACAGCGCGGCCAAGCGCGCCGACATCGCCGACTGGCTGGCGCAGCGCAAGGCGGATGCGGTGGTGTTGTCCGCGCTCGATTCGATCGCCTGGGCGTTCAATATCCGGGGCGCGGATATCAGCCATACGCCGGTCGCGCTCGCCTATGCCGTCGTTCATGCCGATGGCGCGGCGGAATTGTTCGTGGCGCCGGACAAGTTGAGCGAGGATGTGAGTCGTCATCTGGGCAATGCGGTGAAGGTACGCGACCGGGCCGAATTTGCCGGCGCGCTGCAGTCGTTGCAGGGCAAGCGGGTGGCGGCGGACCCGGAACGCGCGGTCGCCGCGATCTTCGAGGCGCTGGAGGCGGGCGGGGCGCAGGTGCTGAGCGTTCGCGATCCGGTGGTGCTGGCCAAGGCGATCAAGAACGAGGTCGAGATTTCCGGGCACCGCGCGGCGCAGGCGCGGGACGGCGCGGCGCTGGCGCGGTTCCTCAAATGGGCGGAGGCCGAAATGCCGGGGGGCGGCGTCACCGAGCTGTCGGCGGCGGAACGGCTGGCGGCGTTTCGCGCGGAGACCGGGCTGCTCAAGGATCTGAGCTTCGATACGATTTCGGCGACCGGGCCGAACGGGGCCAGCCCGCATTACAAGGTGACGGCGGCATCGAGCCTGCCGATCGAGCCGGGGCAGCTGTATCTGGTCGATTCGGGCGGGCAATATGAAGACGGGACGACCGATGTGACGCGCGTCATTCCCATCGGCGAGCCGACGGCGGAAATGCGCGACCGTTTCACCCGCGTGCTCAAGGGCCATATTGCCATCGCCACCGCGGTGTTTCCCGAAGGGACGAACGGCGGACAGATCGACGCCTTTGCGCGGCGGCCATTATGGGACGTCGGGCTGGATTACAGCCATGGCACCGGCCATGGCGTCGGCGCCTATCTTTCGGTGCATGAGGGGCCGCAGCGGATCGCCGCGCCCAATTATCCGGGCGGCGGCCCCGCCGAACCGTTGCGCGCGGGTATGTTCCTGTCGAACGAGCCGGGTTATTACAAGGCGGGCGAATTCGGCATCCGGATCGAGAATCTGGTGCTGGTCGAACCGCGCGAGGTTGCGGGCGCGGAATCGCCGATGCTGGGGTTCGAGACGCTGACCTTTTGCCCGATCGAGCGCGAATTGATCGAGCCGGCATTGTTGAGCGAGGCCGAGCGGCGCTGGCTGGATGGCTATCATGCGCGGGTGCTGGAGGTGCTGGGGCCGCAATTGTCGCCCGAGGAGCGGGCGTGGCTGGAAGGGAAATGCAGGCCGATCGCGGCGCGGTGAGGGGCAGGCATCGCCATGTCGTCGCGGGCTGACGCGGGCGATGGCGGCATCGCCGCGAGACCGCCATATCGCAGTGACCTGCTGAACCTTTGCGATCATGGCGCGCAGCGCTTTCGGCGCGCTGTGGCACCGGACTTGACGGCGGTGACGGCCGCGCTGGCGCGACTGCCTGATGGAAGGGCCGGGACACGGATCGGGGGCATTGGCGATCTGGCCGGCTTGCTCTCATCGACCGGCGCGGTTGGTGCGATCGCAGCGGCGCGGCTGGGACCGGCGTGCCGTCCGGTGCGGGCGATCCTGTTCGACAAGACGGCGCGCGCCAACTGGGCGCTGGGCTGGCATCAGGACCGGACGATCTGCGTCCGGCGGCGCGTCGATGTGCCCGGGTTCGGGCCGTGGACGGTCAAGGCGGGGATGCCGCATGTCGCGCCGCCGGTCGACCTGTTGGCGCGGATGCTGACCCTGCGCATGCATATCGACGATGTGCCCGAGACCAACGCGCCGTTGCTGATTGCGCCGGGGTCTCATCGCGAGGGCATGGTGCCGGTCGATGCGATTGACGGGGTCGTCCGTAAATACGGAGTCCGGGCTTGCCCCGCCGAGGCGGGCGATGTGTGGGCCTGTGCGACCTTGATCCTGCATGCCTCCGCCGCCGCGACATTGCCGGGGCGCCGTCGCGTATTGCAGTGCGATTTTGCCGCCAAGGATCTGCCCGGTGGGCTGGAATGGCCGGGGGTTGCGGGATAACGCTCAGGGCGCGGGATCGGGTTTGTCCGGCACGGCTTCGGCCGGATCGGGCGGGGTTGCCAGGTCGCGCGCCTGAGCCTTTCGCTTGCGCAGATTTTCGCGCAGGGCGGCGGCGAGGCGGGCCTTTTTGTCGCGGTCATCCATCGGCGAGGCCGATAAACCGGGGGGGCGTGCCTTGACAACCGGGCGCGCCCGCGCGAAAGGGCCGCCTCCCGCGCGGGGCGGACCATGCCGCCTGCGCCGAGTGCTGCCGTAGCTCAGTGGTAGAGCGCATCCTTGGTAAGGCTGAGGTCGTGAGTTCAATCCTCACCGGCAGCACCATTTTTCGACGATCGTTGTGGCGATCCCCTGATTATTTGCCGGGGCGGCGGGAGAGGCCGATGTCGAGATGCTGGCCGGCATCGACCAGCAGCGTTTCGCCGGTGATCGCGCGCGAGGCGGGATCGAGCAGGTTGACGACGGGACCGGCGATGTCCTGCGCCATTGCAGCAAAGCCCATCGGCACATGGTTCGCGATGTAGCGGTTGAGCCGGTCGAACGCATCGGCATCGCCGCGCCGTTCGAACCAGCCGGTGCCGACATAGCCGGGTGCGATCGCATTGAGGCGGATGGCGGGAGCGAGCACGCGCGCGAGGCTTTTGGTCAGCGTGATCAGTGCCCCCTTTGACGCGGCATAGGCGACCGACGAACCGACGCCATGGACCCCGGCGATCGAGGCGATGTTGACGACGGCGCTGGCCGGTCCTTCGCGCAGCAGCGGGGTGGCGGCCCGGATCATCTGGAACGGGGCGACGACGTTGAGCCGGTAGATGTCGAGGAAATCATCGGCGTCGAGCGCGGCCATATCCTCATGGTCGGCGAATTTGGTGCGTCCGGCATTGTTGACGAGATAGTCGAGCCGTCCGAACGCCTGCTGCGCCGCATCGACCAGCGCGGTGCACTGGGCATCCTCGGCGATGTCGGCGCGCACCGCGATCGAGCCGTTGCCGAGTTCGGCGGCGAGCGATTCGGCCGCATCGGCGCTGGAGGCGTAGTTGATGACGCAGCGCACGCCCCGCTCCGCGAGCGTTCGAACCACCGCGGCGCCGATGCCGGTTGCGCCGCCGGTGACGATCGCGACTTCGTCGTTGAATGCCATAATGCCCGCCATCCTCTCATCTGATTGTGCGATGGCCGTATCAGCCTTGGCAGTGGTTCGCCAGACGGGGGGCGGGGGAGAGTCAGCGGATGATCTCGCCATCCTCCTTGACGAAATGTCCGGGCTGGCGATCGAGCAGGTCGAGCACGCATTCGGACGGGCGGCACAATCTGGTGCCGCGCGGCGTCACCACGATCGGCCGGTTCACCAGGATGGGGTGGTCGACCATGGCGTTGAGGATCACCGCGTCCATGCCTTCCGCAAAGGCCAGGTGGATCCGTTCACGCAGCATGTCGCGCGGGGTCGCGTCGATCGCGGCGAACAGCGCGGCAAGCTGGGTGTGCGTCCAGCCGGTGCGTTGATAGTCGATGATCGTCGGGGCGTAACCGGCGGCTTTGATCATCGCGAGCGCGTTGCGCGAGGTGCCGCAATCGGGATTGTGGAAGATGGTGACGGGAAAGTCGGTCATTTGTCGTCTGCCTCGTCAAACAGCCAGGCGAAGAAGGCCACCGCCGCGAGCATGCCGATCAGCTGGGCAAGGATGAACGGCGGCACGCAGGCGGGCGCGATGCCCGAAAAGCTGTCCGTCAGGCTGCGCGCGAGCGTGACGGCGGGGTTGGCGAAGGATGTGGAGGCGGTGAACCAATAGGCGGCGGCGATATAGAGGCCGACCGCCATCGGCGTGGCGTCGGGACGATGGCGCCCGGTGGCGATGATGGTGCCGATCAGGCCGAAGGTGGCGACCGCTTCCGACAGGGCGAGCGGCGGGCCGTGGCGCGATTGGGTCGAGAACTGCACCAGCGGTTCGCCGAACATGGCATGGGCCAGCCACACCCCGAGCAGCGCGCCGAGGCATTGCGCGGCGAGATAGGCGAGGGCGCGAGGTGGTTCGATGTCGCCGCGCAGGGCCAGCGCCAGCGTCACCGCCGGGTTGAAATGCGCGCGGGAGACGGGGCCGAACATGTGAATGAGGACGACCAGTCCCGCGCCGGTCGCCATGCTGTTGCCGAGAAGCGCGATCGCGACATTCCCGCCCGCCAGCCGGTCGCCCATGATGCCCGAGCCGACAATAATCGCGAGCAGGAGGGCGGTGCCGGCCGCTTCGGCAGCCAATGGCCGCAGCAGCGGGCGGGCGCCGTCGAATGGCCGGGGCGGTGCCCGGTCGGCAAGTGACGGCCGCGGGGGCGTCAATTGGCGCATGTCAGCGTTTCGATCAGGGGCGCGCAGATCTCTGGCCGTCCGGCGCAGCAATCGGCGACGAGGAAGGCGAGCAGGTCGCGCATGCCATGATAGTCCGCCGCATAGATGACGGACCGGCCCGTGCGGTGCGAGCGGACGAGTCCGGCATGGCCGAGCAGCGCAAGGTGGCTCGAAAGCGTGTTGGGCCGCACGCCGACGTCCCGTGCGATGTCACCTGCCGCCATGCCGGTCGTCCCTGCGCGCACCAGCAGGCGGAACACCGCCAGCCGATGCGGGTGGGCGAGCGCGGACAGGGCGGCGACAGCGATGGGAAGTTGCATCAGCGGCAAGGCCGGGCGCCATGTGGCGCGCGCGCCTTTGGCATGTCGGACAGGACGGTTGCGGGGTCGAGCTTGTCGTGGCGGATTGGCATGGCGGCGATCCGTTATCTGGGTTCCGAACAATTATTCGAATATTCGGGAAATATCGAATTATCAACCGGGTTGACGGCTTTCGCCCGGTAATGGCCGCAATGGATAGCCGACTGGCGATATAACCAAATGGGTAAAAATAGCTTGACATCGTCACGCTGATATGGCACATAACGGGAACGCTGAAGAATTGCGACCGGGGCGGATCGGCGCGGGGTTGGCGGATGACATTCGGCAAGGTCGGGCGCGGGTCCGG
>CADEEK010000137.1:0-2638 GCA_902826325.1 uncultured Sphingomonadales bacterium
ATACGCATTGTGGCCAGATCCGGCTGCCGCTGGTCGGTGCGATCGCCACCATGTCCGATTATGGCGATCGCTATGCCTGCGGGCTGGTGGTCGAACGGGGCCGCCGGTTGATCGTCGGTGCGGGGGTGGGCACCAGCCTGTTGCCGTTGCGGCTGGGTGCGGTACCGGACATCTGGTTGATCACGCTGACCCGCGCGCCGGGTTGAGCAGCGGGGCGGGATGCGTCGGCCGGTCGCAGCCCGACAGGAAAAGGGGCCGGCGTTTCCGCCAGCCCCATGTCGCCTCGTTTTCCACCATCTGCCGCCACAGGGGGGTGCGTCCGGTTTCGGTCGGCGGCATGTCCGACCCGCGCCGGCAAGGGTTGCGGGTCAGACGTCCTGCCTCAAAACGGGCGAACCCGTTATCGGCCGGTCATCGGGCGGGCGAGCGATCCGGGGAACGCCCCGTCCGCCACGATGTCCTTTGCGCCACGTCTGCCTTGCGGCATTCGCTTTGCGGTCCGGTCATCGCCACGGCTTGCTCCCGAAGGAACCGACCTGTCGCGATCACCTCGCGCCGTGCATGTCGCCATGCCGGTCGCGGCTGGCTGCGCCATGCGTCCAGCGCCGAAGCGCGGTCGCCGCCGCAACCCGCTCCACCCGTTCCCGAAGGTCGAGGCTTCGCGTTCGGCCGCCGGTCCATATCCGCCCTTGCGAGCTTCCATATCCCGACAACCCGTCTTTCGCCCGCCCGAGGGCAGTCGATCGACGTTCGGACACCGATCCATTTCGTTCCCGCCCTGCCCTGCTTGCGCAGCGCCGGCCTGGCCGTTTCCTGGGGTGGCGTCCCCGTCCTGTCCCATGCGGTTTCCCGAAGGCACCGGCATGCGTCAGACCGTTGTAAGCTTTTGATTTTCCGCCGATTTCTCGCCGTTTCATCGTCCGCTTACAGTCATGATGCTGTCACCGAATCCGAGTCGCGCAAAGCCGGATTCGGCATGAAACGACCTGTGAATAACGTGGATAACGGGGACGGATCAGCCCGACGGCGCCCAATCCGCTGGGGCGAGTTCGAACCCGGCAAAGTCGAAACCGGGAACGACGATGCAGCTGACCAAGGCCCAGCCGTCGCGCGCCACCGCCGCCTGCCAGCGAGTCGCGGGCACCAGCGCCTGGGGCGTGTAGCCAGCCAGCACGTCGCCGCCAAGGGCAATCGTCGCCGGGTTCGCGTCGTGTTCGTCGGCGATCATCAGATCGAGCGGCGCGCCCGCGTGCCACAGCCACATTTCGTCGGCATCGACGCGGTGCCAGTGCGATCGCTGCCCCGCCTCCAGCAGGAACAGGATGCCGGTGCCGGGCGACCGCCCTGCCCCGCCCTCGCCCACGCCCGCCGCCGCGCGCCAGGTTTCGCGATACCAGCCCCCTTCGGGATGCGGGGCGAGGCCAAGCGTGCGGACGAGATCGGCGGATTCCTGCATGGGCGATGAACTGCACGAAATGTGACGTTCATGAAACCCCGGCACCGCATCGCTCGTTGTGCAGGCCAGGTTTATGGAAGAATGGAGTTTGACATGCGTAATCTGATGCTGGCGCTTGGCGCTGCTTCGCTGGCGGTTCCGGCAACCGCCATGCTGCCGCTCTCGTCGAACGAGGCGCAGGCACAAACCCAGAAAAAGCGTTACAGCTATCGCGAATGGCGCGGCCGTGACGGTCGGCGTTATTGCCGCAAGCCGGACGGGACCACCGGCCTGGTGATCGGCGGCGTTGCCGGTGCGCTGGTCGGCCGCAGCATCGATACGCGCGGCGATCGGACGGTGGGCACGCTGCTCGGCGCCGCTGCCGGTGCGGTTGCGGGACGCGAGATTGAGCGCAGCAGCAAGCGCTGTCGCTGAGTTCCAGTCAGGTCAAATAGTCGGCGCGCGGAGGGAAACTTCCGCGCGCCGTTTCGTTTGGGAAACATGTGGGGGGCATCGCACACAGGGAGATGCCCGATGAACAAATTAGCCCTTGCCGTTGCCACGGCCGCCGCCGCGATGACGGGTGCATGCACGCAATATGGTTATGACCGCCCCGGCTATGCCGGAAGCGATCCGCGCTGGGATGCGCCGCGATATTATCGTGACGGCAATTATGCCGAACGGCGGCTGGCGCGCGGCGACCGCGTCTATGTCGGCAGCGACGGGCGCTATTATTGCAAGCGCAGCGACGGCACCGCCGGACTGATCGTCGGCGGGATTGCCGGCGGCGTGCTCGGCAACATCATCGCCCCTGGCGGATCGAAGACGCTGGGCACGATCATCGGCGCCGCGGGTGGCGCGGCGATCGGCGCGTCGGTGGACAAGGGCGAGGTGCGCTGTCGCTGACGGCGGGGGCGCCACGCCCCTAATGCGCTTTTAACGCGAAGGGTGTAGCAGGCGGGGCATGCTGCGCGTGCTCACCCTTTCCACGCTGTTCCCCGATGCCTCGCGCCCCAATTTCGGGGTGTTCGTCGAGCGGCAGACATTGGGGCTGGCCGCGCATGACGATGTCGACCTGCGGGTGGTGGCGCCGTTGGGCCTGCCGCCCTGGCCGCTCGACCGGCGGGGGCATTATGCTGCGCTCAGCAGCTTGCCGCGACAGGAATTGTGGAAGGGCGTGGCGGTGCGTCGTCCGCATTTCCC
>CADEEK010000137.1:2648-6294 GCA_902826325.1 uncultured Sphingomonadales bacterium
GTGGCCGGTTTCATGCGGCGATGCTGACCCGCGCATTGTTGCCGGTGCTGACCGATCTGCGCCGCGATTTTCCGTTCGACGTGATCGATGCCAGCTTCTTCTTTCCCGACGGTCCCGCCGCAGTGGCGCTGGGGCGGCAGTTCGATGTGCCGGTGTCGATCAAGGCGCGTGGGGCCGACATTCACCATTGGGGCCGCGCCGATGCCACCGGCGCACAGGTGGTCGCGGCCGGTGGCGCGGCGGACGGGTTGCTGGCGGTGTCGGCGGCGATGAAGGCGGATATGGGGGCGCTCGGCATGCCCGAGGCGCGAACCCTGGTGCATCATACCGGCGTCGACCTCGATCGCTTTGCGCCGCGCGACGCGGCGGCGGCCAAGGCGGCGTTGGGCGTCGACGGCCCACTCGTTGCTTCGGTCGGCGCGCTGATCCCGCGCAAGGGGCATGATCGGGTGATCGAGGCGGTGGCGTCGCTGTCCGGCGTCAACCTGTTGATCGCGGGCGAAGGGCCGGAACGGTCGCGCCTGACGGCGATGATCGCGCGGCTGGGCGTGCAGGATCGCGTCAGGCTGATGGGCAGCGTGGCGCATGGCGAGTTGCCGCCGCTGCTCGCCGCCGCCGATGTCATGGCGCTGGCCTCTGCCTCCGAAGGGCTGGCGAACGCCTGGGTCGAGGCGCTGGCGAGCGGCGCGCCGCTGGTCATTCCCGATGCGGGCGGCGCGCGCGAAGTGGTGACGGGACCGGACGCCGGACGCATCGTCGCGCGCCGTGCCGATGCGATCGCGGTGGCCATCGCCGACCTGCTCGCCGACCCGCCGCCGCGCGCGGCGGTGCGCGAATATGCGATGCGCTTTACCTGGGAAGCGAACACGGCGGCGCTTTACGACCATCTGCGTGGCCTTGTCGCGACACGCCGGGCGCGGGCGGGCGATGCCGACGGGCCGTCGCCTGCGCCTCAATCCAGCGGATAAAGGGCGGCGGCGATCGGGCGCAGTTCGGCGCGCAGGACGCCCCAGGCGCGCGCGGCGGCGCGGCTGTCCATCACCTCAAGGCCGAACGGCAACGCCGCCTCCAGCGCGGGCGACGGGCGCTGCAGCGTCGATCCGGTGCCGAGCAGGACGAATTCGGGCAGCGGGTCGAGGGCGAGCAAGGGCGCGAAATCGGCGGGCGCAAGGTCGGCGAGTGGCGGCGGCGACCAGCCGTCGGCGCGGGCGGGCGTCAGCAACAGCCCTTCATACACGCCGTCATCGACGCGAAAGCCGCGGCCGCTGAACCCTCGCACCACCGGCCCCTCAATGCGGGACCGGTCGATCTTCATCAGGGCAGATCCTTGAAGTCGACCGGGCCGGTGCGCTCGGCACCCGACACCGCGGACTGGGGCGGCGCGAAGCTGCCCGGACCCACTTTAAACTGGATCAGGATACCGTTGCCGACGAACATCGACGAATAGGTGCCGACGACGATGCCGAGCAGCATCGCCAGCGAGAAGCCGAAGATGACGTCCGGCCCGATCAGCACCAATGCGGCGAGCGCGGTGATCAGCGTGAGCGAGGTCATCACCGTGCGCGCCAGCGTTTCGTTGATCGAGAGGTTGAGCAGCGGCACGATTTCCATCTTGCGGTATTTGCGCAGATTTTCGCGCACGCGGTCGAAAATCACGATCTTGTCGTTGAGCGAATAGCCGATGATCGTCAGCAGCGCGGCGATGGTGTTGAGGTTGAATTCAAGCTGTGTCAGCGCGAAAAAGCCGAGCGTGACCACCATGTCCTGCGCCAGCGCCAGCAACGCGCCGACGCCGAACTGCCATTCGAAGCGGAACCAGATATAGATGGCGACCGCCAGCATCGCAAAGCCGAGCGCCATCGCGCCCTTCTGGAACAATTCGCCCGAAACCTTGCCCGACACCGCTTCGACCGAGGCGATCCGCGCGCCCGGATAATTCTGTTCGATCACGCCGCGCAGCCGCGCGGTGGCGCGGGCCGTCGCCCCGGCATCGTCATCGGGCACCGGCATGCGGATCGCGACGTCATTGGCGCCGCCGAACTGCTGCACGGTCGATTCGCCATAGCCCAGCGCATCGACCCGTTCGCGCAGGTCGTCGATCGCGATCGGCTGGGCAAAGGTCACGCGGATATTCTGGCCGCCGACGAAATCGATGCCGAAATTGAGCCCGCGAAAGGCGAGCAGCGCGATCGAGGCGACGACCATGGCGATCGTCAGCACCGTCGCCCAATGCCGCCAGCGCATCCAGTCGATATTGACGTTGTCGGGAACGAGTTTCAGGGGACGCATGTCGTTCTTCCTCAGATCACCAACTGTTTCGGCCGGGTTTTCAGCCAGTTGGCGACCATCATCCGGGTAAAGGTGACGGCGGTGAACACCGATGTGACGATGCCGATGGTCAGCACCACGGCAAAGCCGCGCACCGGGCCCGCGCCAAAGATGAACATGATCGCCGCGGCGATGATGTTGGTGACGTTGGCGTCGAAGATCGCGCGGCTCGCTTCCTTGTAACCGAACTCGATCGCGGCGTTGTTGGTGCGCCCGCGATGCAGTTCTTCACGGATGCGTTCGTTGATCAGCACATTGGCGTCGACCGCCGCGCCGATCGTCAGCACGAACCCGGCGATGCCGGGCAGCGTCAGCGTCGCGTTGAACAGCGCCATGATGCCGATGATCATCAGCACGTTGGCGACCAGCGCGAGATTGGCGTAGATGCCGAAGCGGAAATAGGCGAGCAGCATCAGGACGATGATCGCCACGGTGCCGACCGTGCCCGCGATGATCCCTGCCTCGATCGAATCGGCGCCCAGTTCCGGGCTGATCGTCGATTCCTCGACCACGTTGAGCTTGACCGGCAATTTGCCCGAGCGCAGCGCGATGGCGAGCTGGTTGGCGCTTTCGACGGTGAAGCCGCCGGAAATCTGGCCGCGTCCGCCCAGGATCGGTTCGTTGATATTGGGCGCCGAAATCACCTGGCCATCGACGATGATCGCGAACGGCTTGCCGACATTGGCCTGCGTCGCCTGGGCGAAGCGGCGGCCGCCCTGGCTGTCGAAGGTGAAGCCGACCACGACTTCGTTGGTCTGGTTATATTCCTGATTGGCGTTGATCAGCTGATCGCCGTTGACGATCGTCTGGCGCTTGAGCGCGATGACCGGCATTTTCCCCTGTTCGGCGGGATAGGCGACATAGGGGATGCCGACCGGGGCGTTGGGCCAGGGCAGGATTTCCGCGCCGATCGGCGCGACGCCGCGTGCCAGATCGCTGGGATTGGCCGTGGTGTCGACCAGCTTGAATTCGAGCCGCGCGGTCTTGCCGAGCAGCGCCTTTAGCGCTTCGGGGTCCTGCAGGCCCGGCACCTGCACCACGATACGGTCGGTACCCTGTCCGACGATGGTGGGCTCCAGCGTGCCGAGCGCGTTGATGCGGCGGTCGACCACTTCGCGGGCATCGCCCATCGCCTGTTCGATCGCCTGACGCAGCCCCGCCGACGTCTGGCTGACGACGAAGCGCGAGCTGTCCTGCACCTCGATCGTCCATTCGCGCTGCCCGGTCATGGCGACGCCGCTGCCGGTCAGCGTCAGCAGCCGTTCGCGCGCGGCATCCACCTTGGTCGCATCGCGCAGCATGAAGCTGATCTTGCCGT
>CADEEK010000138.1 GCA_902826325.1 uncultured Sphingomonadales bacterium
TGTCGGGGGGGCGGGCGACGGTTCGGTGATCGTGACGGTGCGCGCATGAGCCGGTTGCCGATCACGCGCAGCCCGACGCTGGACGCCGCCGCCGATCGCCTGCGCGGCTGGTGGGGCGGCCTGTCGCCGCGCGAACGCTGGCTGGTGGGCACGCTGGGCGCGTTGCTGGGCCTGCTCATCCTCGTGTTTGGCATCGTCCAGCCGCTGCAGACGGCGCGGGCACAGGCGCTGGCCGATATTCGCACCTATGAAACGCTGACCGCGCGGGTGCGTGCCGCTGGAACGCTGGCGCCCGCGGGCAGCCGGCCCGCGCCGCGTCCGGGCGCGCCGGTCGAGGCGGCACAGGCCGCCGCGCGCGAGCGGGGCGTCGCCGTGACACTGGCGCCCGTGGGGTCCGGACTGGGCGGGCAATTGACCGACACGGCCTATGAAAACCTGATCGGCTGGATCGCCGATGTCGAACAGACGACGCCGCTGCGCCTGCGCCGGGCGGACCTTCGTCCGGGCAGCGCGCCGGGACGGGTCGTCGGCAATGTCGAGTTCGCGCCATGACCGCGACAGATGCGGTCGTGCCGGGGGCGGGCGGAACGACGCTGCCCTATAGCTATGCGCGCAGCGCCGGGGTGGTGGTGCGCCACGGGCCGCAGGGCGCCGAATGCGTCCATCGCGGCGACGCGGCGCTCGATGCGTTGCTGGAGGTGCAGCGGGTCGCCCCCGGCGCGCGGCTGGTGCCGGTCAGCGATGCCGAGTTCGATACCGCGCTCGCCGCCAGCTATTCGGGCAGCGGCGCGGCGGCGGCGCAGCTCGACCTTGGCGGGATGGACCTCGCCGCGCTCGCCGACAGCGCGGCGGCGGTCGACGACCTGCTCGACACGCGGGACGATTCGCCGGTCATCCGCCTGATCAACGCGCTGTTGCTGGAGGCGGTGAAGGAAGGCGCTTCGGACGTCCATGTCGAAACGCAGGAAAAGCGCGTGGTCGTGCGCTTCCGCATCGACGGCGTGCTGCGCGACAGGCTCGAACCGCAACGCGCGCTCGCGCCGCTGCTGGTCAGCCGGATCAAGGTGATGGCAAAGCTCGACATCGCCGAAAAGCGCGTGCCGCAGGATGGGCGCGTGACGCTGCGCATCGGCGGGCACGATGTCGATGCGCGCGTCTCGACGCTGCCGACCCAGCATGGCGAGCGGGTGGTGATGCGCCTGCTCGAAAAAGGGTCGCTGCGCCTCGACCTCGAAACGCTGGGGATGAGCGAGCGGGACCGGACAGTGTTCGCGCGCCTGCTCGAACGGCCGCACGGCATGTTGCTCGTCACCGGGCCGACCGGGTCGGGCAAGACGACCAGTCTCTATGCCGCGCTCCATCGCCTCAACGACCGCAAACGCAATATCATGACGGTCGAAGATCCGATCGAATATGAACTTCCCGGCATAGGCCAGACCCAGGTCAATTCGCGCACCGGCATGAGCTTCGCGCGCGGCCTGCGCGCGATCCTGCGCCAGGACCCCGACGTCATCATGGTCGGCGAGATCCGCGACCAGGAAACCGCCGAGGTCGCGGTGCGCTCGGCCATGACCGGCCATTTCGTGCTGTCGACGCTGCACACCAACAGCGCGGTCGGATCGGTCACGCGGCTGATCGACATGGGGGTCGAGCGTTATCTGCTCGCACCGATGCTGGTCGGCGTGGCGGCACAGCGGCTGGTGCGGCGGCTGTGCCCCGATTGCCGGCGCGAGGATGTGGCGAGCGCGGCGGATGCGCAATTGCTCGGCGGCGCGCTCACGCCGGGCACGAAAATCTGGCGCGCCATCGGCTGCGATTCGTGCAGCGGCGATGGCTATCGCGGGCGCGCGGGCCTGTACGAAGTGGTCGCGGTGGACGATCGCTTTGCATCGATGATCCATGACGGCGCCGCCGAAGCCGAACTGGAAGCGCATGCGCGCAAGGACAATCCCAGCCTGCTCGACGACGGCATCGCCAAGGCGCTGGCAGGCATCACCACGATCGAGGAAGTCGCCCGGGTGGTAAGGGAAGAGGCATGACAATCCACCCCGGCACGGGGCAGGGGACCCTGCGCCGCCTGGTGGCGGGGGTGCGCCACGAAGCGCAACGTCCGACGCACGCCCCCGCCGCTCCGCGCCTCGAGCGCGGCCCTCCGCCCCGTTCCGGGAAGGATTGCTAGTGCCCGCCTTCACCTATCGCGCCGCCGACCGTTCGGGCGCGTCGAAACGCGGCACGATCGAAGCGGCGAGCCTGCCCGCGGCGCGGGCGATGCTGCGCGAACAGGGGCTGTTGCCGCTGGCGGTCGAAGCCGCCGGGGCAGCGCGTCCCGGCGGCATCGGCCTGCCACGCCTGCGCCGCGCGGGGATGACCGCGCGTGAACTGGCGACGGCGACGCGGCAGATCGCGACGCTGGTCGGTTCCGACATTCCGGTCGAGGAATCGCTGCGGCTCGCCGCCAGCCAGTCGGAAACGCAGCGTGTCGCCGCGATCCTGCTCGACGTGCGCGCTGCGATTCTCGACGGGCGCAGCTTCGCCAGCGCGCTCGGCCAGCATCCCAGGGTGTTTCCCGAATTCTACCGCGCCTCGGTCGCCGCCGGGGAGGCTTCGGGGCGGCTGACCGACGTGCTCGGCCATCTCGCCCATTTCGTCGAGCATCGCCAGGCGAATGCGCAAAAGCTGCAACTGGCATTGCTCTATCCCGCGCTGCTCGCGCTGGTCTCGCTCGGCGTGATCGTGCTGCTGCTGGTCTATGTGATCCCGGACATCGTGAAAGTGTTCGTCTCGCGCGGCACCGACCTGCCGTTCCTCACCCGGATGCTGATCGCGATCAGCAGCTTCCTGCAGGATTGGGGCATCTATATCCTGATCGCGGCGGCGATCGGCCTGATCGTTTATGGCCGCTGGGCGGCGATCCCGGCCAACCGGCTGCGCGTCGACCGCGCGCTGACCGAACGCTGGCCGTTTCGCCGGTTTAGCCGCCAGCACAATGCCGCGCGCTTCGCGGGCCGCCTCGCGACCCTGGTGTCGAGCGCGGTGCCGCTGGTCGACGCTCTCCATGCCGCCGCGGCCGTCACGCCCAATCGCTGGGTCCGCGATCGCGCGCTGCACGTCGCGGCGCGGGTGCGTGAGGGGATCAGCCTGCGCGCGGCGATGAGCGAGGCGGGCGTGTTCCCGCTGATGCTCACCGCCATCGTCGCCTCGGGCGAAGCGAGCGGCCAGCTCGGCCCCGCGCTTGGCCGCGCCGCCGACGAACTCGACCGCGAACTGGACGCGGTGACGAGCGCGATGGTCGCGCTGGTCGAACCGATGGTGCTGTTGCTGATGGGTGGCCTCGTGCTGATGATGGTGCTGGCGATCCTGCTGCCGATCATCAACCTCAATGACCTGGTAACGTTGTAGCTTCCCCTGACACACACACCGTCACCCCGGCCTTGTGCCGGGGTCCACTGGGCGGCACGGACAGCATTCACGGCGCTTCTGGCCTAAGCCCGGCGGCACCGTGGGCCCCGGCACAAGGCTGGGGTGACGAAGGGGGTGACTACAATGCCCCCGCGATCGTCGCCCCCGCCGGCATCCCGACAAAGGGCAGCACCCGTGCCCCTTCCGGCGTCATCCGCACCGACAGCGCGCCGCTTTCGCTCAACGTCGCATCGATCAGGATCTGCCGCCGCATCGTCGCGGGCGCGATGCGGATACGGGTTTGCGTGCCGATCTTCTCCGCGCTCAGCCACAGGGCAGGAACCGGCACCGCCGCGCCGCCGCTCTTGGGCGTGCAGGTGCCGGGATCGGTGGTCAGCTTGCCGTCGATCATCTGGTCCGATCCGCCGACCGCGATCCGGGCAAAGTCCATTTGCATGACCAGGTCGCAGGTAAAGGGCAGGTCGGGCTGCAACGCCTGCAACAGCGCGGTATGGGCGCTGCCGCTTACCTGATCCAGCACCGTGCGGCCAAAGCGCATCAGGCCGCGCCCACCCAGATCCGTGTCCGGCCCGGTCGCCTTCCAGTCGGCGGCAAAGGCAAGGCTGGTCAGCGAACGCAGCGGCGCCCAGTTCCAGCGGATCGCGCTGCCGCCCGCAACGCCCACTTCGCCGTTCCACACCGTGCCGGCGATCCCCGTGCGCCAGGGCCGGTTCTTCAGAAACACCCCGGCAGGCATCGTCGCGATCATCGCCAGCGCATAAGCGGCTATGCCGAGCAGGACGAACACGGTAAGACGCCGCCGTGCCGACCACATTGCCCGTGCAAGCTCCGGCGACTCGCCGTCGGGAGCTGTTGAGATCAGGCCTGTTGTTGCCGCTGGCATCGCTGGTCGGTCCTCCTGTATTCGCGGCCGACAAGGTCAAGCGAGACGCGCGGCCGGTGGCGTTGCTGTTGCCGCTCAGCGGCCCGCGTGCCGCGCTGGGCCATAGCATGCGGCTGGCCGCCATGCTCGCGGATTCTGGCCCGGAACTGATCGCTTACGACACCGGCGGCACGGCGGCGGGCGCGGCGCTGGCGGCGCGCAACGCGATCAAGGCCAGATCGGCGATGATCCTGGGCCCGGTGACGAGCGAGGAGGTCGGCGCGGTCGCCACCGAGGCGGCGGGGCAGATGCCGGTGCTCTCGTTCAGCAACAATGCGGTGGTGCGCGCACCCGGCGTGTTCGTGTTCGGCCTGACCCCGTCGCAAACCACCAGCGCGATCCTGCGCTATGCCCGGTCGCGCGGGGTGCGCCGCGTCGCGGTGATCGACGATGTGACGCCGTGGAGCGCCGCCGCCGCGCTCGCCGCCGGACGGGTGCAGGGCGAGATCGGCATCGACGTTCGCGTGCTCACCGTCACGGCGGGCCAGCCCTTGCCCGACGCCGGGGATGCGCCCGACGCGGTGCTGCTGCCCGGCAGCGGAGAGGCGGTGCTGGCCGCCGCGCGCAACCTCAAGGCCACCGGCATCCAGCTGCTCGGCACGGTGCAGGCGCTCGATCATCGGCCCGCGGCGCTCGAAACGCTCGACGGCGCGTGGATCGCCAGCCCCGATCCCGCCGCGTTCGGCAAGTTCGCGGGCGAATTCCGCTCGCGCCATGGCGGCGACCCCGGCGCGCTCGCCGCGCTCGCCTTCGACGCCGGGGGGATCGTCAAAAAGCTGCGCGACACCGGCGCGCTGGGACAGGCGGCGCTGCTTGCACAGACCAGCTATGATTGCGTCACCGGCAATGCCCGGTTCCGCAGCGACGGCAGCGTCGCGCGCGAACTGTCGATCCTGGTCGCGGGACCGCAGGGCTATGCCCCGGTCGCGGTCAGCCTGGGTGCGTGAATACCATGTCAACATCGTCCTGCCGTGCGTCTGCGCAGGCCGGCGCCCAGGATAGCAGGGCGCATCGCGCGCGGCCCTGCGCGCCTGTCTGCTCAGCGGCACGGCAGAGCGACGCAGGCTTCACCCTGCTCGAACTCATCATCTCGATGGGGCTGTTCGCGCTGATCGCGGTGGCGGGCATGGGCCTGCTCGACAGCGTGCTCAACGTCCAGGGGCGGACCGAGGCGCGGCTGGCGCGGCTCGCCGACCTGCAACGCGCGATGTTCGTCATCCAGAACGATCTGGATCAGGTGACGCGCGGCGACATTGCGGGCGGCGGCGGCAATATCGCCTTTGCCCGGGTCGCGGCGGGGATGGGCGGACCGCCGCTGCCGCTGCGCTACGATCTTGCGGGCGGCGCGCTGGTCCGGTCCGCGCCCCAGCCACAAGTGGTGCTGACCGGCGTGAACGGCGCCATCTGGCGGTTTCGCGACGGCGACCGCTGGGTCGATCGCTGGCCGCCGGATGCGGATCGCGCGGCGGAATGGCCGCGCGCCGTGTCGGTCGAAATGGCCGTAACCGGCGCCAACGGCCCACAGGGGCGACTACGGCGCGTGATCGTGCTGCCGGTGCAGCCCAGGGACGACGCCCGATGAGCGCGCGCGCCGACGAACAGGGGATGATCCTCGTCAATGTGCTGATGTTCGTCGCCATCGCCAGCGGCCTCGTCCTGCTGATGATCGCGCGTGAGGAACTCGCGCTCGACCGGTCGCTGCGCGGGCGGGAGGCCGCACGCGCGGCGGCGATCGTGCGCGGCGGCGAATTGTCGGCGATCACCGCGCTGCGCAAGGACATGCGCGAGGCGCCACAGGTCGATCATGCGGGCGAACCCTGGGCCGCGATCGGCGCGCGCGACATCGCGATCGACGGCGGCAGCTTCGACCTCGCCATCGCCGATGCACAGGGGCGCTTCAACGTCAACGCGCTGCGCAGCGGCCAGGTGACGCCGCTGCTG
>CADEEK010000139.1 GCA_902826325.1 uncultured Sphingomonadales bacterium
GACCGTGGCGATGGTGCGCGGGTTGCGGGCGCGCTTTGCAGAGGCGGATATTTATCCGATGTATGGCCTGACCGAGGCGTTCCGGTCGACCTATCTGCCGCCCGATCTGGTCGATGCGCATCCCGAATCGATGGGCCGCGCGATCCCCTTTGCCGAGATCATGGTGGTGCGCCCCGATGGTGCGCGCGCCGATCCGGGGGAGGCGGGGGAACTGGTCCATGCCGGGCCGCTGGTGGCGCAGGGCTATTGGCGCGATCCGGCGCGCACCGCGCAACGCTTTCGCCCCGCGCCCGATTTCGCCGTTTCCGGCGGCATGGCGGTGTTTTCGGGGGATATGGTGGTCGAGGGGGCGGACGGCCTGTTGCGCTTCGTCGGGCGCGATGACGAGATGATCAAGTCGCAGGGCAACCGCATCAGCCCGACCGAGATCGAGGAAGCCGTGCTGGCGGGCGGCGAGGCGCGCGAGGCGGCGGCGTTCGGGGTCAAGGATGCGCGGTCGGGGCAGGCAATCGTCGTGGCGGCGGTGGCGCGCGGCGATGCGGCGGCGGCGGAAGCGGCGTTGCGCGAGCGGTTGCGGCGCGACCTGCCGAGCTTCATGCAGCCGAGCCGCTACGAATGGCGCGACGCGCTGCCGCGCAACGCCAACGGCAAGTTCGACCGCAGCGCGCTGAAGGCGGAGCTGACGTCATGAAGCCGATGGGTCCGATCCCCCCCTATTTCGCGGGCCAGCCGGTGCTGACCATTGCCGGACGGACGGCCCATGATTGGGTGGCGGAGGCCGGGTCGCCGCTGTTCGTCTATGACGTCGACATCGTCACCGCGCGGCTGTCGCAGTTGCGCGCGGCGCTCCCCCAGGCGTGCGAGATCCATTATGCGATCAAGGCCAATCCGCTGCCCGCCATGCTGGCGGCGGTGGCGCCGCTGGTCGGCGGGCTGGACGTCGCGTCGGGCGGGGAACTGGCAAAGGCGCTGGCGGTCAAGGACGGGGCACAGATCAGCTTTGCGGGGCCGGGCAAGCGCGATACCGAGCTGGAAGCGGCGATCCGGGCGGGGGTGACGATCAACCTTGAATCCGAAGGCGAGGCGGCGCGCGCGCTGGCGATCGGCGAGCGGCTGGGGGTGACGCCGCGGCTGGCGGTGCGGGTCAATCCGTCGTTCGAACTCAAGGGTTCGGGGATGAAGATGGGCGGGCGGCCATCGCCGTTCGGCGTCGATGCGGCGCGCGTGCCCGCGCTGGTCCGCATGTTGATCGATGCCGGGGCGGACTGGCGGGGGTTCCATATCTTTGCGGGGTCGCAGGCACTGGACAGCGCGGCGATCTGCGAGACGCAGGCGGCGACGGTGGCGCTGGCGAGCGAGCTGGCGCGCGCGATCGGGGTGGTGCCGCCGCTGGTCAATCTGGGCGGCGGGTTCGGCATCCCCTATTTCGCCGGGGATGCGCCGGTCGATATCGCGATGATCGGCGAGCGGCTGGCCCCGCAGCTGGGCGGCGAATGGGCGGCGCAGGGCTATGCGATCGAGCTGGGGCGCTGGATCGTCGGCGAGTGCGGCGTCTATCTGACCCGCGTGATCGACCGGAAGATGAGCGGGGACGAGATTTTCCTGATCTGTGACGGCGGCCTCAACCACCAGCTGGCCGCATCGGGCAATTTCGGGACGGTGGTGCGGCGCAACTATCCGGTGGCGGTGGCCGACCGGATGGACGCCGCGGCGAGCGAAACCGTGTCGGTGGTCGGGCCGCTGTGCACCCCGCTCGACCGGCTGGCGGACAGAGTGGCGCTGCCGCCCGCGCAGCCGGGGGACGTCATCGCCGTGTTTCTGGCCGGCGCCTATGGCGCCAGCGCCAGTCCGGCGGCGTTTCTGGGCCATGACCCGGCGGCGGAGCGGGTCGCCACGCGCCAGGCCGACGGGTAGCGGGCTGCCGTCCGGCGGGCCGACGGGCAACGCCATCCATCGCCGAAATGGCGCGAAACCGGCCAGTTCGGACCGCGCGGCGGGGTTTTCCTAACGCAATCTTTACCCCTCTGCCCCCAATACACGTCCTGATCCTGTGTGAATTGTGTGTCGGGACGCCGACGCCTTTGCGCGGGCAAGGGAGATTATGTGATGCGTTTGGGTCAGGCTGGCAGGAAATTGGCGCTATCGCTGATCTTGGCGGTGGCGCTTTCCGGCTGCATGAGCGGCGGGGGCGGGCGACCCGAATTGCCGCCGACCACGTTCGTCGCCAGCCGCGAGGCACCGGGCGAGGAATATGTCATCGGGCCGCTCGACAGCCTGCAGATCTTTGTGTGGCGCAATCCCGAACTGTCGGCAAAGGTCCAGGTGCGTCCCGATGGTCGCATCACCACGCCGCTGATCAGCGACATGCCCGCCGTCGGCAAGACCCCGGCGATGCTGGCCGACGACATGAAATATGCGCTGAGCGAATATATCAAGGACCCGATCGTTTCGGTGATCGTCGAGAATTTCAGCGGCACGTTCAGCCAGCAGGTGCGGATCGTCGGGGCGACCGAAAAGCCCGCATCCATCCCTTATCGCGCGAACATGACGTTGCTCGACGCGATGATCGCGGTGGGTGGCCTGTCGGAATTCGCCGCGGGCAACCGCGCGCGGCTGGTGCGGTTCGACAAGGCGAGCGGGCGCCAGCGCGAATATCGCGTGCGCCTGTCCGACCTGCTCAAGAACGGGGATACGAGCGCGAACGTCCGGTTGGAGCCGGGCGACGTGATCATCATCCCCGAAAGCATGTTCTAAGGGGCCGCTGTCGATGGAGGCAATCTGGACAGAGATTCGCGCGGCGATCCACGGCGTCTGGCTGAAACGCTGGATCGTCGCCGCCGTCGCCTGGGCATTGTGCCTGGCGGGGTGGCTGGTCGTGTCGCAAATCCCCAACCAGTATGAAAGTCGCGCGCGCGTGTTCGTGCAGATGCGCCAGATCCTGCCGGGTGACGGCGTCGCCAGCCAGATCGAGCAGCAAAAGGACATCGACCGGGTGCGCCAGACGCTGACCAGCGCGGTGAACCTGGAAAAAGTGGTGCGCGGCACGGCGCTGGCCAACACGGTCGCGTCCGAACGCGACATCGCCGACCGGGTCGCGGGCCTGCAGAAGATCATCAAGGTGACGGCGCAGCAGGACAATCTGTTCGAAGTGTCCGCCACCGTTTCCGACAATGGCAATTCCGATGCGCACAACGCCAAGCTGGCGCGCAGCATCGTGCAGAAGATGATCGACATTTTCGTCGAGGACAATCTGGCGTCGGGTCGCGACGAGGCGAGCCAGTCGCTCGCCTTTCTCGACCAGCAGCTGGAGCAGCGGCAGAAGCAGCTGCAGGAGGCCGAGGCGAAAAAGGCCGAGTTCCAGGCGAAATATCTGGGATCGCTGCCCGGCACCGGCACGCTGACCGAACGGCTGGCGACGGCGCGGTCGCAGCTGGCCCAGCTCAACGGCGATCTTGCGGCGGCCCAGAGCGGGCTGGCCGCAGTCAACGGACAGATGGCGGGCACGTCCGCCACCGTGGCCGGAGGCGGCGGTGGCGTCGTGGCCGGCCCGGCGCGCGCGCGTGTTTCGGCTATTCAAGGACAGCTGGCCGAAGCCCGCGCGCGCGGCTGGACCGACAATCATCCCGATGTCATGGCGCTGCGCAGCCAGTTGTCGGCGGCGCAGAGTGCGGCGCGCGGCGAACGCCCGGTCGTGACCGGCGGCGGCGGATCGACCGCCAACCCGCTTTATCTGAGCCTGAAGGCGATGCAGGCGGACAAGGCGGCGCAGGTCGCGGCGCTGATGAACCGCAAGGCGCAGATCGAGGCGGATATCGCGTCGTTCGAGCAGAAGATGGCGGGCGATCCCGCCGCCGCCGCCGAACAGGGGGCGATCGACCGCGACTATCAGGTGCTCAAGGCCCAATATGACAAGCTGCTTGCCGATCGCGAGCAGGTGAAGTTGCGCAGCCAGGCGGCGAGCCAGGCCGATGCGGTCAAGTTCAGCGTGATCGACCCGCCGACCGCGCCGCGTTCGCCGACCGCGCCCAACCGGCCGTTGCTGCTGACCGGCGTGCTGATCGCGGGCCTTGGCGGTGGCGTGGCGGCGGCGTTCGGCCTGTCGCGGCTCAACAGCAGCTTTTCGACCGCCGCGCAGCTGGAGCGGGCGAGCGGGATGAGCGTGATCGGATCGATCGGTGAGGTGATGACGGCGGGCCAGAATGCGCTGCGCCGTCGGCGGTTGCAGATGTTCGCGGCGGCGATGGGCGGGCTTGCCTTTGCCTGGATCGCGTTGCTGGGGCTGGAAATGTTCCAGCGCGGCATGGTGGCATGAGGGGGCGGCGATGAACGATCAGACCCCCAGGCGCTATCGCGGTTCGCTCGTCGAACGGGCGGCGCAGCTTTATGATTTCACGCCGCCCCAGCGGGCGGCGCAACCTCAGGCGCTGGCCCGGCCGGTGCCGCCAGCGCCATCGGCGACGCCGCCGATCCCGCCATTGCCCGTATTCGATGCGCCCGCCGCACCGTTCGGCATGCCGATGGGGCATCCGGCCCAGCCCGCAGCACCGGTGCAGGCCCCCGCGCAGCCGCAATCGCAGCCCCAGGCGGCGATGCCGTCGGCGCGGCGGCAGATCGTGATCGACCGGGCGAAGCTCAACGAAACCGGGATGATCGTGCCGGGCGGCACCGTCACCGCGCTGGCCGAGGAATTCCGCCTGGCCAAGCGCCAGCTGCTCAACACGTCCAAGACGATCGACGACAAGGACAAGGCGCGGATGATCCTGGTCTGTTCGGCCAAGCCGAACGACGGCAAGACCTTTTGCGCGATCAACCTGGCGCTGTCGATGGCGGCGGAAAAGGATGTCGAGATCCTGCTGGTCGATGCCGATTTCGCCAAACCGGACATTCTGCGCACGCTGGGTGCCCCCGATGGCCCCGGCCTGCTCGACGTGCTGAACGGCAATGTCGCCAGCGCCGAGGATTGCGTGCTCGACACCGATGTGCCGCAACTGTCGGTGCTGCCCGCCGGAACGCGGTCGAATGCCGATACCGAATTGCTGGCGAGCGAGCGCGCGCATGCGATCCTGGACGGACTGGCGGCGGCCAATCCGCGCCGCATCGTCATTTTTGATTCGCCGCCGATCCTGGCCGCATCGCCCGCATCGGTGCTGGCGAGCCATGTCGGGCAGGTGATGCTGGTGGTGCGCGCCGATCAGACGAGCGAGGGCGATTTGCGCGAAGCGGTCGCGCTGCTCGACGGGTGCGACCAGATCCAGCTGTTGCTGAACAGCGTTTCATTCCAGCCGGGAGGGCGCCGCTACGGGGGGTACGGCGCCTATTATGGGGAGGCAGGAAAATGAAGACATTGAGCATGGCGCTCGCTGCCTTCGCCATTCTGGCGGTGCCCGCACAGGCGCAGGAGCGGCGCAGCAAGACCATCCGCCCGCATGTCGATGCAGGGCAGGTGGTGGTCGCCGACCTGTCGGGCGGGGGCGAGGTGCTGACTTATTCGACGCTGGGCGCGGGGATCGATGCGTCGGTGCAGACGCGCCGGATCGAGGTGCAGCTGTCCTACCAATATGAACGCCGGTTCGACTATCAGAAACAGGTGGCGGACGGCGATACGCATAGCGGCGTGGCGCGGATGGCGGCGCGGGTCGCGCCGGGATTCACCGTCGAAAGCGGGGCGCTGGCGACGCGCGCGCGCAGCGACAGCCGCGGCGATGCGCCGGGCAATCTGGTCGGCAATGTGCGCAACACCAGCCAGGTCTATTCGGTCTATGCCGGGGCGACCGCCCTTGCCGGACACGGGCCGCTGAGCGCCAGCGCCGCCTATCGCGTCGGCGGGACCAAGGTGGAGGCGCCGGACATCGTCGGCGTCGCACCCGGCGCCGCGCCGGTCGATGTCTATGACCGGTCGATCAACCATCTGGCGCAGGTGCGCGCGGGGTTGAAGGCCGGATCGCTGTTGCCGGTCGGCGTCAGCGTGGCGGGCGCGTGGCAGCGCGAGGAGGCGAGCCAGCTCGACCAGACCTATGACGGCAAATATGGCCGCGCCGATGTGGTGCTGCCGGTGGGCCGCGGCCTCGCGGCGGTCGCGGGCGTCGGTTACGAGAAGATCACGATCACCCAGCGCGACGCGTTGCGTGACGGTTCGGGTGCAATCGTGCGCGATGGCGCGGGGCGGTTCGTGACCGATCCGGCGTCGCCGCCGCGCATCGCCTATCAGGTCGACGGCATCTTTTGGGATGCGGGTGTGCTCTACAA
>CADEEK010000140.1 GCA_902826325.1 uncultured Sphingomonadales bacterium
CGGGATGGAACTCCAGCGGCTCGGCCGAGATGGTCGGCGCGAGCGCATCCTTGTCGAACGGAAGCGCGGGCAGTTCAAACGGCATATGGAATCTCCCTGACAGGCGATGATGATGGTGGATGCGATACGCAACGCGCGGACGCACCGAACGCTCCCGGCCATATGGGCCGCCCCGACCGAAACACAACGCATTTCCGCGCCGATTGCCGCCCGCGCGTCGTTTTGCCCCCGAAACGGGTCGCTCAGGCGATCAGCCGCCGGCGCCCAGCAATTCATGCCGTTTGAGCGCGTGGCGCAGCTGGTCATAGCTCAACCCCAGCGCCTCGGCGGTCGCGCGCTGGTTGAACCGGCTGTCGGCGAGCGCACGGCTCAACAATTCGCGCTCGAACCGGTTGACGCGGCTCTTGAAGTCGGCCCCGGCATCGCCATCCTCGCGCGGCAGCGGCCCCGGCTCCTCGGTGGTCAGCTGCACCGGCGCGGCGTTGCCGGGAATGCCCCCCGGCAGCGGCGCGGGCCGATAGGGCGAGGCAAAGGGGTCGATCTGCACCGCATCGACCGGCCCGGTATGCGCCCAGCGATAGACCGCGCGTTCGACCACGTTGCGCAGTTCGCGGACATTGCCCGGCCAGCGATAGTCGGTCAGCGCGTCGAGCGCGGTCGGGCCGAACCCTTCCCATTCCCGCCCGATCTCCGCCGCCATGCGCCGCCCGAAAAATTCGGCGAGCACCAGAACGTCCCCGGCGCGCGCGCGCAACGGCGGCAACGTCACCACCTCGAAACTCAGCCGGTCGAGCAGGTCGGCGCGGAACGTCCCCTGTTCCACCCGGTCGGGCAGATGTTCGTTGGTCGCCGCGACGATGCGGACATCGACCCGCGTGGGGCGCGACGCGCCGATCCGCGTGATCTCGCCATATTCCACCGCGCGCAGCAACCGGTCCTGCGCCGCCATGCTGAGCGTGCCCAGTTCGTCGAGGAACAGCGTGCCGCCATCGGCCTCCTCGAACCGCCCCGCGCGCGACTTGCTGGCGCCGGTGAACGCGCCCGCCTCATGCCCGAACAATTCCGCTTCGATCAGCGTTTCGGGCAGCGCGGCGCAGTTCATCACGACCAGCGGCTGGTCCCAGCGCGGCGACAGGCGATGCAGGCGTTCGGCGACCAGTTCCTTGCCGGTGCCGCGTTCGCCGATCACCAGCACGGGCCGGTCGAGCGCGGCGGCGCGCGACGCCAGTTCCAGCGCGTCGAGAAACGCACCCGATTGCCCGATGACCTGAGTCGCTCGCTCCATATCCGAACCTTTGGCGCATTTTCCCAAAGGTTGGCAAGTGGCCGGTTGGCTGGCCCCGGCAAAATCGGCGAAATCGACGCAAATCCGCCGCTTTTCGAACTTGGCACGCCCCCTGCAATATTCGGGACAAGCCGCGACGGGCGGCGAATGATGACAAGATCCAAAGGGACGAAACGTGACGTATAAGGGTAACAACAGCTTTCGCACCACGCTGGCCGCCATGGTCTGCACGCTGGTGATCAGCACGACCTGCCTGTTGGGCGCGGTCGGGCCGGCCACGGCGGGGGCGACGAGCGCATCCGCCCATCTGATCGGGTGAGGCGGTTCCGTCGGGCGGGCGTCCCCTATCGCCCGTCCGGCGGCACGGAATACCAAGGAGCTAGGTTTTCAAGATGGGCATCTTCTCTCGCACCCGCGATATCATCGCCGCCAATTTCACCGACTTGCTCGACAAGGCGGAGGACCCCGCGAAGATGATCCGCATGATCATCCTCGAAATGGAAGAAACGCTGGTCGAGGTCCGCGCGTCCGCCGCGCGCACCATCGCCGACCAGAAGGAAATGCGCCGCCATATCGCCAAGCTGGAAAATCTGCAGGCGAGCTGGACCGAAAAGGCCGAACTCGCGCTGTCGAAGGACCGTGAGGATCTGGCCAAGGCGGCGCTGGTCGAACGGCAAAAGGCCGCCGATATGTGCGACCAGCTGTCGGCGGAGATCGCGGTGCTGGACGATGCGCTGCGCGTGTCGGAAGAGGATATTTCCAAGCTGCAGACCAAGCTGCGCGATGCCCGCGCCCGCCAGAATGCGATCATGACGCGGCTGGAAAGCGCCAACAACCGCGTCAAGCTGCGCGAAATGACCCATGGGTCGAAGGTCAGCGAGGCGTTCAGCCGGTTCGACCTGCTCGAACGCCGCGCCGATTTCGCCGAGGGGCGTGCCGACGCACTGTCGCTGGGCGGTCCCAAAAAGACGCTGGAGGAAGAGATTTCCGAGCTGCAGTCGGCCGACAAGGTCGATGCCGAACTCGCCGCGCTCAAGGCGCGGTTGAACAAGGGGGAATAAGTGATGGAGGAAATCATCGTATTGATCGGTGTCCTCGGTGTCGTGGTCGGTCTTCCCTGGCTGATCCTGCACTATGTCACCAAGTGGAAACAGGCGAAGACGCTGACCGGCGAGGATGAAAACCTGCTCGACGAAATGCATTATACCGCGCGTCGGCTGGAGGATCGCCTGTTGACGATCGAGCGGATCATCGCCGCCGACAATCCTGAATTTCGGCCCGAGTTCCGCGTCCGCGGCCCCGAAGCGCCGCCCGCACGCGAACTTCCCGATTACGACATCGCACGGAGGAACTGACATGTCGGCCAGCCGCACCAATTTTTACCGCGACAGCCAGAATGGTAAGCTGATGGGCGTGTGCGCGGGGATCGCCGATTATGCCGGGATGGACGTGACGCTGGTCCGCATCGGCGTCGCCTTCCTGATCTTCATGACGTCGGGCGCGCTGATCCCGCTCTATTTCATCGCCGGCCTGCTCGCGCCCAAAAAGCCGTTCGGCCTGTATGACACGCCGGACGATGCGAAATTCTGGCAGGGCGTGCGCGCCAACCCGCGCCGCTCGACCCAGGAAGTGCGCAGCAAGTTGCGCGAAATCGACCGCCGCATGGCGGACATCGAAACCTTTTACACGAGCCGCAACACGCAGCTCGCCGACGAGATCGAGCGCCTGCGCTGAGGCGGGGCGCAACAGGAGGGAATGAACATGTCTTGGGGTGGACCGGGTTTCGTCATCGCCATCGTCGCGATCTCGACCTTCGGCTGGCTCGCATCGACGTGGATCCGTGCGCGGCACGGCTATCCGGTCGAGAATGAATGGAGCGGGATGAGCGCCAAAGGCGATCCCGCCGCCGACCGCAGGATCGAGTTGCTGACCGGCGAGAATGAGCGGCTGACCGGCCAGATCGGGCGGCTGGAGGAACGGATCGCGGTGCTCGAACGGATCGCCACCGATCCCGCGACACGCACCGCGCGCGACATCGACGCGCTGCGCTGAAGGAAGCAGGAAATGTCAGACAAGTTGCAATTCGTTCAAACGCTGTTCCCGATGATCGCGGTGATCGTGTCGGTCGCCATCGGCGGATGGGTGCTGACCACCTGGCTCCGCGTCAAGAACGGCTATCCGCTGGACGGCGCCTGGGGCCAGGCGATCTATCCGCAGAAGAATGAGGAGCTGGTCGAGCGGATCAAGCTGATCAGCCAGGAAAATGCCCAGCTTCGTGCCGAACTCGGCTCGGTCAAGGATCGCCTGGCCAATGTCGAACGGATCGTCACCGACGGCGCCCATGCGCTCGATCGCGAGATCGAATCGCTGCGCCTGACCAAGAACTGACAAGGGAAACCGAAATGCCGACCAGCGTGCTTATGTTCTTCTTCATCGTCGTCGGCATCCCCGTGATCGCCGGGATCGGCGCCGGGATGTTCAAGCAATGGTTGAACCATAAGGAAAAAATGACCACCGCGCTCAACGCCCAGACCGCCGAAAAGGCCGCGCAATATGCGGCGCATACCGAACGGCTGGAACAACGGGTGCGGGTATTGGAGCGGATCGTAACCGACAAGGGCCTGGCCCTGTCCGACGAAATCGAGCGGCTGCGCGACGAGCGCCCGCTGAACTGAGGAAGAGACAATGTTGATCGGATTTTTCATCGTGCTGGGGATGTTCGGCGCGATCGGGGTGACGCTGTCCGAAATGCGCGATCGCCCGGTGCGCCGCGCGCAGCGGCTCGCCACCGAACAGGCGCAACCCGCCGAATAAAATGGATGCCCCGCAATTGGGGGCGCCCAAGAACAAGCAATACAGGAGACTGGAATGAACCCGTTCGAGATGGTGATTGGCATCGTTCTGATCGTGACCATCGGCAGCCTGATCCGCGCCAAGCTGGGCGTGCGGCGCGACAATCGCGGCAATGAATATTTCGCCCGCGACGCCGCCGACAGCGCCGAGGCGCGGCGGCTGCAGGACGAGGTCCGCTCGCTCAAGGACCGGATCGCGGTGCTCGAACGGGTGATTACCGACAACCACAGCTCGTCCAGCCTCGATCGGGAAATCGACAGGCTGCGCGACGAACGCAACTAAGCATCGGGAATGGAGGGCGTGATGACCGACCCCAATTTCTACCTCGTCATGGCGACCGCCGTGCTGGCCGGACTGGCGATGTTGACCGCCGCGTGCCTCGCCGGATGGCGCGGCTGGCTCCAGCTCAAGCAGCAGGAACTGCGCCTCGTCCAGCCCGGCGATTCCGCCCAGCCGACCGGCAATGCGGGCGCGCGGATCGAAATCGCGGATTTGAAGGAACGCATCCGCAAACTCGAAGCGATCGCCGCGGGCGTGGACCTGTAACGCCACCGCCTCGCGCCCCCTCACCCTGTCATCCCGGCCCCGTGCCGGGATCCACCGCGCCGCCAGCAATGCCGCTGCGATAGAAGGGCAACGGTCGCGAAACGACCGGACCCGGCATGACCAAAGTCGGGTCACGCGGCCCTAGCCCCCCTGCCCCATTTGCCCTATCGGCACCCGTATGAGCGCCACCGCCACCCTTGCCGACCTGCGCGACGAATATGGGTTCCTCGACGCCGATGACCGCTACCGGCTGCTGATCGATCTCGGCAAAGCGCTCGAACCGATGCCCGATGCGCTCAAGACCGATGCGACGCTGGTGCGCGGCTGTTCCGCCGCCGTCTGGGTCTATCCGACGGTGCGCGACGACGGCACGCTGCATTTCCTCGCCGACAGCAATGCCGCGATTACCAAGGGGATTATCGCCCTCGTCCTGCTCACCGTGCAGGACCGCGACCCCGCCACGATCGGCGCGACCGATATCGAAGCGGCGCTGGCCCCGTTCGACCTGCGCAATCAGCTGAGTTCCAACCGCACCCAGGGCATCCCCAACATGATCGCCCTGATCCGCACCACGGCGGCGCGCTACACCGCCTGACGCCTGACAGCGGCTGGACCGAACCCGCCCGACCTGAAGGGAGAAGTGGTCGGGCGGGCCGCCTGCCCATCGGCGCCGGAAAAGGGCGAACGGCGCCGACGGGGCATCGCGCGGGGCCGGTCCAGCCGGTGCCCCGCGCGGCGGCTAACCGATCATTCGGGCATCAACACCGTGTCGATGACATGGATGACGCCGTTCGACTGGTTGACGTCGGCAATGGTGATCTTTGCCATGCCACCCTTGGCATCGCCGACCATCCAGGCGCCGTCCTGTTGCCAGATCGTCAGGTTCTGGCCCTGCACGGTCTTGTACATCGCCTTGCCGCCATTGGCCTTGGCCTTTTCGGCAATGCTCATCGCCGACAATTTGCCGGGGACGACATGATAGGTCAGGATCTTGGTCAGCGTCGCCTTGTTCTCGGGCTTGACCAGCGTGTCGACCGTTCCGGCGGGCAGCTTGCCGAACGCCATGTTGGTCGGCGCGAACACGGTGAACGGCCCCGGCGACTTCAGCGTATCGACCAGGCCCGCCGCCTTGACCGCGGCGACCAGCGTCGTGTGATCCTTCGAATTGACGGCGTTGTCGACAATGTCCTTGGTCGGATACATGGCGGCGCCGCCGACCATCGGATAATTCTGTGCGGCGGCAACGGTGCCGGTGGCGGCCAGCGCGACGCCGGCGGCAATGATGGCGAGTTTCGGGGTGTGGATTTTCATTTCGCACTCCTGATTTGATCCATCCGGGGGTGGATGTTCAGAAGCTACGAAGCCGCAGGCGCGGCGGATGTCAGATTCCGAAAATTTTTCCGCTGACCACCGGCGGACTGCCCGGCGCGGCATGCGGCGCCCCCGCACGCGGCTCCATCGTCACCGCCAATGTCGCACCGTCCGCCAGCATCGCGCGATGCCCCTGCGCAATCGTCAGCTCGGTCGCGCCGACCGGCTGGA
>CADEEK010000141.1 GCA_902826325.1 uncultured Sphingomonadales bacterium
ATCCAGCCGCGCAAGGACCTGGCCGCCAATCTGGGCGTGACGACCAGCGCGCTGTCGAGCGCGATCCGCATCGCGACGCTGGGCGATATCGATCAGAACAGCGCACGCTTTTCCCTGTCCGATCGCCAGATTCCGATCCGCGTGGCGCTGGACGAGGATGCGCGCGCGCGGCTGTCGACGATCCAGAACCTGCCGGTGCAGACCCAGAATGGCGGCACCGTGCCGCTGAGCCTGGTCGCCGATATCGGCTTTGGCGCGGGTCCGACGCGGATCGACCGGATCAACAAGCAGCGCCGCATCCTGATCGGCACCGACCTTGCCCCCGGCGTCGTCAGCAGCGATGCGCAGGAGCAGATCGACGCGCTGCCGACGATGCAGAACCTGCCGATCGGCGTCGGCAAGCTGACCGTCGGCATGGCCAAATGGCAGGGCGAGATGATCAAGAATTTCATCATCGCCGTGATTTCCGGCATCTTCCTGGTCTTTGCCGTGCTGGTGCTGCTGTATCGCCGGTTCGTGTCGCCGCTGGTCAATATGGGGTCGCTGTTGCTCGCCCCGCTCGGCGGCCTGCTGGCGCTGCTGGTCACCGGCCATCCGATTTCGATGCCGGTGTTCATCGGCCTGCTGATGCTGCTCGGCATTGTCGCCAAGAACTCGATCCTGCTGATCGATTTCGCGCTGGAAGAAATGGAAAAGGGCGTCGACAAGGTGACGGCGATCATCGATGCGGGGCACAAGCGCGCCCAGCCGATCGTGATGACCACCGTGGCGATGGTCGCGGGCATGGTGCCGACGGCCCTGTCGCTGACCGGCGATTCATCCTTCCGCGCGCCGATGGGCATCACCGTGATCGGTGGGTTGATCCTGTCGACGGTGCTGACGCTGCTGATCGTTCCGGCAAGCTTCAGCCTGGCGATCGGGGTCGAAAAATGGATGGGGCCGCGCCTGCGGCGCCGCCTGCTCACCTATACGCCGGGGGACGAAGACCGGCCGGTCGGTCAGGTGATCGACCATCAGCCGGGTGGGCGGATCGGCCATCGCGGCGATGAAGGGACGCAGCCCGCAGAGTGAACCAAATGGCGAGGCGGGGATTGTGACGGGTATGAAACCGTCGCTCGCTGTGTTTTCTGGCCGGATGTCCAGGCGCCGCGAACCCCCGCCGCCCGGCCTGCGCCGGATGCGCATCCTCGCCACCGGATTGCTGGTGGCGATGGCGTTCGTCTATTTCGCCGCGCGCCATTATGAGCCCGCCTATCCCGCGATTGGCTTCGTCCGCGCCTTTGCCGAGGCGGCGATGGTCGGCGGGCTGGCCGACTGGTTCGCCGTCACCGCGCTGTTCCGCCACCCGCTCGGCCTGCCGATCCCGCATACCGCGATCATCCCGCGCAACAAGGATCGCATCGCCACCGCGCTCGCCAATTTCCTGCGCGACAATTTCCTGATTCCCCGCGTCGTCGCGCGCCGGATGCGTCGGCTGGACGTTGCGGGCGCGGCGGGCCGGTGGCTCGCCCAGCCGCCCGAATCGTCGGGGCGCCTGCGCCACGGCGCATCGCGCATGGCGGCATCCTTGCTCGAATCGCTCGATCAGGAACAACTGGGCGGGATGATCCGCAGCGCCGCGGCCAATCGCATCCGCCAGACCGACATCGCACCGCTGTTGGGACAGGCGCTGGGCGCGGCGATGGCAGAGGGGCGCCACACGCCGCTGATCGACGGGATGCTGCGCTGGCTGGCCAAGATAATCGACCAGAATGAGCATCTGATCCGCAAGATGGTGCATGACCGCGCCAACACCATCATGCGCTGGACCGGGCTCGACGAAACGCTGGCCAATGCGATCATCGACGGGCTCTACAAGCTGGTGGCCGACGTTGCCGAGGATCCCGGCCACCCGCTGCGCGCCAAGGTGGAAGAGGGGCTGGAACGGCTTGCCTTCGACCTGCAATTCGACATTCCGACGCGGCTGAAGGTCGAGGCGTTCAAGGCCGACATGCTCGACAATCCGGCGCTGTCCCGCTGGATCGAGGGGATGTGGGAACAGGCGCGCGCCGCCATGCTGCGCATCGCCCGCGATCCCGATGCGGCGATGACCGGCAAGCTGGGCGAAGCGGTGCGCCAGCTTGGCCAGACGCTGCAGACCGATCCGCGCCTCGCCCATATGATCAACCGCTTCGTCCGCCGCGCCGCCGTCGGCACCGCCGCCGATTATGGCGACGGGATCGTCCGGCTGGTGTCGGACACGGTGCGCAGCTGGGACGCGCGCACGCTGACCGGGCGGCTGGAAAATGCGGTGGGACAGGATCTGCAATATATCCGCATCAACGGCACGCTGGTCGGGGGCCTGGTGGGCACGACGATCCATGCCGTGCATGTGCTGCTGTGATTTTTTCAAGCCGAAGCGCAAAGGTGTCGGTCGCCGCGCAGCGGCTTGATGGCTATCGACGCCGCCACTTGGCCCAACATCGATGCGAAGCGCGTGCTTCGCGCAAAAATTCAACCTCTCTGCGTCCTCCGCGCCTCCGCGTGAACAAAATCAACCCTCCCAATCGAGCACCGCCCACCCCTTTGCCGCCGCCAGTCGCCGCAGCGGGCCGTGCGCGTTGACCGCGAACGGTTCGTCCGCCCATTCGAGCACCGGCGCGTCGGAGACATGGTCGCTGTAGAAGCGCACCTGAATATCGTCCCGCGCGATCCCCTCACGCGCCAGCCATGCCTCGATCAGCCGCAATTTGGCGGAGCCATAGCAATTTTCGCCCTCCAGGCCCGCCAGCACATTGCCATCGGCATCGCGCCGCGCGGCGGTGGCGATCACCGTGGCGATGTTCAGCCGCGCGGCGATGGCCTCGGCGTAATAGCCGTGGCTCGCGGTCGCCAGCACCGGCTCCCACCCCGCCGCGCGATCCGCCTCGACCCGGGCGCGGGCGTCGGCGAACAAATTGGTCTGCGCGACATCGTCGGCGAATGTTTCCGCCACCTTCGCCAGATCAGCAGGCGGGATCGCGCGGCCGATCATCAGGCGATGGGTAATCGCCTTCAACCGCGCCCGGTCGATCGTCTTTGCCAGATAGGCAAGGCTCGCCAGCCCCGCGACCGGCAGCAGCGCCAGCCGCCATGGCGCCCGCGCGCGCGCCGCATGGATCAGGAACGGTGTCCAGGTCGCGCGCCGGGTCAGCGTCTTGTCCATGTCGTAAATTGCCAGTCGCCGCGCCATGTCCCCGATCCGCGTCCCCCGATCCCTGTCTTGCATTGGGCCTTTGCGGAAACTTCTGTAAACACCGACGCTTGCCGATCCAGCCCGAATGAACGATGGATGACCGCGATGAGCGCGCCAGCGGATTTCCAGCACGACCCGTCCAACGGCGGAACGCTGCAATTTAGCGGCAACCTGTCGCTGCGCGCGATCGGCGATCTGCCCGAACGGCTGGCGGCGATCGATGGGCCGATCGTCGCGGTCGACCTGTCGGCGGTCGAACGAATCGACACGGTCGGCGCGTGGATCGTCCATCGCCTGGCCCGCGATCGTGGGGCGACCGTGTCGGGCCTGTCCGGCGATTCGCGCCAGCTGTTCGATCAGGTCGCCGCCGCCGACCACCCGATCGAATCGCCGCCGCGTCCGCTCGGCGCCTTCGCCGCAATTCTTGCCGAGATCGGCGAGGCGGTGATGCAGGCGTTCAAGACGCTTTATGGCCTGCTCGGCTTCATGGGCGCGACGGCGATCGCGATGGGCCGCGTGCTGGCCAATCCGCGCCGTTTCCGCTTTAACGCGACGGTGCAGCGGTTCGAGGTGGTCGGCGTCACCGCGCTCGGCATCATCGGGCTGATGAGCTTCCTGATCGGCATCGTCATCGCGCAACAGGGCGCGGTGCAGCTGCGCCAGTTCGGTGCGGAGGTGTTCACGATCAACCTGGTCGGGCGCATCACGCTGCGCGAACTTGGCATTTTGATGACCGCGATCATGGTCGCCGGTCGCTCCGGATCGGCCTTTGCCGCGCAGCTTGGCACGATGAAGCTGACCGAAGAGATCGACGCGATGCGCACCATCGGCGTCAATCCGATGGAGGCATTGGTGCTGCCGCGCGTGCTCGCCGCGGTGCTGATGCTGCCGCTGCTCGGCTTTTACGCCTCGATCCTGTCGATCATCGGCGGCGGGCTGCTGTGCTGGATCGCGCTCGACATTCCGCCGATCACCTTTGTCCAGCGGCTGCGCGAAGTGGTGCCGTTGACCGATCTGTGGGTCGGGCTGGTCAAGGCGCCGGTGTTCGGCGCGATCATCGCCATGGCCGGATGCTATCAGGGGATGCAGGTCGAAAGCGATGCCGAACAGGTCGGCATGCGCACCACCACGGCGGTGGTGCAGGCGATTTTCCTGGTCATCGTGCTCGACGCCTTTTTTGCGGTGTTCTTTACCGAAATAGGGTGGAACTGATGACCGCCCCGACCCTTGAAGGCGATGCGATCATCCGCGTGCGCGGCCTGCGCAACACGTTCGGCGAACAGGTGGTGCACGACAATCTCGACCTTGACGTGCGGCGCGGGGAGATCATCGGCGTGGTCGGCGGGTCGGGCACCGGCAAGTCGGTGCTGATGCGGTCGATCATCGGCCTGCAACAGCCGGATACCGGCACGGTCGAGGTGTTCGGCGAGGATGCGCTCGCCGCCGACGACCGACAGGCGGTCGAAATCCGCAAGCGCTGGGGCGTGCTGTTCCAGGGCGGGGCGCTGTTTTCGACGCTGACCGTGGCGGAAAACGTCCAGGTGCCGCTGCGCGAATTCTATCCCGGGATCGACCAGACGCTGCTCGACGAAATCGCCGCCTACAAGGTCGTGATGACCGGCCTGCCGCCCAATGCCGGGCCGAAATATCCCGCCGAACTGTCGGGCGGCATGAAGAAGCGCGCGGGGCTGGCGCGCAGCCTTGCGCTCGATCCCGAATTGCTGTTCCTCGACGAACCGACGGCGGGGCTCGATCCGATCGGGGCGGCGGCGTTCGACGATCTGACCCGCTCGCTCCAGCGCACGCTGGGGCTGACGGTTTTCCTCATCACCCACGATCTCGACTCGCTCTATGCGATCTGCGACCGTGTCGCGGTGCTGGCCGACAAGCGGGTGATCGCGGTCGGCACGATCGACGAACTGCTCGCGCTGGATCATCCGTGGATCCAGGAATATTTCAACGGCCCGCGCGGACGCGCCGCGGTGGCCAGCGTCGAACGGGCGACGGCGCAGGAAAATGGGGCATGAGGGCGTAGATGGAAACCCGGTCAAATCATGTGCTGGTCGGCGCGGTCGTGCTGATCCTGCTGGCCGTGCTGGCGCTGTTCGCGGTGTGGCTCGCGCGAATCAACACGGCGAACGAAAATGAATATGACATTTTCTTCAAACAGGCCGTCGATGGCGTGAACAAGGGGTCGAACGTCGCCTTTTCCGGCGTACCTGCGGGCCAGGTGAAGGACATCGCCCTCTATCCGCCCGACCCCAGCCTGGTGCGCGTGCGGATCAGCGTGAACAAGGATGTCCCGGTGCTGCAGGGCACGACCGCGACGATCCAGGGCGTCGGCTTTACCGGGGTCAGCCAGATCCAGCTCGACGGCGCGGTCAAGGGTGCGCCGCCGATCGTGTGCCCCGAACAGAATCCGCGCAGCGTCTGCCCGCTCGGCGTGCCGATCATCCCGACCAAACAGGGTGGGCTTGGCGCGCTGTTGTCGTCGGCGCCGCGCCTGCTCGAACGCCTGTCGACGCTGACCGAACGGCTGACCGAATTGCTGTCGGACAAGAATCAGGCGTCGATTTCGGGCATCCTTGCCAACACCAACCGGCTGACCGGCGAACTGGCCAAGGGCGCGCCCGATATGCGCGCCGCGATCGCCGAATTGCGCAACACGGTGAAACAGGCCGGGTTCGCCGCCGAACAGATCGGCAATCTGTCGAGCACGACCGACAGGATGCTGTCGCAGGATGTGGGACCGGCGATGAAGGATCTGCGCAAGGCGATTGCCAGTGCCGACCGGTCGATGGTCGCGCTCGAACGCACGCTGGGCAAGGCCGATGTCGGCATCGACGAATTTTCGACGCGCACCATGCCCGAAGTCAGCCAGCTGATTCAGGATCTGCGCGAAATGGCCGCTTCGCTGCAATCGGTTGCCGAAAAGATCGACAAGGGTGGGGCCGGGTCGCT
>CADEEK010000142.1:0-4576 GCA_902826325.1 uncultured Sphingomonadales bacterium
GGGCGGCCTTGCGCTCTATGTTGCCGATGGTGCGGGCTGGGGCGTCGCCTATGCCGTCTGCGCGATCTTCGCACTCCCCGCGATCCTGGCGGGCCTGATCGTCGGCGAACCGGAACGCAAGGTCAGTCGCGAATGGCCCGAACGCATGGCGCAGCGGCCCTATCTGATCTTCATCCTCGCCTTTGCCCCGCTCTATCTTGCCGCGCGCTGGATCGACGGAGTGCTTGAGGTCAATATCCTGTCGAACATGGTGCTGGTCGGCTATCTGTTCCCGCTGTTCGACCTGACCGCACGGCGCGCGCGCGATGCGGGCAGGCCGAGCGCGCTGACCTGGCTGGGGCTGGTTGCCGTGGCGGGCGTCGGCGCGGGCCTGTGGCGCGGGTGGAACGATCTGGTCGCGATCGGCCTGCTTTTGCTCGGCGCGGCGGCGCTGCTCGGCATTGCGGCGATGCGATCGGACGGCAACGGCGCTGCCGATGGCGGCAAGGTCGGGCCGCTGATCGAGTTCTTCCGGCGAGAGGGCGGGGCGGTCGTGCTGCTGTTCGTGCTGGTGCACAAGCTGGGCGACACGCTCGCCAATCTGACGCTGCGCCTGCTGTTCAACGATCTGGGCTTCACCAAGACCGAAATCGCCTTTTACGACGTGTTCGTCGGCTTCATCGCGCTGCTGCTCGGCATTTTCGTCGGCGGCATCCTCTATGTGAAGCTCGGGATGAAACGGTCGGTGCTGCTCAGCCTGTTCCTGATGATGATCTCCAATGCGGGCTTTGCTGCGCTGGCCGCGACCGGCAAGACCAATCTGGGCATGTCGGCGGCGATCGGTTTCGAGAATTTCGCGAGCGGGGTCGGCGGGGTGTGCGTCGTCGCCTATCTCTCCGCGTTGTGCAATTTGAGCTTCACCGCGACCCAATTCGCCTTGTTGTCGGCGGCGGCGAGCATTCTCGGCCGGTTCCTGTCGGGGACGACCGCGGGGCTGTTGATCGAGGGGATGGGCTATGTGGACTATTATCTGTTCACGACGCTGCTGGCACTGCCCGGCCTTGTCATCTTCTGGTGGATGATCCGCACCGGGCTGGTCGACCGGTCGATCGGCAATGCCGGGACCGAGGACGCGGCGGCCGGGAGCTAGGGGCCAGGGGCTAGGGTTCCAGCGGCAGGCCGAGATCGGCGAACGCCTGGGCAAGCGCAGTCGCGCTGGCAAGCACGCCGTCCACCTTCCGCAACCCGAGCAGGTCGGCGAGCAACAACCGCGCCCGCGCCGGATCGGTCGGGCCAGCGGCAAGCAGGTCGAGCAAGGCGCCTTCCGCCGAAGTGATGCGGGTGCAGCACCATGGCGCGATCGGGATCGGGCCCGCCGCCGTCGCCGACATGTCGGCCATCAAATTGCGCAGCAACAGCAACGGGCGGCGAAAATCCTTGCCGAACGCCGTGACGAACGCATGCGCCGCCGACGCATCCTGCAACCCGCCCGATCCGATCTGGCGCACCCCGAACAGCACCAGCCGCGCCCCGATACATTGGGGCTGCGCGCGGGGCAGGGCGTGGCCTAGGGCTAGGGTAAGGGAGGTGGGGGACATGGGCGACTCCATAACTGGCCCCCATCCTGACGATCTGCTATTAATAGTCAATCGCAATAAGGGTCAGTCCGGCAGTTCCCCATTCGCCGCCAGCACATCGCCCGCCAGATAAAGCGATCCGATCACCATCACCAGCCGCGCCGCCGAACCGCGCGCGGCCACTGCCGCAACCGCCGCCCCGACATCGGGCGCCGTCGCCGTCACCGCGATCCCCAGCGCCCGCGCCGTCCGCGCCAAGTCCGCCGGATCGTGATGCGGATGTCCGGGCACCGGCAGCGCGGTGAACGATCGCGCCAGCGGGGCGAATGGCGCCAGCAACCCGCGCGCATCCTTGTTCGACAACATGCCCAGGATCAGGTCGACCGGGCGACCGGCGGCAACCGCCGCCAACGCCGCGCTGACCGATTGCGCGGCGGCTTCGTTATGCCCGCCATCCAGCCAGATCTCGCTGCCCGGCGGCAAGCGATCAACCAGCGGCCCCGGCGACAGGCGCTGCATCCGCGCGGGCCAGCGCGCACCCCGAGCGGCAGCGCCCAGCGCGCCGTCGGGCAGGGCCAGCACCGATTGATGGCGCAGCGTCGCGATGGCCAGCGCCAGATTGGCGGGCTGGTGCGGCCCGGCAAGCACCGGCAACGGCGTATCGACCACCCCGCGCGCATCGCGATAGCCCAGCCGGTCGCCCTCGACCGCAAAGTCCCAGGCCACGCCCCGCGCGAACACCGGCGCCCCGCGCCCGGCGGCGACCCGCGCGACCACCCCGGCCACCGACGGCGCATAGGCCATGGTGACGAGCGGCACGCCGGCCTTGGCGATCCCCGCTTTCTCCGCCGCGATCGCCTCGGCGGTGTCGCCCAGAAACGCCTGATGGTCGATGCCAAGCTGCGCGATGGCGCAGGCGGCGGGGGCGGGGACGACATTGGTCGCATCCAGCCGCCCGCCCAGCCCCACCTCGACCACGCACGCATCGGCGGGCGTGCGGGCAAAGGCGAGAAAGGCGGCGGCGGTCGTCACCTCGAAAAAGCTCGCCCCGACATCGCCGCCCGCATCCAGCACCTCTTCGAGCAGCGCGGCGAGCATATCGTCGGCGATCAGCGATCCGGCCAGCCGAATCCGTTCGTTGAACCGCACCAGATGCGGGCTGGCATAGACATGCACGGCCAGCCCCGCCGCCTCGATCGCCGCGCGCAGAAACGCACAGGTCGACCCCTTGCCATTGGTGCCCGCGACATGCAGCACCGGCGGCAGGCGCAGCTGCGGATCGCCCAGCCGTTCGAGCAACCGGCTGATCCGGTCCAGCCCCAACACATCCGCCCCGGGGCCAAGCGCCCACAACCGATCGAGCTGACGCTGAACCGCGGGGTCAAGGGAGGTGGCGTGGTCAGGCATAGCGGCACTCTAAAGCCCCTCCCCTTCAGGGGAGGGGTTGGGGTGGGGATGTCCTGGCATCGCCGGGCCATCGATCGGGCAGCGCGTCGAGCTTGGCAAGGATAGTCTGCAGGACACCGTCGATGTTTCGATGGACATCCGCGTTGCCGAATCGCAGCGTGGCGAAGCCGGAGCGGAGGAAGAAGATGTCGGGGGCCTCGTCGCGGTCGGCGTGATGGGTATCGCCGTCGATTTCGATCACCAGCCCCTTTGCCGGACAGAAGAAGTCGGCGATGTAAGGCGCGAATTTATACTGCCTGCGGAACTTGTAACCGCCGAGTTGTCGATTGGAGAGGTGGCGCCACAGACGCTTTTCCCATTCGGTCGGATCTCGACGCAGATTTCGGGCGAATTTCGCTAATTCGGATTCGCTCGCCATGTCTGCCCCACCCCAACCCCTCCCCTGAAGGGGAGGGGCTTTAGAAGAACCTAAGCCGCCGCCCTGTCCTCATCCACCAACAGGCCGATCAGCTGCCCCAATTTCTCGCGCAGATCCTTGCGATGCACCACCATGTCGATCAGGCCGTGGTCGAGATAATATTCGCTGGTCTGGAAATCGTCGGGCAGCTTTTCGCGGATCGTGTTCTCGATCACGCGGCGGCCGGTAAAGGCGAGCGTCGCCTTGGGCTCGGCGATCTGCACATCGCCCAGCATGGCATAGGCGGCCATCACGCCGCCCGATGTCGGGTCGGTCAGCACGACGATATAGGGCAGGCCGGCATCGTGCAGCATCGAAATGGCGACGGTGGTGCGCGGCATCTGCATCAGGGACAAAATGCCCTCCTGCATCCGCGCGCCGCCGCTGGCGGTGAACACGATATAGGGCGCGCGCGCCGCGATCGCGGCTTCGACCCCGGCGATGAATGCCTCGCCCACCGCCTGGCCCATCGATCCGCCCATGAACGCAAAGTCCTGCACGCCGATCACCGCCTTGTGGCCCAGGATCGTGCCGCTCGCATTGACGAAGGCGTCCTGTTCGGACGTCGCCGCCCGTGCCGCCTTGATCCGCGCGGGATAGGGTTTCTGGTCGCGGAACTTCAGCGGATCTTCCGTTACCCTGGGCGCCGACAGCACGGTATAGCCGGGATCGAACAGCTGTTCGAACCGCGCCCTGCCGCCGATCCGCTCGTGATGATCGCAGAGCGGGCAGACGAAGCGATTTTCTTCCAGTTCGCGCGCGAACACCATCTGTCCGCACCCCTTGCACTTGTGCCACAGATTGTCGGGCGTCTCCGCCTTGTTGGGGATGACGAGGGAGATGGCGTTGCGGACGCGGCTGATCCAGCTCATGCGGCAATTTCCTTTCGGGCGGCGGCAATCGCCGCGCTCAGGCTTTCGATATAGGCGCGAACAGCATCGGGCGCATCCGGCCCGTGTTGTTCGATCAGGTCGATGATCGCGGAGCCGACCACGACGCCATCGGCGACGCGGGCGATGGCGGCGGCCTGTTCGGGGGTGCGTACGCCAAAGCCGACAGCAACGGGCAGGTCGGTCGCAGCCTTCAGCTTCGCCACCGCGGCCTCGATACTGTCCTGCGCCGCCTGTTGCTTGCCGGTGATCCCGGCGACCGAGAC
>CADEEK010000142.1:4676-6159 GCA_902826325.1 uncultured Sphingomonadales bacterium
ATATCCTTGTCGCCGCGGCCGGAGACGTTGACGAGGATGATCTTGTCCTCGCCCATTTCCCGTGCCTTGCTCTCCAATGCTGCCAGCGCGTGCGAGCTTTCCAGCGCGGGAATGATCCCTTCCAGCTTGCAGCACAGCTGAAACGCCTCCAGCGCCTGCATATCCGTCACCGGCAGATATTCGACCCGCCCGCTTTCGTGCAGCCAGCTATGCTCCGGCCCGATGCCGGGATAATCCAGCCCCGCCGAAATCGAATGCGCCTCGGTGATCTGGCCGTCGCCATCCTGCAACAGATAGGTCTTGTTGCCATGCAGGATACCCGGCACCCCGCCGGTCAGGCTGGCGGCATGCTGCCCGGTCTCGACGCCATGGCCCGCCGCCTCGACGCCCAGCATCGCGACTTCCGGATCGTCCAGAAACGGGTGGAACAGCCCGATCGCATTGCTGCCCCCGCCGACCGCGGCGATCAACAGGTCGGGCAGCCGCCCTTCGGCCTCCAGCATCTGCGCGCGGCTTTCGGTGCCGATCACGCTCTGAAAATCGCGGACCAGCTCGGGATAGGGGTGCGGCCCCGCCGCCGTGCCGATGATGTAAAAGGTGTCGTGGACGGTCGCGACCCAATCGCGCAGCGCCTCGTTCATCGCATCCTTCAGGCTCTGCGACCCGCTCGTCACCGGGCGGACCTCCGCGCCGAGCAGCTTCATGCGGAACACATTGGGCTGCTGCCGCTCGATATCCTTGGCGCCCATGAAGATGGTGCAGGGCAGGCCGAACCGCGCGCAGACGGTGGCGGTCGCGACGCCATGCTGGCCCGCACCCGTCTCCGCGATGATCCGCGTCTTGCCCATGCGGATGGCGAGCAGGATCTGGCCGATGCAATTGTTGATCTTGTGCGCGCCGGTGTGATTGAGTTCCTCGCGCTTGAAGTAGATTTTGGCGCCTCCATAATGCCGGGTCAGCCGCTCGGCGAAATACATTGGCGAGGGGCGGCCGACATAATGTTTCATCAGATCGTCGAATTGCGCCTGAAACGCGGGATCGCCCTTGGCCGCGCGATATTCGCGCTCCAGGTCGAGGATCAGTGGCATCAGCGTTTCGGCAACGTAACGACCACCGAACTGGCCGAAATGGCCGCGTTCGTCGGGCTGGGCACGCAGGGAGTTGGGCATGTTCATGATGCGACGCACTTAGGCGCGTCGACGCCCCACGCCAAGCCCGTGCGAACGCGCAACGGCTACAGCGTGGCGACAGCCTTCAGAAACGCGGTGATCCTGCCGACATCCTTGACCCCCGGCGCGGTTTCGACGCCCGAGGATATGTCGACCAGCCGCGCGCCGGTAATGCCGACCGCATCGGCGACATTGTCGACGTCCAGCCCGCCCGACAGCGCCCAGGGCAGCGGATGGGCAAAGCCGTCGAGCAGCTTCCAGTCGAACCGCACCCCCATGCCACCGGGCAGGCGCGCGTCATCGGGCACCTTGGC
>CADEEK010000143.1 GCA_902826325.1 uncultured Sphingomonadales bacterium
CGAATCCGCGCAATATGCGGGCCAGTCGCTGCTGATGGTAGAAGGGTCGGCGGCCTCGGCATGAAGCCGTGGGCTGAGTCAGGCGCGCTATTAGGGCGATCGGCGCGATTTCACCTGTTGTCACAGCGTTTCCTGCTGGGCGAGCGTCAGCGTGGGAAAGGCGTCGCCCGCCTGCGCCTCCATCGCGCGGAACCGCGTTTCGAACTTGGCATTGGCGGCGCGCAGCGCGGCTTCGGGGTCGATTCCAAGTTTGCGCGACCAGTTCACCGTCGCGAACAACAGGTCGCCGATTTCCTCGGCACGGTGATCCGTATCTTTCGCCGTCTCGACCTCGGCCAGCTCCTCGTCGATCTTGGCACGGGCGCCGCTGGGGTCGGGCCAGTCGAAGCCGGTGCGTGCGGCGCGTTTCTGCAGCTTTTCGGCGCGGGTCAGGGCAGGCAGGCCGATCGCCACGCCGTCCAGTGCCCCGCTGGCCCCTTTTCGTCCCCGCTCTTCGGACTTGATTTGTTCCCACAGGTGATGGCCGCCTTGTTGCGCGGTGCCGAAGATATGCGGGTGGCGCCGTTCCATCTTGTCGCAGATCGCGGCGACGACATCGGCGAGCGCGAAGGCGCCGGATTCCTGGGCCATGCGGCTGTGGAAGATCACCTGGAGCAACAGGTCGCCAAGCTCGTCCTTGAGGTCCATCATGTCGTCGCGCGCGATCGCGTCGGCGACTTCATAGGCTTCCTCGATCGTATAGGGCGCGATGGTGGCGAATGTCTGGATCGTGTCCCATTCGCAGCCGTGCACCGGATCGCGCAGCCGCGCCATGATCGTCATCAGCCGTTCGATATCGGGTGATGGATCTGATGCGGCGATTTCGGCGGTCCTGTGGTCGGGGGACGGTTCTGCCTCGGTCATGCCGTTAGTCCGATAATATACATTATGTTAAATCACCATCGGCCTGCGGTTCGAGGATCAGGACATTCCCTTCCACCCGCCAGGATTTGAGGCGGGTCAGGAAATTCATGCCCAGCACATCGAGATCGCCGAAGCTGGATGCGACGAACACCGTCAGATCCTGGGTCGTCAGCGGCCCGACATCGACGCGGTTGATGTTCGCCCGCCGCGCATCGATCGCGCCATTGGCGGTCGACACGCGCACCGGTGCGCCGTTTTCGAACGCGATGTCGGCGGCGCGCGCGGTATCCTCGCTGATCGCGCTGACCGTCGCGCCGCTGTCGATCAGCATGCGGCGTTCGACGCCGTTGATCGTCGCACGCGCCCAGAAATGCCCGTCCGGCGACAGGCGGATCCGCACGGTTTGACCATGGGCGACCTGGGCCGGTTCGGTCACGCCGATTTGCGCGCCGATCGCCCGAACCTGGTCGAGGATCGCATCCTTGTTGATCACCGCGACCCAGATCGCCGCGCCGATCGCCGCCCAGCCCAGCACCGTCTTGATCAGGAATCCGACGCGCAATCGCCGGACGCTGAGCGAACCGAGGATCAACAGCAGAAAGCCGATCAGGCCGACCAGCTGGATCATCTGTCCTTCGCTCAAACCACCATCTCCATGCCGTCATGGCCGGGTTCGACCCCGGCGGGCAATTCGTCCCGCAGGGTCATATAGTCCATGCTGTTGTCCATATGAATGAGCACGGTGCGCGGCACGCCACATTCGCGGGCCCATTGCAGCGTCTGGGCAAGGTGGGGATGCGTCGGATGCGGTTCCCGGCGCAGGGCATCGGCGACCCACAGATCCAACCCGGCATAGAGTTGCCGCATATTATCTGTAAATTGATTAAAGTCTGTCGCGTAACCGATTGATTTTTCTTTGCACTCGAACCGCAATCCTGCCGAGCTGATCCCGCCATGCGGCTGATCGACGGTGCGCACAGCGATGTCGCCGATCGTCATGCCGTCAGTCAGCGGTTCGATCGTCGCCGTCGCGCGATAAGGTCCGCCGCCCTCGAACACATAGCGGAAGCGGGATTTCAGCCCGTCCGCGGTCGCCGGCGGCGCAATGCCGCGCACCGGGCGGCCGCGCGCGTGCATCAACTGACGCAGATCGTCGATGCCATGGGTGTGATCAGCATGGTCGTGCGTCCAGATCACGGCATCGACATCGGCAACCTCCGCGGCCAGCAATTGTTCGCGCATGTCGGGGCTGGTGTCGACCAGAATACGCGTCGTCGCGCTTTCGACCAGGATCGAGGCGCGGGTGCGGCGGTTGCGCGGTTCGGCGGGATCGCATGCGCCCCAGTCATTGCCGATGCGTGGCACGCCGGACGAGGTGCCGGAGCCGAGTATTCGGACCTTCAGCATGGGGCGGTTTTTGTCGCACAAAGCCACAAAGGCACGAAGAAGAGAAACAGTGTCGAAGCGCTTCGCGCCTTAAAGTCCGCTTTCTTCGTGGCTTCGTGCCTTTGTGCGATCACCAGTCTCAACCCAGCGTCTTGGCGAACAGCCGGTGGAAATTGGCGCGGGTCGCCTCGGCCAATTCGTCGGGTTCGTCACCGCGCAACTGCGCCAGGAACCGGCAGGTGTCGGCGACGAACGCCGGTTCGCCGGTCTTGCCCCGATGCGGCACGGGGGCCAGGAACGGCGCATCGGTTTCGATCAACAGCCGTTCGATCGGCAGCCGCGCGGCGGTTTCCTGCAGATCGCGGGCATTCTTGAACGTCACAATGCCCGAAATCGAGATGTAGAAGCCAAGGTCCAGCGCCGTGTCGGCAAAATCGCCGCTGGCGGTGAAACAATGGATGACGCCGGGATAGGCCCCCTTCCCCATTTCGTCGCGCAGGATCGCGGCGGTATCCGCCTCGGCATCGCGGGTGTGGACGATCAGCGGCAGCCCGGTTTCGCGCGATGCGGCGATATGCGCGCGAAACGACGCCTGTTGCCGCGCGCGATCGCTATGGTCGTAATAATAATCGAGGCCGGTTTCGCCGATGCCGACGACGCGCGGATGGGCGGCGCGGGCGACCAGCTTGGCGGTGTCGATATGGGGATGTTCGTCCGCCTCATGCGGGTGGATGCCGACCGTGGCCCACACATCGGGCTCACGCTCGGCAGTGCCGACGATCGTGTCCCATTCGCGCTCGCGCGTCGCGATGTTGAGCATCGCCACCACGCCGCTGTCGCGCGCGCGGCCGAGAACCTCGGCCTGCCGCTCGCCCAGCCCCTTGTAATCGAGGTGGCAATGGCTGTCGGCGAGCTTCATGCCGCAAGGTCCAGCCGGGGAAACACGCCGGTCGGCGGTGCCAGGCGAAAGGGCGATGCCGCCTTGACGTCATACCATTGCGGACCCAGCGAATCCGCAGGCTTGCAGTCGATCTGGGCCAGCAGTTTCTCCGCCGATTCCGGGATCACCGGCCAGATGCAAATGGCGAGGTCATGGATCGCGCGGACCAGTGTGCCGAGCACGGCGTGCATGCGTTCGGGATCGCTCTTGCGCAGCGCCCAGGGCGCCTGAACGTCGATATATTGGTTGCAGGCGAACACCGCGCGCATCCACGCCTCCAGCCCACCGCTCAGGTCCAAGCCGTCGAAACAGCGCTGGAAGTTGCGGATCTCCGCCCCGACCGCGCCTTCCAGTTCGGCATCCGCCGGGTCGGCGCGGCCCGCATGCGGCAGCTCGCCGTCGAGATTCTTGGCGATGAACGCCAGCGTGCGTTGCGCCAGATTGCCGAAACTGTTCGCCAGATCGGCATTGGCGCGGGTGACGATCGCCTCGTCGCTGAAACTCCCGTCATTGCCGAAATTAACCTCCCGCAACAGGAAATAGCGCAGTGCATCGACGCCATAGAGCCGCGCCAGTTCGAGCGGATCGACCACATTGCCGGTCGATTTCGACATCTTCTCCCCCCGATTGAGGATGAAGCCGTGCGCGAACACCTGTCTGGGCAGGTCGGCCCCGGCGGACATCAGGAAGGCGGGCCAATAGACCGCGTGGAAACGGACGATATCCTTGCCGATCAGATGGAGGTTGGCGGGCCAGTAGCGCGCCAGATCGCCATCCATCGCCGGATAGCCGATGCCGGTCAGGTAATTGGTCAGCGCATCGACCCACACATACATGACATGGCCGGGTGAATCGGGCACGGGCACGCCCCAGTCGAAGCTGGTGCGGGAGATGGACAGGTCGACCAGCCCGCCCTCGACGAACCGCACGACCTCATTCCGCGACCGATCGGGGCGGATAAAATCGGGTTGTTTTTCATAGAGTTCTAGCAATGGTTGCTGATATTTTGACAGGCGGAAGAACCAGGTCTCCTCCGCCGTCCATTCGACCGGCGTGCCCTGGGGCGACAGCTTGACGCCCCCTTCCCCCTCGGTCAGTTCCTTTTCCTCGTAAAAGGCTTCGTCGCGGACCGAATACCAGCCTTCATAACGATCGAGATACAGGTCGCCCTTGGCCGCCATCGCCTGCCAGATCGCCTGGCTTGCGGCATAATGATCGGCATCGACGGTGCGGATGAACCGATCATATGAAATATTAAGTTCATCCGCCATTTGACTGAAATAGGACGACATTTCATCGGCCAACTGGCGCGGCGTCATGTCGCGGGTGCGCGCCGTCTGCGCAATCTTCAGCCCATGTTCGTCGGTGCCGGTCTGCAGGCGGACATCGCGCCCCATCTGCCGTTGGAACCGCGCGATGGCGTCGGCGGCGATCATTTCATAGGCGTGGCCGATGTGCGGCTTGCCATTGGGATAGTGGATCGCGGTGGTGATATAATAGGGGTCGGCCATGTCGGCGCTCTAGAACAAAGCGCGCCGCGATAGAAGCGTCAGCGCGCCGCCAGCCGCGCCAAAATCCCGCCCATTTCGAACACCGTTGCCTGCGCATCGAGCGACTGGGCGATGGCGAGCGGACCAAGCCGTGCGGCGGCGTCATAGGCGTCGAGCGCGTCGGTCAGCGCGCGGCCGCCGCGCCCGTGTGCCTGGGCGGCGATGAAAGTGGGCACGCGGGTCAGGAATGCCTCATAGCGCGGCTGTGCCGCCTTGGCGCCGAGCGTCCTGGCGAGGCGGGAGCGAATGGCATTGTCGCGATCGCCGCTGGTGGCGATGGCGGCGATTTCACCCTCCAGCGACGCCATGTCCAGCCCCGCAAAGCCCATCGCGCGCCCCGGCGATCCGTCGCTCGCGCGGACCAGCGCGTCGATCTCCGCCGCGCTCGCTTCAGGCAATTGCGCGCGCAGCAGTGCGGCGACCTCGTCATCGCGCAGGCGATCGAAGCGCAACAGGCGACAGCGCGAGCGGATGGTGGGCAGCAATCGCCCCGGCGAATGGCTGACCAGCAGGAAGATGGTGCCGGCGGGCGGCTCCTCCAGATTCTTGAGCAGCGCGTTGGAGGCGCCGGGGCGTTCGACATCGTCGATCGCATCGATCACCACGACGCGCCGCGACGACATGGTCGGCTTGGTCGCGAAATGATGGATCAGGCCACGGACCTGTTCGATCCTGATCGACCGGGCGATGTTGATATCGGGCTTGTCCGGGTCCTTGGGCAGGCGATGCAGGTCGCGATAATCGGGGTGCGATCCGGCGGCGAGCATCCGTTGCGTCGGGCTGTGTTCGGGCAGGTCGAAATCGCCGGACAGGTCGGTTTCGCCCGCGGCCTCGGCCAGCAGCCGTGCGGCGGCGGCGCGGGCGAACCGGGCCTTCCCCACCCCCTCCGGTCCTGCCAGCAGCCAGGCGTGGTGCAGCTGGCCGCCCGACATCGCGGCGCGGAACGCGGCCTGTGCCGCGGCATTGCCGGTGATTGACGTCATGGCAGCAGGTCCGCGATTGCGTCCATCAGTGACGTCGTGACGTCATCCACGCTGCCCGACGCATCGATCAGCCGCACCCGTTCCGGCTCGGCTGCGGCGATGCGGCGAAACTGTGCGGCGACGGCGCGGTGAAAGTCGCCGCCGCGCGCGCCGAACCGGTCCGCCGCGCCGCCGTCGCGCGCCAGCGAGCGGGCGTGACCCGCCCCGTCCGGCATGTCGAGCACCAGCGTGCGATCGGGCAACAGCCCCTTTGATCCGAAACCGTGCAGCGCCAGGATCGCCGCATCGTCAATGTCCTGTGCCCCCTGATAGGCGCGGGTCGAATCGATATAGCGGTCGCACAGCACCCAGCTGCCCGCCGCAACCGCCGGGCGGATCAG
>CADEEK010000144.1 GCA_902826325.1 uncultured Sphingomonadales bacterium
ATCTATTCGCTCGACATGGGTGCGCTGCTCGCCGGCACCCGCTATCGCGGCGATTTCGAGGAGCGGCTGAAGCAGGTCGTCGCCGAACTCGAAAAACTGCCTCATGCGGTGCTGTTCATCGACGAAATCCATACCGTGATCGGCGCGGGCGCGACCAGCGGCGGGGCGATGGATGCGTCCAACCTGCTCAAGCCCGCTTTGTCGGGCGGGTCGATCCGTTGCATCGGTTCGACCACCTACAAGGAATTCCGCAACCATTTCGAAAAGGACCGCGCGCTGCTGCGCCGGTTCCAGAAGATCGACGTCAACGAACCGACGATCGAGGATACGGTCAAGATCCTGGCGGGCCTGCGCAGCGCGTTCGAGGACCATCACAACGTCAAATACACGCCCGACGCGATCAAATCGGCGGTCGAGCTGTCGGCGCGCTACATCAACGACCGCAAGCTGCCCGACAAGGCGATCGACGTGATCGACGAGGTTGGCGCGATGCAGATGCTGGTGCCGCCGTCGCGGCGCAAGAAAACGATCACGCCCAAGGAGATCGAGGCCGTCATCGCGACGATGGCGCGCATCCCGCCGAAAACCGTGTCGGCGGACGATACCCGCGTGCTCGCCAGCCTGGAGACCGACCTCAAGCGCGTCGTGTTCGGGCAGGACAAGGCGATCGAGGTGCTGTCGTCGGCGATCAAATTGAGCCGCGCGGGCCTGCGCGATCCGAGCAAGCCGATCGGCAATTATCTGTTCAGCGGCCCGACCGGCGTCGGCAAGACCGAGGTCGCGCGGCAGTTGGCGGAAATTCTCGGCATCCCGCTGCAACGCTTTGATATGTCCGAATATATGGAGGCGCATTCGGTCAGCCGCCTGATCGGCGCGCCCCCGGGCTATGTCGGTTACGATCAGGGCGGGCTGCTGACCGATGCGGTCGACCAGAATCCGCACAGCGTGCTGTTGCTCGACGAGATCGAAAAGGCGCATCCCCAGCTGTTCAACATCCTGTTGCAGGTGATGGACAACGGCAAGCTGACCGATCATCACGGCAAGACGGTCGATTTCCGCAACACGATCGTGATCATGACCACCAATGCCGGCGCGTCCGACATGGCCAGGGAATCGATCGGTTTCGGCGAGATGAGCCGCGACGATGTGCAGGAAGAGGCGGTGAAGAAGCTGTTCACCCCCGAATTCCGCAATCGCCTGGATGCGATCGTGCCGTTCGATTATCTGCCGACCAAGGTGGTCGAGCGGGTGGTGGAAAAGTTCATCCTGCAGCTCGAACTGCAGCTGTCCGACCGCGGCGTGCATATCCAGCTGGACGAGGCGGCGAAGACGTGGCTGACCGAGCGCGGCTATGACCGGCTCTATGGCGCGCGGCCGATGGGCCGGTTGATCCAGGAAAAGATCAAGCAGCCGCTGGCCGAAGAGCTGTTGTTCGGCAAGCTGGTCCATGGCGGCGAGGTCGAGGTGAAGCTGAAGGACGGCGAGCTCACTTTCGCGATCGTCGCCGCCCCGCCCAAACGGCCCAAAAAGGGTGGCGGCAGGAAAGTCGCGGCGTCGAAGGTCAAATAGGACCTCGACCCGGGCAGTGAAAAGGGGCGCGACCGGCCGGTCGCGCCCCTTTTTCGTTGGTGCCTATCGAATGATGATGACCGTGGTGGCGGGCGGTGGCGGGGCAGACCAGGCGGCGGGCCGGGTGCAGCGATCCCGGCACGCCCGCAGCTGCGCCGCGCGTTCGCTGGCCAGCCGCCGCCAGGTCCGCGCCCGTTCGATCGCGCGCGCCACCTGCCCCTGCGTGCTCGCCCAAGCCTCGTCCTGGCATCGCCGGTCATGGGCGCAGATGCGACGCACCGCGCGGTCGATCCGCGCCGCCAATATGTCGATCCCCGCTTCGCTGGACAGATCGAGCCCGGCCGACGGCACGACGATTTGCTGCCGCTCCCCACGATCCCAATCGCCCGAAGCTGCGGCGGGTGCCGCCGCCATCGCCATGGCAAGCCAGATCCCTGAGCGGATCGCCATAACCTGTCTCCTCGATCCGCACCCTACCCCCGATCCCGATCGCCGTTAACCAGTTTTGCCCGCGCCCTGTCCCACGCCCGGACATTGCAGCGTTTGGAACGCGCGATCGCGGGCCGGATGCCCAACGCCGTCCGACATGGCTAAGCCCGTATTATCTTTACCTGTTCTTCGTATCCCGGCCCTATCGTCCGGCGCGATGACCGTGCGGCTCCGTTACCCTTTTCAGGCGATATTGCTCGTGCTGCTGGCGCTGTTCGCCAGTCCGGCGGCGATAGCGGAAACGCGTGCCAGCGACGGGGTGGTCGGCACGCCGATGCGGACCTGCATCCTGCCCGCCCGTCCGGGCGATGATCCGGCAACGCTGATCCGGCGCCCCGACCGGTTCGATTGCACGACGCCGCAAGCCGCCTTCGGCGCCGGGGATTTCTGGGTGATCTCGCAGGATATCGGGGTCCGTTCCCGCTCCCGCCGGCCGCTCGCCGCGCGGATCGCGAGCGTGTGGCAGGATCGTCTGTCGCTGCATGTGCTGTATGCCGATGGCCGCCTCGCCAGCCTGAGCGACGACAATGCCGGGATTTCGAAGCGTCTGCAGCTCGGCGCCATCGTCGAACATGAATTGCCGCGATCGGCGGCAAAGGTCGTGCGGCTGATGTGGAAGGTGGAGGGCGCCGCCAATGTGCGCGGCATCCTGCTCGGCGCCCGACTGGCGACCGGCGAGGACAGCCGACAGTCGAACCTGACCATGGCGCTGGTCTATGCCAGTTTTTCGGGTCTCGCCTTCGCGTTGCTGATCTACAACCTCGCTTTGTGGGCGGCGCTGCGCCACCGGTTCCAGCTCTCCTATTGCGTGATGGTCGCGCTGCTCATCGGCTATGCCTTCACCTCTTCGGGCGTGCTGGCCTGGGTCGTGCCCGACATTGCGAACAACGATCGGCTGCGGCTCAACTATCTGCTGCTCGGTTCCGCCGCCGCCGCCGCGCTCGGCTTTGCGCGCGCCTTTTTCGAGGATCATGTGTTCGGCCGGCGGCTGCGCATCGCGGTGATTGCGGCGATGGCGGCGATGGTCGGCATTGCGGTGGCATTCGCGGCGTTCGCCCCCGTCGCGATCCGCACGCTCGACCCGCTCTATTCGGCGACCTTCCTCGTGACGCTCAGCGTCGTCTTTGCGATCATGTGGAGCGCATGGAAACACCGGTCCAACTTCCTGTGGCTGTTCGCGCTGGCCTGGGCGGTGCCCATCGTCACCGCAACGATGCGCGCCTTTGCCAATCTGCGCCTGATCCCGTGGAATTTCTGGCTCGACCATTCGACGGTGATCGCAATGGCGGCAGAGGCGCTGATCTCCTCGGTCGCGATCGCCTATCGCATCCGCCTGCTCAGCCGGGAGCGCGATCAGGCGGTGGCCGCCGAAGCGATCGCGCGGCGTCTGGCCGATACCGACCCGCTGACCGGCCTGCTCAACCGCCGCGCGTTCCTCGCCAGCGCGATCGGGCGGGACGAGGCGCAACAGCTGCTGATCCTCGACCTCGACCATTTCAAGCTGGTCAACGAAACGCTGGGCCATGATGGCGGGGACGAGGTGTTGCGCACCGTCGCGCGGACGCTGCGCGCGATCGCGCCGACCGGGGCGCTGGTCGCGCGGCTGGGCGGGGAGGAGTTCGCGATCCTGTCGCCCGTCGATCAGCCGACCGACGCCGCCGCGCTGCTCGCCCGGCTGCGCGCCACGCGGATGCGGTTCGACCTGCGCGTCACCGCCAGTATCGGCACGGCGGTTGGCCCGCTGGCCGATGAAACGCACTGGAAATCGCTGTATCGCGACGCCGACAGCGCGCTATTCGCCGCCAAATCGGCGGGCCGCGATCGCGCCCGCGCGGCACCGCTCGCGGCCTGAAACCACCATCGCCATTCAGTTGCCGTTCACCCGGCGGATGCGTAATGATCGCGTTCAGGGAGGGCGGCGATGGACAGCATGAAAAGGCGCAGACTGGCATTGTTGGTCGGCGGCGGCGCGCTGCTCGCCCTGGCCGTCACCAACGGCCCGGTGGCCAATGTCCGCGTCGAGCTGAGCGACCGCGCCATGCCCCGGATCGAGGCCGCGCTTAACCTCGGCCTGGTCGATCTCGCCCTGTTCTATGGCCCGTCGGAAAAGCCGCGCGCGCTGCATCCGGCACAGCTGCTGTCGTGGATCAAGCTGCGCTGACTTGTCACCCGAACGGGCATTGCTTACACCCTTGTCAATGAGCGATCCCGAACAGGTCTGGCGCACCGCCTATCGTCATCCCGGCCCCTGGGATCAGGCCTTTGCACCGCTGTCGATGGCGGCGGCGTTCGAGGATACGGCGCGGCGGGTGGGCGATGCGCCGTTCCTGGATTTCATGGGCCGTCACTACAGCTATGCCGAAACGCTCGACGGGGCGCGGCGTGTCGCCTGCGGGTTGCGCGCGATGGGCTATGGGCCGGGCGACCGGATCGGGCTGTTCCTGCCCAACGTCCCCCATTATGTCGCGGCCTATTACGGCATCCTGATGCTGGGTGCGACGGTGGTCAATTTCTCGCCGCTCTATTCGGTCGAGGAACTGGCGGCGCAGGTCGAGGATTCGGGCACGCGGCTGTTGTTCACGCTCAGCGCCACCGCGCTGTTGCCCACCGCGATCAGGGTGCTCGACCAGAGCGGTCTGGAACGGCTGGTCGTCGGATCGGTGGCCGGTGCGCTGCCCGCCGCCAAGTCGCTGCTCTATCGGATGTTCAAGGGCAAGGAGGTCGCGCCCCGGCCCGACGATCGGCGTATCACCGCCTTTTCCCGGCTGATCGCCAATGACGGCGATTGTCCGGCGACGGCGATCGACCCGCAAACCCATCTGGCGCTGATCCAATATACCGGCGGCACGACCGGGGTGCCCAAGGGCGCGATGCTGACGCACCAGAATCTGACCGCCAATGCGCGACAGGTGGCGCGGCTCGACCCCGATCTTGGCACCGGGCGCGACAAGGTGCTGGGGGTCCTCCCCTTCTTTCACGTCTTCGCCAATACCTGCGTGCTCAACCGCGCGGTGATTACCGGGGGGGAAATCGTGATGCTGCCGCGCTTCGATGCGGCACAGGCGCTGGCGGCGATCACCCGCACGCGGCCCAGCGCGCTGCCCGGCGTGCCGACGATGTTCCAGGCGCTGCTCGACCATCCCGGCATGGCGGCGACCGACTGGTCCAGCCTCAAATATTGCATTTCGGGCGGCGCTCCCCTGCCCGCCGAGCTCAAGACCAGGTTCGAGGCGGCGACCGGCGCGCGGCTGATCGAAGGCTATGGCCTGTCGGAAAGCGCGGGCGTGGTTTCGGCCAACCCCTATCAGGCGCAGGGCAAGTCGGGCACGATCGGCCAGCCGATCGTCGGCACCCGCGTGCGGCTGGTCGACAAGGAGGACGCATCGCGCCCCGCCCCCGACGGGGAACCGGGCGAAATCGTCGTGTCCGGGCCGCAGATCATGGCCGGATACTGGAACCGCCCCGATGCCGATACGGCCAGCTTCTGCCACGACGCGGCGGGCGAACGCTGGCTGCGCACGGGCGATGTCGGGCAGATCGACGCGGACGGCTTCATCCGCATCGTCGACCGGCTGAAGGACATGATCGCGGTGGGCGGGTTCAAGGTGTTCCCCAAACATATCGAGGACGTGCTGTATCGCCATCCGGCGGTGAAGGAGGCGCTGGTGGTCGGCATGCCCGATGCCTATCGCGGCGAAACCCCGCGCGCCTATGTCGCGCTGGCCGATGGTGCGCAGGCGAGCGGCGAGGAATTGCGCGACTGGCTCAATCCCCAGATCGGCAAGCATGAACGGGTCGATGCGGTGGTCATCCGCGAAAAACTGCCCAAGACGATGATCGGCAAGCTCAGCCGCAAGGATCTGTTGCTGGAGATTGCGGCGGAGCAGGGCTGAGCGGGTGCCCCGGCTTGGCCGGACGGCACCGGCCGCGGCGTCTTTGTTTGCTTTGGCGGGCTTTGCCCGCTGGTTTACGGCACCGGCCCACTCCCCCACCCGGCCACCCATTCCAGAATATCCTGCCGATGGGTGGCCGGGTGGG
>CADEEK010000145.1 GCA_902826325.1 uncultured Sphingomonadales bacterium
GCGTGCATGCGCTGTTCCTCGGCCTCCCGCAGCAGCCGGGCCTGACGCTCCTGCGCGGTTTCGCCTGCGGGCGCGGCGCGCGCCGGCGCGGGCGGCGGGGGCGGTGCGGCGACGGGCGCGGGCGGCGGCGGGGCCGCTTCCTCGGGGGCAGCGGCGCCCTGCGGGCCGAGCACGCGGCGACGCTTCACCTCGACCACGACGGTATTCGAGCGTCCGTGGCTGAAGCTCTGCTTCACCTTGCCGGTCTCGACCGTGCGCTTCAGCCCCAGCGGCTGGCGCATGCCCAGTTTCGGCTTTTCGTTTTCGGTATCGCTCAAGTTATTTTCCCGTTCGTTCATCGTTCGTCCGGACGCCGCCAATGCCCGATGCGCCTTGCGAGCCGGTTTCGCAAGGTTCGGGGGCCAGATCGGGTCCGATAAAATGCAACCAGCGGGCAAGCGTATCGCTTACCCGAGCGGCTGCTTTGGCGTCTGTCAGGCCGACATGTACCACATTTTCGCGGCCAAGGGCCAAGGACAATATGGTGCGATCGACCGGCAATGTGAAGCCCGTCAGGCCCGATCCCTCACGATCGCTGCCGACGCGCCATGCCTGATCGAGCTTGCGCTTGCCGTCGCCACCGGCATCGGCGGCGTGCAGCAGCAGGTGCAATCTGCCCGACCGCGCGGCGGTTTCGATCCGCTCACCCCCGGTCACGACCTTGCCCGATCGCGCCTCAAGGCCCAGCCGGTCGAGCAGCGCGCGTTGCAGCTGTTCGGCGATGCGCGCACCCAGATCGTCGGGGATGCGCAGATCGCCGGTTTTGAACGCGCGTGCCAGCGCGCCGCGCAGCTGCTTGCCGCTTTGCGCCAGTTCGGCGCGATTGACCCCGATCCATGCGCCGCGCCCCGGCGCCTTGGCACGCACATCGGGCAGCACCACGCCATCGGGCGACAGGACGAGCCGGATCAGCCCGTCGCGCGGCGCCTCCGCACGCGAGAGGATACAGGTGCGGACGGCGCCCTTTTTGCCGGGGCCGTCCGAACCGGTGTCGCGATCGATCAGATCGTCGGGCGTCTCATTGTCCGGAGTCCGCAACAGCGTCCTCCTCGTTGGTGTCAGCCGCAGAATCGGCGGCTGCCGGCTCGTCTTCGAACCAGTGCGCGCGGGCGGCCATGATGATCTCGTTGCCCTGTTCTTCCGACAGGCCATATTCGCCGAGCACGCCGCCCTTGTCCTGTTCGCGGACCGGCGCGGCGGGGCCGTCGCCACGGCGGCGCGGTTCGGGGCGCTTCTTGGCGATCAGCTCGTCGGTGGCGAGGTCGGCCAGGTCGTCGAGCGTCTTGATCCCGGCCTTGCCCAGCGTGACCAGCATCGCTTCGGTCATATAGGGCATGGTCGCCAGATCGTCCTCGACGCCCAGCGCGCGGCGGGCTTCGCGATTGGCTTCCTCGCGGCGTTCCAGCGCCTCGGTCGCGCGGTTCTGCAGCTCCTGGCCCAGATCCTCGTCAAACCCTTCGATGCTCGCGATCTCGTCCAGCTCGACATAGGCGACTTCCTCGAGCGTGCTGAACCCTTCGGCGACCAGCAGCTGCGCCAGCGTCTCGTCGACGTCCAGTTCGTTCTGGAACATCTCGCTGTTCTGGACGAACTCCTGCTGGCGCTTCTCGCTCGAATCGGTTTCGGTCAGGATGTCGATCGCCTTGCCGGTCAACTGGCTGGCGAGGCGGACATTCTGGCCGCGGCGACCGATGGCGAGGGACAGCTGATCGTCGGGGACGACGACTTCGATCCGGTCCTCTTCCTCGTCGATCACCACGCGCGCGACATTGGCGGGCTGCAGCGCGTTGACGACGAAGGTCGCGGTGTCCTCGCTCCACGGGATGATGTCGATCTTTTCGCCCTGCATCTCCTGCACGACGGCCTGGACGCGGCTGCCCTTCATGCCGACGCAGGCGCCGACCGGGTCGATGCTCGAATCATGGCTGATGACGCCGATCTTGGCGCGGCTGCCCGGATCGCGCGCCGCCGCCTTGATCTCGATGATGCCGTCATAGATTTCGGGCACTTCCTGCGCGAACAGCTTCTTCATGAAGTCGGGATGCGCGCGGCTGAGGAAGATCTGCGGCCCGCGCGTCTCGCGCACGACCTTCAGGATCAGGCTGCGCACGCGATCGCCGACGCGCACCACCTCGCGCGGGATCTGCGCATCGCGGCGGATGACGCCTTCGGCACGGCCGAGGTCGACGACGACATGGCCGAATTCGACGCGCTTGACGACGCCGGTGATGATCTCGCCCTGGCGGTCCTTGAACTCTTCGAACTGGCGTTCGCGCTCGGCGTCGCGGACCTTCTGGAAGATGACCTGCTTGGCCGCCTGTGCCGCGATGCGGCCGAATTCGATCGGGGGCAGCGGATCGACGATGAAGTCGCCGATGGCGGCGCCGGCCTGCAGCTTCTGCGCTTCCTTGAGGTTCACCTGCTTGAAGAAATCGTCGACCGCCTCGACCACCTCGACCACGCGCCACAGGCGCAGGTCGCCGGTATTGGGATCAAGCTTCGCGCGAATGTCGTTCTCCGCGCCATAACGCGCGCGGGCGGCCCGCTGGATCGCGTCTTCCATCGCCTCGATGACGATCGCCTTGTCGATCATCTTCTCGCTGGCGACGGCATTGGCGATCGCGATCAGCTCGGCGCGGTTGGCGGTAACGCCCGATGTTCCTGCAGTGGCCATCTTCAAACCTCTTCTTCGATAATCTTGTCGGCGCCTTCGGTCGAAAGCGGCTGGGTGGCGGCGATCAGCCGGTCGGTCATCAGCAGCTTGGCATCCTCGACCCGGTCGAACGCGATGCTGTGGGTGGTGCCCTGGGCATCGATGATGGTGATGACGCCGCCGTCGATCCCGGCCAGATCGCCCTTATATTGTTTGCGCCCGTCGATTTTTTCGGCGAGCGTGATGCGCGCCTCATGCCCCTGCCAGTCGGCGAAATCGGCGAGGCGGGTCAGCGGCCGGTCGATGCCGGGCGAGCTGACTTCCAGGCGATAGGCATGGTCGATCGGATCGCGGCCCGCCGCTTCCAGCTCGTCCAGCCGCTCCGAAATCCGGCGCGACAGATCGGCGCAATCCTCGATCGTCAGCTGGCGCGTATCGGGGCGTTCGGCCATCACCTGCAGCGTCGGATCGCTTTGCCCGCCGAACATCTTGACGCGCACCAGCGCCAGCCCGAGCGCATTGGCTTCGGGCTCGATCAGGGCGGTCAGTCCGGCGATATCCGCCACGCATTTACTCCAGATAAAACCCGTCGCCGCCGGACCCCGTCGGGGCCGACCTCGCCAAGTTGCCAATGTCGAGAACGCGGTCGCTATACGCCCATATTCGGGCGGCGGCAAGCGGTTCCGATCAGCGCGCGGCGAGCGCGGTGGCGCTGTCGCCGGGGGGCGGCCCCGCCATCCGATCGACCTCGATCCGCTGCCACACCGGCTGGCGGCCGAGCCGCGCATGGAAGCGCGTGTTGAAGCGCAGTTGGTCGACCAGCCCGTCGTGCAGCGAGGCGCCATATTCGGCGCGAACCGCCCCCGCCGGATAGCCCATCAGGCCGAGCAGCGTCGGGAACAGCTGATAATGGCTCGCCCGGTCGCGATTGCGCCGCGCCGCCGCCCGCCATGCCTCGCCGCGCGGCGCATCGGTCAGGACCGCGAGCGGCACCGCGCCTTCCTCCGGCACCGGATGGCTGCTGCAATGGGTATGGACGCCCGAATTGCCGCGTTCGTTGAGATCCTGGCCATGGTCGGCGGTGTAGAGGATCGTCGCGCCGTGCAGCGTGCCGGGGGCGAGCAGCAGGTCGAAGAAGTGACCGACCTTCCACAACAGCGCGTTGCGATAGGCGTTGCGATAACGCTGCCACTGCGTCCCGCTGCCGTCGAAACCGTCGCGATCGGCGGTGTCGGCAACGCCGAGGAAGCGGCCACGGGCAAGCGCGGGGGCATAGACGGCGTGGCTGTCGGGATATTTGTCGTGCACCGGAAAATGCGCGCCGACCTTGTTGACCAGGATGAATTCGCGCCGGCCATTGGCGAGCAGGCGGACGAGGCGGCGGGCGGCGGCTGCGTCGCGTTCCTCGACATCGACATCGTCGAACTGGATGAAGCTGCCGATTCGCGCCCGTTCGGCGGCATCCATGCCGTTGTGCAGCCTGCCGCCGCTGCGCTGCGCATCGATATAGACCGGGTGGAACCCGGCGCGCGCCGCATAGTCCCAGATCGCCGGACCGGTCGCGTTGCGCGCCATATAATCCGCGCGTGTGCCGCCATGGCGCAGCGTCAGGTTGGTGCCGAGCGAGCAGTTGGTGATCGATGCGGCGATGCCGAAATTATGCACTGCAATGCGGGGGGGCGGGGTCAACAGCCCGGTGCGCACCCCGGCGGGATCGACGAAATCGAGATAGCGGGCCGAAACGCTTTCATCGACGATCAGCACAACGTCGCCATCGCCCGCGACCGCCGCCGCGCGCATCGTCACCGGGCGCCGCCGATCGTCGCTGGCCGCCGCTTCGCCGGTCGCCAGCGCGAGATAGGCGATCGGCGTGAACGCCCCGGGCAGGCCGCGGGCGCCATCGCCGCCGCGCAGGAACAGGATGAGGGTCAGTGCCGCCAGCGTCGCGACCGGCGCCACCGCCCAGCGCCGCGCCAGCACTGGTCGCACGCGCCGCGACAGGCCGATGGCGCACAGCAATGGCACCGCCAGCGCGACCGCGACTGCGATCCGTCCACCATGTTCGGCGAAGGCATCGCCCGCGAACCCGGCCGATCCCGCCAGGTTCAGGAACCCGTCATAGGTCAGATGGTCGGCCAGCACCCGCTCGCTCGCGTTCAGGAACGCGGCCCCGACGAACAGCGTCACCGCGATGCCCCAGCGCAGCCATGCGCAGCCCAGTCGCGATGCCGCCCACAGCGTCGCGGCGATCAGCGCGTAAAGGCCAAGATAGGCGCCGAGCGAAGCCGACAGGCCGAGCGAGACCGCCCGACCGGCGACATTGCCGCCATCGGCGATCAGATAGAGGAGGAGCAGCGCCGACTTTACCGGCGGGTGCCAAGTTCGGGTCATCGCCTGTCCGAGCATCTGGCGACATCGGATAGCGATGGCGGGTTGCGATGGCGTAAATGCGCGTTGCCGCCGACCGGCCATCGTGCAACATCGCGCCCGCCGGATCGTTGCACCGGCACAAATCCCGTTGTCCCGCCAGCCGGAGGATCGAATGCGCCCGATGCCGATTGCCCTGACCGCCCTTGTCCTGATCGCCTGTTCGGGCGCGGAGCCGGGCAATGGCCAGCAGCCGGCGGCAAGCGCCGCGGATGCGCCGTTCACCGTTACCCCGGTCGCGCAGTTCGATGCGCCGTGGGCGATGACCTTCCTGCCCGACGGGCGGATGCTGGTCACGCAAAAGGCGGGCGTCATGCTGCTCGTCTCCTCCGACGGCCAGACCAGCAGGCCGGTGTCGGGCATGCCCGCAGTGGACAGTATCGGCCAGGGCGCGCTGAAGGATGTCGTGCTGGCGCCCGATTTCGCGACCAGCCGCCTCGTCTATTTCAGCTATTCGGCGGCGGGCGATGGCGGCAAGGGCGTCGTGCTGGCGCGCGGGCGGCTGGACGATGGCGACGCGCCGTCGCTGCAACAGGTCGAAACGCTGTTCCGCGCGACCCCCTTTGTCGAAGGCAGCGGCCATTATTCGGGGCGGATCGCCTTCGCCCCGGACGGCAGGCACCTGTTCTTCACCAATGGCGAGCGCCAGAAATTCGATCCGGCCCAGGACCCCAAATCGACGCTGGGCAAGGTGCTGCGCCTGACGCTCGACGGCAAGCCCGCGGGCGATCCGGGCCTGACGGCCAGGGGCTTTCATCCCGCCATCTGGTCCTATGGCCATCGCAACCTGCTCGGCATCGCGTTCGACAAGGCGGGTAATCTGTGGGAACAGGAAATGGGGCCAAAGGGCGGGGATGAGGTCAATCTGGTCCTGCCCGGGCGCAATTACGGCTATCCGATCGTGTCGAACGGCGATCATTATGACGGGCGCGACATTCCCGATCACCCCACCCGCCCGGAATTCGAAGCGCC
>CADEEK010000146.1 GCA_902826325.1 uncultured Sphingomonadales bacterium
GGCAGCAGCAGGTACTTGCCGAAGGTGATGTTGAGACCCGAGAGCCCGAGCACGAGGAAGCTGATCGCCGTCAGCCAGTGCCAGATGCGCGTTGTCACCGCATGGCGATATAGGATCGGTCGGTCGGCCACCCTGGCCTTATGCCGCCGACGCCCCGCGAGCGCCAGCGGCAAGGCGTCATGGATGTTCGCGCAAAAGATCGGCGAGCGGCACCTGGCCCAGGCACGCGCCGCTGCCCGCCGGGGTCGCCTCATCCTCGATCGCCTGGCCATAGGCGACCGCGGGGTCGGCGCGCAGCCGGTCGATCAGCGCGTGCGTCCGGGGATATGCCCGCCGATCCACCGCCGCGTGAAATGCCGCCCAGCGCGCCACCCCGATGAACACCCCATCCGCCAGCGTCGGCCGGTCGCCGAGCAGATAGGGCGAGTCGCCGATCATCGCCTCCATCTGCGCATGCCGCCGGTTGACCGCTTCATGGCCCATCCGGCGCAATGCCGCGGCATAGTCGGGATCGGGCGACTTCAGTTCCATCGCCACCCAATAGGGGGTGAAGGCGCCCGTGAAGCCGGTGTTGATGAACGCGATCATCTGGTGCAGCCGATCCACCTCGTTCGTGCCGGGCGCAAAGCTGACGCGCCGTTCGTGGTCGCGCGCCTCGATCCACAGCGCGATCGCCATCGTTTCGGTCAGCACATGCCCGTCACCGGCGATCAGCACGGGCGTTTCGCCACGCGGGTTGAGCGCGAGATAGGCAGGCGAACCCATATCGGCGAACATGTCGACGCGCGACAGGCGATAGGGTTGGCCGAGCCATTCCAGCGCGGCGACAAGGCCCATCGAGCTTCCCATCGGGAAGCCGTAAAGCAGGGTCGGTTGCATGATATTCTCCGTGATCTTCATGGGATCACCGCGCGGCTGGACTGGCATTTAGGGGCGCGGGCGCCCAAGTAAATTACGCACAAAAATGTGACTGGGACGAAGCCGCATGCAGGAATTGGTGTCGAGCTGCCCGATCGAGGATGCGATGCGCGTGCTGAGCGGCCGGTGGGCGACGCTGTTGCTCTATTATCTGCAGGACCGGCCCAAGCGGTTCAGCGAGTTGCAGCGCGACAATCCGACGATTTCGCACCGCATCCTGACATTGGAACTGCGCAAACTGGCGGACGCGGGACTGGTCGAGCGGACCGCCCATGCGGGTTTTCCGCTCAGGGTCGACTATCGCCTGAGCGCATCGGGCGCCGAACTGATGCCGATGATCGACGCGATCGGCGACTGGTGGGAAGCCTCGCACCCACGCCGCCACCACCGCGGGGCGGCCGCCTGAACATTCAGCGATAGGCGCGCACGAAAAAGGTGATGGTCGTGCCGCAGGTGACGAGCAGCGTCCACACCCGCACCTGTCCCGCTGACAGCCGCTTGCCGATCCCGACCCCCGCCCAGCCGCCAAGGATCGATCCCGCCAGCATCGGCACGCACGCACGCCAGTCGACCATGGCGAAACCGATGAACACGAAGGCCGCGGCAAAGTTGGCGATGCACAGCATCAGCGTGCGGATCGCGAACAGTTCGCGCGGGTGCATATTGGCAAGCAGGCCATAGAGCGCGGTGGTGATCAGCCCGACGCCGCCGCCGAAATAGCCGCCATAGATCCCCAGGATCGACTGCGCCGTCACCAGCGTCGGTCGCCCGATCGTGACGCGCGCGTGGAGCCAGTCCGCCGCACGCTTGCCGCACAGCATGACGACCAGCGCGAACAGCAACAGCCAGGGGATCAGCACGTCGAACGTATCGGTCGGCGTCCAGACCAGCAGCAGGCTGCCGCCCAGCCCGCCGACAAAGGTGATCGCCGCCAGCACCAGCACCGACAGCCCCGCCACCGGCGCCAGTTCGCGGCGAAACCCCCAGGCGCTCGCCGCCGCCCCGGGCAGCAAGGCGAGGTTGGAGGTGGCATTGGCGATATTGGCGGGCAGCCCCATCGCGATCAGCGCGGGCAGCGTCGCGAACGTGCCCCCGCCCGCCAGCCCGTTCATCGCCCCGCCGACAAATCCGGCAGCAATGGCGAGCAGCAGCGTGGCGGGATCGGCGAACATATCGCGGCGGCTGTTGGCGCAACCGCCGCCGGGGTCAACCCAGCGCGGCCTGTTTTTCCTCGGCCAGCCGGTCGAGTTCGGCGCGCGACTTGCGTTCCGACGCGGTTTTCAGCTGGCCGCACGCCGCGTCGATATCGCGCCCGCGCGGGGTTCGCGCGGGCGCGGAAATGCCCGCGCCGAACACGATTTCCTGAAAGGCGCGGATGCGATCGGGCGTCGAACATTCGTAAGGCGCGCCGGGCCAGGGGTTGAACGGGATCAGATTGACCTTGGCGGGCAGCTTGTATTTCTTGATGAGCCGCACCAGCTCGCGCGCGTCGGCGTCGCTATCATTCTTGTCCCTGAGCATCACATATTCGAAGGTGATGCGCCGCGCATTGTTGGCGCCGGGATAATCGGCGCAGGCCTGAAGCAGGTCCTCAAGCCCGTATTTGCGGTTGAGCGGCACGATCTCGTCACGCACTTCCTTGGTCACGGCATGGAGCGAGACGGCGAGGTTGACGCCGATTTCCTCGCCCGCGCGCGCCATCATCGGCACCACGCCGCTGGTCGACAGGGTGATGCGCCGCTTGCTGAGCGCGAGGCCGTCGCCGTCCATGACGATGCGCAGCGCGTCGCGGACATTGTCGAAGTTATAGAGCGGTTCGCCCATCCCCATCATCACGATGTTGGTGAGCATTCGTCCTTCCGGCTGGGACGGCCATTCGTCCAGCGCATCGCGCGCCAGCATCACCTGTCCGACGATTTCCGCCGGCTCCAGGTTGCGGACGAGGCGCATCGTGCCGGTGTGGCAGAAACGGCAATTGAGCGTGCAGCCGACCTGGCTCGATACGCACAGCGTCCCCCGATCGGCGTCGGGAATGAACACCATCTCGTAATCCTGCGCGTCGTCGGAGCGCAGCAGCCATTTGCGCGTGCCGTCGGTCGATACCTGCGCCTCGATCACCTGCGGGCGTGAAATGGTGAAGCGCTGTGCCAGCCAGGGCTGCATCGCCTTGGAAATATCGGTCATCAGCGCGAAATCGGTGACGCCGCGATTATAGATCCAGTGCCACAGCTGTTTCGCGCGCAATTTCGCCTGTTTGGGTTCGAGCTGCGCGGTTTCGAGCGCCATGCGCAGATCGGCCTTCGACAGGCCGAGAAGGTCGATGCGGCCATCGGCGCGCGGCTTGAACGTGCGCGCCACGGGCACGGGGTCGATGTGCCCCGGAATGGGCATGGGCGGCGCCGAAACTGTCTGCATCGCGCGCCTATAGCGCCAAATCGCCTGCATTTCCACTCCCCGCCCCGTCCCGGTCAGGCCACGGCCCGCCGCGCTTTGGTTGCGGTCGCGCGATCGGCCTGAAACCCTGTGCGCGAGACCAACTGTCGGAGTAGCGTTTTGAAATCTTTCAATTTGACCCGTGCGGCGCTGATCGCCAGCGCCCTTATCGCCGCCCCAGTCGCGGCGCAGACTGCCGAAACAACCACAACCGGCCAGGCACAGACGACCGCCCAGGCGCCGGCCCAGGCACCGGCGCCGATCACCGACGCCGAAGTCACCATGTTCGCCAAGGCCGCGCTGGCCGCCGACAAGGTGCAGAAGGACACGACCATCGCCCCGGCGGACAAGGGCCAGCGGCTGGCCGCCGCAGTGATCGGCAACGGGCTGCAGCCCGCGCGATTCAACGAAATCGCCAGCGCGTCGGACACCGATCCGGCGCTCAAGCAGAAGATCCAGGCCGCGATCGTTGCGCAGCAAAAGGCTGCGGTAGCGCCCACCACCCCGGCGGCGCCGGCGACGGCGGCAACCCCCTCGCAATAATCGCGAGGCAGGAAACCGGCCCGGCGTGATCGGGCCGGTTTTTATCGTCGGGCGCAGCCCATGGCGGCGGCGTCGATCGCGGTCGCCGCGCCCTTCAGCTGATAGACATCGACAAAGGGACGCCCGCCGGTCGCCAGCGTTTCGACGGTCATGCTGCGGCTCGAGCGGAGCGCGGCGACGATCGCCAGATCGGTGCGCGGATCGGGTGCCCAGGCGTCGCGCGGTCCGGCCAGCAGTTCGAACCGCCGTTCGCCCACCGCCAGCGTCACCTTGGCGCGCGGATCGCGGTCGCGGCTGAACCGGATATGCAGCTGGTTGCGCGCGCCGACGCGCGGCCAGTTGGCGATGCTGGCAAAGGCGCCGTTGCGGGCGCCCTGCGCAGGGCGGCTGATCGCATAGCAGCGGACCGGCGCCGCGTCGCGAAACGCGCCCCAGCCATCGAAGATGCCGAGCGATTCGCGGCCCTGGCCCTGGCCTTGGTCCGGCCCCTGCCCTTGCCCCTGGCCCTGGCCCTGCAACGCGGCGGCGAGCATCAACAGCGCCGCGATCATGCCGGGGCGTATCCGCTGCCAAGATAGACGATCGTTTCGACGCCACGCTCGATCCGCACCACCGATCCCTGCGGCAGGCCCGCCGCGATCGGGGTGCCGAATTCGGGATGGACATCCTGTCCGGTCATCACCCCGCGCAGCACGCGGCTGGAAATGCCGTGCATGATGACCAGCCGGTCGCCGTCATCGTCGTCGGTATCGGCCAGCCAGCCGCCGACGCGCGCCGCGATCCGGGCATAATCCTCGCCATCCGGCGCGGGGCGCAGCAGGCCGCTCTGGTCGATTACCGGTCCGACCTGGTCGATGACATCGGCATAATAGCGCCCGCCCCAGCTGCCCATGCCGATCTCCACCAGCCGCGCATCGACCCGCGCGCCATGCCAGTCGAGTTCGAGATGTTCGGCGATCACCGCCAGCGTCTGCAGCGCGCGTCCGGTGTTCGATGCCCATAACGTGAGCGCGGGGCGCGCGCCGAGCTGGTGGCGCAGCGCCTCCCCCATTTCGTCGGCCTGGGCGAATCCGGCGCGGGTCAGCGGGGTATGCGGCACGTCGCCCTGCAGGCGGCGCGCGGCGTTGAACACCGTTTCGCCGTGCCGGGCGATGAAGTCGCGTCCCTTGCGTGCCATTACCCCCTGCTAGGGCGAGCGCGACCGGAAAAGCAACGGATTCGATGCACGACATTCGCGGCCAGCCGCGGCGCGGACGGCGCATGGTGGGCGATCGGGTCCGATTCCTCCACAATTTGGGTGATTCGGGGCGGATCGGCGGCTTGCCCCGCTTCTTTTTCCCGTTAAGGATATTGCGAACTTTCCAACGGCATTCCACCCGCCGTTCGGATGGGGCGGCCGCCCGGGGGTTTGGAACTACACATGAAAGCGACGATCGAACGCGCCACGCTGTTAAGGGGACTCAGCCACGTTCAGTCGGTGGTTGAGCGGCGCAATACCATCCCCATCCTGTCCAACGTGCTGATCGAGGCATCGGCCGAGGGGTCGCTGCGGCTGATGGCGACCGATCTCGACCTGCAGATCGACGAGACGGTGCCGGCGGCGGTCGACCAGGCCGGCGCGACGACCGTGCCCGCCCACACGCTGTTCGACATCGTCCGCAAGCTGCCCGAAGGGGCGCAGGTCGAACTCGCCGCGGCGGAAGGCAAGATCAAGGTCAATGCGGGGCGCGCCAAGTTCGAGCTCGGCACGCTGCCGCGCGACGATTTCCCGGTGATTGCCGAGGGCGAATTGCCGACGGTGTTCGAACTCGCCGCCGAGACGCTGAAGCAGATCATCGACAAGACCCGCTTTGCGATTTCGACCGAGGAAACGCGCTATTATCTGAACGGCATCTTCCTGCATGTCAGCGACGAGGCGACGCCGGTGTTGAAGGCGGCGGCAACCGATGGCCACCGGCTTGCCCGCGTCACCGTGGCACGTCCCGAAGGCGCCGAGGCGATGCCCGACGTGATCGTGCCGCGCAAATGCGTCGCCGAACTGCGCAAGTTGCTGGACGAGGTCGACGGATCGGTCGGCGTGTCGCTGTCGGGATCGAAGATCCGGTTCGACCTGGGCGCGGCGATCCTGACGTCCAAGCTGATC
>CADEEK010000147.1:0-2609 GCA_902826325.1 uncultured Sphingomonadales bacterium
GTTTCTCCGACGTCTCCTGGCTGCCGGACGGCTCGGGCTTCTTCTACAGCCGCTTCCCCGAACCGGCGGAGGGGCAGGCGTTTCAGGCGCTGAACGAGAATCAGGCGGTCTATTTCCACAGGATCGGCACGCCACAAAGCGCCGACCGGCTGGTCTATGCAACGCCCGAAACCCCCAAGCGCGGCCATTTCGCCCAGGTGACGGAGGATGGCGGCTGGCTGGTCGTCACCACCACCGAGGGGACCGACGACCGCTACGAGATCACGCTGGTCGACCTCACCTCCACCGACTGGACGCCGCGCACGATCATCAAGGGGCTTGAACATAGCTGGAGCCTGGCCGGCAATGTCGGCACCCGCTTTTTCTGGACGACCAACAAGGGTGCGCCCAGGCTCAAACTGGTGACGATGGACGTCGCCGCACAAATGCCCACCGCGACCGATCTGGTCGGCGAGGATGCGGCGACGCTGGACGGGGCGGGGATCGTCGGTGGACAGCTGTTCCTGAGCTATCTGGTCGATGCCAAGGACGAAATGCGCCGCTATTCGCTCGACGGCAAGCCGCTCGGCAAGCTCGATACGCCCGGCATCGGCAGCATCGCCGGGTTCAGCGGCGATCCGGCAAAGCCCGAGGCATTCTTCGCCTTCACCAGCTTCAACATGCCGACCACCGTCTATCGCTATGATGTGACCAGCGGGAAGGCGACGCCCTGGGCACAGCCAAAGGTCGCGTTCGATCCCGCGAACTACGCCGTCGAACAGCGCTTTTATGCCTCGAAGGACGGAACGAAGGTGCCGATGTTCATCGTCCGGCGCAAGGATGTGACTGGCCCCGCGCCGACATTGCTATGGGGTTATGGCGGGTTCAACGTCCCCTATGGCCCCGCCTTTTCCGCCGCGCGGCTCGCCTGGATGGAGCAGGGCGGGGTATTCGTCCTCGCCAACATTCGCGGCGGCGGTGAATATGGCAAGGCGTGGCATGATGCCGGTCGCCTCGCCAACAAACAGAATGTGTTCGACGATTTCATCGCGGCGGGCGAATATCTGATCGAACAGGGGATCACGAAAAAGGATGGGCTGGCGATCCAGGGCGGCTCCAATGGCGGCCTGCTCGTCGGTGCGGTGGTCAACCAGCGTCCCGACCTGTTCGCCGCCGCGCTGCCCGCCGTCGGGGTGATGGACATGCTCCGTTTCGATCGCTGGACCGCGGGGCGTTATTGGGTCGACGATTATGGCTATCCGTCGAAGGAAGCGGACTGGAAGATCCTGCGCGCCTATTCGCCCTATCACAATGTCGCATCGGGCAAGACCTATCCGGCGATTCTGGCGACCACTGCCGATACCGACGATCGCGTCGTGCCGGGGCACACGTTCAAATATACCGCCGCGCTGCAGGCGGCGGATATCGGCCCCAAGCCGCATCTGGTGCGCATCGAAACCCGTGCGGGCCACGGATCGGGCAAGCCGACCGACAAGATCATCGAGGAAACGTCGGACCTGTGGGCCTTTGCCGCGAAATGGACCGGGCTGGAGGTGACGCCGGTCGAGTAGGCGCGATCGGCGCCGTCAATCGTCGTCCAGTGGTGCGGGACGCGGCTGCAACCAGCTGGCGACCCAGCTGGGCAGCAGCATCGCTCCGGCCTGCAGCGCGAAACCCAAATTGACCCATTCATAGCCCTGCGGCTGCCACAGCCGCAGCGCGTCTGCGCCCGCCATATAGAAGCAGCCGAGCCACACCAGCGCGGCCAGCGCGGCGCCGCTGATGCCATAGGCACGCGCCCGCACCATCAGTTCGCGCTCGTCGAGCGGCTGGCGCCCGGTGCCCGTCAGGCGGGGCCCGAACACACGGATAAAGCCCGCAGCAAGATATGCGCCCCAGAAGATCAGCGCACCGATCAGCAGCGCGTGGATATCGCCCGGCGACGCGCTCGCCATCTGCACATACCCCGCGATCAGCGCCGCCAGCACGACCAGTGGCAGCCAGCGCAGCGTGCGCGGTGCCATCTTCATGAACAGGACGCGGTCGATGCGCGTCGCATAGACCAGGCGGTCCATTTTTTGGAGCAGGGTCATGAGGGGGTTTCTCCTGGCGCGGCGATGCGGCGCAAGCTGTCGGCAACGGATTCGAAGGGACGGAAGGAAAAGAGCATTTCGACCGGCACGTCGAAATAGGCCGCGATCTTCATCGCCAGCTCCAGGCTGGGCTTGTAGTCGCCGCGTTCGAGATAGCCGATCGTCTGGTTGTTGACGCCGACCGCCTCGGCCAGCTCGCGACGCGAAACGCCACGCTCGGCACGAAAGACAGCGATGCGATTATACATGCTTTTCAATGGATCGTTGTGAATTATGATTGATGCGTTGTGTATACACAACGATCTGTCGGGCCGTCAAGCTGAAAGTCCGGTCGGGCAGTTGCGCCGGAAGAGAAGGCCGTTAGTGCCCCAATGCCGTATGAAATCGAGGAGCTGGACCCATGCAGGACGAGGCAGCGTTCGATCCGGCGACCTTGCACTATTATGAAGACACGGGGGCGACCTATGCCGGGAGCGGTGCGGGTGGACAGAATCGCTTTCTCGCCGATTTCATGCACAGGCTTCCGCCCGGTGCGCG
>CADEEK010000147.1:2709-6024 GCA_902826325.1 uncultured Sphingomonadales bacterium
GTGGACAGAATCGCTTTCTCGCCGATTTCATGCACAGGCTTCCGCCCGGTGCGCGCCATGCGCTTCGATCAGCTGAACGCGCACGCCGAATATGACGCCGTTTGGGCCAGCGCCAGCCTGATCCATGTGCCGCGCGCCGCATTGTCTGACGTGCTGGCGCGCGTCTTTGCCGCGTTGAAGCCGGGCGGCATCCATTTCGCTACCTTCAAGGCGGGCGGCGCAGCGGGGCGCGACCGGGTTGGGCGCTATTATAATTATCCATCTTCGGCGGAGCTGCGTGCATTCTACATGGCGGCGGCCCGATGGAACATCGTTCGCCTGCACGACTATGTCGGTGGCGGGTTCGACAACGGTCGCGGTCCGTGGCTGGCGATCGAGGCACAGCGGTTGGGATAGGCGATCGCTCGCGGAACAAAAAAAGATCGTTCCACTCTTGTTCTTTAAGAACATTTGGAATACAAGGTGGTCCGGAACAAAGCGGCAAGGGCGTTGAACCGCCCGCGTAAAGCCTTTAGCGACGGAGACTTCGGATGGCAGCTTCCCTCAAGGTGGTCGATAGCAAGATGGCGATTTCTTCGGACAAGCAAAAGGCGCTCGACGCCGCCCTGGCACAGATCGATCGCGCATTCGGAAAGGGATCGGCGATGCGGCTCGGCTCGAAAGAGGCGATGCAGGTCGAGGCGATTTCGACCGGTTCGCTGGGGCTGGACATCGCGCTTGGCGTCGGCGGGCTGCCGCGCGGCCGGGTGATCGAGGTTTATGGCCCGGAAAGCTCGGGCAAGACGACGCTGGCGCTGCATGTCATTGCCGAGGCGCAGCGCAATGGCGGGACCGCCGCGTTCGTCGATGCCGAACATGCGCTCGATCCGGTCTATGCCAGGAAACTCGGCGTCAATATCGACGAACTGATCGTGTCGCAGCCGGATACCGGCGAACAGGCGCTGGAAATCACCGATACGCTGGTGCGCTCGAACGCGGTCGATGTGCTGGTGGTCGATTCGGTCGCGGCGCTGGTGCCGCGCGCCGAAATCGAGGGCGAGATGGGCGACAGCCATGTCGGGCTGCAGGCGCGGCTGATGTCGCAATCGCTGCGCAAGCTGACCGGATCGATCAGCCGTTCGCGCTGCATGGTGATCTTCATCAACCAGCTGCGCATGAAGATCGGCGTGATGTACGGCAATCCGGAGACCACGACCGGCGGTAACGCGCTCAAATTCTATGCCTCGGTCCGGCTCGACATCCGCCGCACCGGCCAGATCAAGGACCGCGACGACATCATCGGCAATTCGACCCGCGTGAAAGTGGTCAAGAACAAGGTGGCGCCGCCGTTCAAGCAGGTCGAATTCGACATCATGTATGGCGAAGGGATTTCGAAGATCGGTGAGATCCTCGACCTTGGCGTCAAGGCGGGGCTGGTCGAGAAATCGGGCGCCTGGTTTTCCTATGACAGCATCCGCATCGGCCAGGGGCGGGAGAATGCCAAGACCTTCCTCAAGGAAAATCCCGATATCGGCGCACGGCTCGAAGCGGCGATTCGCGGCCGCACCGAACAGGTGGCCGAGGAAATGATGACGGGGCCGGAGGCGGAGGACGAGGACGCCTGACCGGCGCGGTTCCGGCGGGTTCGGCCCGCGCTTTGAAAATATGATTTTGGACCGCGCCGGACCGGGATGGGCGGCGGCGGTCACGGGACACGGTTCCCATTGGAAACCCCGGCGCGGCCTGCGCCGGGGTTTTCGGGTTCGGCGTTGGATCGGGGTTGAACCGGGGCGCCCCGGCTTGCCAAGCGCGGCGAAGCTGTCACCCTTGCGCGCACGCATCATTCAGCGGAGCGCCCCATGATCACCGTCCACCATCTTGAAAATTCGCGCTCGCAACGGGTGTTGTGGCTGCTGGAGGAATTGCAGCTGCCCTATGACGTCCGCCGCTATGAACGCGACCGCAGGACAATGCTGGCGCCGCCCGAACTGAAACAGGTCCACCCGCTCGGCAAATCGCCGGTGATCGAGGATGGCGTGCAGGAAGACGGCGGCGATGCCGGTGATGGCGGGCGGCGTCGGGTCATCGCCGAAACCGCGGCGATCGTCGAATATCTGGTCGAAAAGGCCGATGGGCGGCTCGGGCCCGGCGCGCATCGCGACAGCGTGCTGCGTTATCGCCATTTCCTCCACTATGCCGAAGGGTCGTTGATGCCGCCGCTGCTGGTCAAGCTGGTTCTGAGCCGCGTGCCGCTGTTCGGCAAGGCGGCGCAGCGACGCATTCAGCCGATGATCGACGTCCATCTCGATTTTGTCGAAGCCGAACTCGCCAGCCGCCCCTGGTTCGCCGGGGACTCGTTCACCGCCGCCGACGTCATGATGAGCTTCCCGCTGGAAGCCGCCCGCGCCCGCGCCGGTCTCGACCGCTCGCGCCCCGCGACGATCGACTGGCTCGATCGCATCCATTCGCGTCCCGCCTATCAAAGCGCACTCGCCAAGGGCGGCCCTTATGCCTATGCCTGAGCATCAGATGGCGACGATCCGATCGGGGGCAGCATGACGACAGGCAGCGACAGCGCGGCGGCAGACGGCAAGGAAACGCGCGAAACGCGGCTGCAATGGCAGATGCTGGGCGGCTTTCTGCTCGGTCTCGTCCTTGGCCTGATCGTCCATTTCGCGGCGGCGGATGCGGCCTGGGTCCAATGGCTGACGGGCAACGTCACCGGGCCGTTCGGTCAGCTGTTCCTGCGCCTGTTGTTCATGCTCATCATCCCGCTGCTGTTTTCCGCGCTGGTCGTCGGCGTCGCCGAAATGTGCGAGATCGCCTCGCTCAAGCGGGTCGGGCTGCGCACACTGATCCTCACGATCTGCGTATCGACCGTTGCGGTGATCGTCAGCCTGTTGCTGGTCAATCTGTTGCAGCCGGGCGCCGGCGTCGACCGCGGGGAGGCGCAGGCGATGCTCGCCCAGTCGGGCGACAGCGCGGGCACGATCCTGGAACGCACCGCGACCACCCCGACCGGCCTGGAAGCGCTGCTCAACATCGTGCCCAACAATGTCGTCGCGGCGATGAGCGCCAACGACATATTGGCGATCATGTTCTTTGCGCTGTTTTTCGGCATCGGCATCCTGCTGACCGCCGATCGCCCGCATGTTCAGACGCTGAAGACCGCGATCGAGGGCGTGTTCGAGGTCGCGATGAAGCTGATCGGCCTCGTCATCCGCCTCGCGCCGATCGCGGTATTCTGTTTCATGTTCAACCTCGCCGCGCTGTTCGGCTGGGAATTGCTGGCGCGCCTGCTCGCCTATGTCGGCGTCGTCCTCGCCGCGCTCGGCA
>CADEEK010000148.1 GCA_902826325.1 uncultured Sphingomonadales bacterium
GCATGAAGCGCGAGTTCAAGGTCGAGGCCAATGTCGGCGCGCCGCAGGTGGCGTATCGCGAATATCTCGCCAAGCAGGTCGACCTCGACTACACGCACAAGAAGCAGTCGGGTGGTTCGGGTCAGTTCGGTCGCGTCAAGGTGACGGTGGTGCCGGGCGAGCGTGGCAGCGGTTTCCAGTTCTTTGACGAGATCAAGGGCGGCAACATCCCGCGCGAATATATCCCGTCGGTCGAAAAGGGCTTCCGCGAAACCGCCGAGACCGGGTCGCTGATCGGCTTTCCGATCATCGATTTCGAGGTGCACCTGACCGACGGCGCCTATCATGACGTCGACTCGTCGGCGCTGGCGTTCGAAATCTGTGCCCGTGGCGCGATGCGCGAAGCGGCGCAGAAGTCGGGGATCAAGCTGCTCGAACCGATCATGAAGGTCGAGGTCATCACCCCGGAAGACTATCTGGGCGACGTGATCGGCGACATGAACAGCCGTCGCGGGCAGATCCAGGGCACCGACACGCGCGGCAATGCGCAGGCGGTGACGGCGATGGTGCCGCTGGCCAACATGTTCGGTTATGTGAACCAGCTGCGTTCGTTCACCCAGGGGCGCGCGCAGTACAGCATGCAGTTCTCGCACTATGACGAAGTGCCGACCAATGTGGCGGACGAAATCAAGGCGAAGATGGCGTAATTGGGGTTCGGGATGCGTCGCGTGCGGCGCATCCACCGTTCCGGCCCGATCCCCCACCCGGCCACCGGCAAGCTGTCGCCTGTGGCGGCCGGGTGGCGGAACGGGGCGGAACCGACCCAAATGCCAGCTAAGGCTGGCATTCTCCAAAACGAACCGCTATGGGGCCGCGTTCTCGCGAATCCCGTTGGCGGTCCGGGAAACTAGATCAGAAGGTAGGAAATAATGGCGAAGGCAAAGTTCGAGCGGAACAAACCGCACCTCAACATCGGCACCATCGGTCACGTCGACCACGGCAAGACCTCGCTGACGGCCGCAATCACCAAGGTTCTGGCGGAAAACGTCGCGGGCAACGCGGCGGTCGACTTCGCCAACATCGACAAGGCGCCCGAAGAGCGCGAGCGCGGCATCACCATTTCGACCGCGCACGTCGAATATGAAACCGACAAGCGCCACTATGCGCACGTCGACTGCCCCGGCCACGCCGACTATGTGAAGAACATGATCACCGGCGCCGCGCAGATGGACGGCGCGATCCTGGTGGTGGCCGCAACCGACGGCCCGATGCCGCAGACCAAGGAGCACATCCTGCTCGCCCGCCAGGTCGGCGTGCCGACGATGGTCGTGTTCCTCAACAAGGTCGACCTGGTCGATGACGAGGAAATCCTTGAGCTGGTCGAAATGGAAATCCGCGAAGAACTGAGCAAGCGCGAGTTCGACGGCGACAATATTCCGATCATCCGTGGTTCGGCGACCGCCGCGCTGTCGGGCAGCGACGACAAGCTGGGCAAGGACGCGATCCTGGCGCTGATGGCGGCGTGCGACGAATCGATCCCGCAGCCGGAACGTCCGCTCGACAAGCCGTTCATGATGCCGATCGAAGACGTGTTCTCGATTTCGGGTCGGGGCACCGTCGTCACCGGCCGCGTCGAAACCGGCGTGGTGAAGGTTGGTGAAGAAGTCGAAATCGTCGGCATCCACCCGGAAATCCGCAAGACGACCGTCACGGGCGTCGAAATGTTCCGCAAGCTGCTCGACCAGGGTGAAGCGGGCGACAATATCGGCGCGCTGATCCGCGGCGTTGGCCGTGAGGAAGTCGAGCGTGGTCAGGTTCTGGCCAAGCCGGGTTCGATCAAGCCGCACACCGACTTCCAGTCGTCGGTTTACGTGCTGTCGAAGGACGAAGGTGGCCGTCACACGCCGTTCTTCGCCAACTATCGCCCGCAATTCTACTTCCGCACCACCGACGTGACCGGCACGATCGAGCTGCCTTCGGGCACGGAAATGGTCATGCCGGGCGACGAAGTGGCGCTGGGCGTCAAGCTGATCGCCCCGATCGCCATGGACGTCGGCCAGCGCTTCACGATCCGCGAAGGCGGCCGCACCGTCGGCGCAGGCGTGGTTGCTTCGATCGAGAAGTAAGAGCTTCGCCCGAAAGGGTTGAGACAAAGAGGCCCGGTCTCCCGCAGCGGAGGCCGGGCTTTTTTGTTTGTGGCGGTGGGAGGTGAGCGTGGCCGTTGTGTATGATCTTTGGTTCGAGCGCGCGTATCCCGATCGCGAGGAGACAGAGCTTCACATTGGCATCCATGCCAGTCGCGAAGATGCCGAGGCGGCTGTCGAGATGCTGAAACGTCAGCCTGGGTTTCGGGACGATCCAGCAGGATTCAGGATTTACGAGGTTCTGTTGGGTCGAACAGGGTGGCCCGAAGGCTTCGTCAGTGAATGACAAAGGAAGCGGGACCCCGGCTCAGGGCCGGGGTGACGGAGGTCGTGTCGCTAGGCGCTAACCATTTTCGTCACCCCGGGCTTGATCCGGGGGGCCGCTTCTTCTGATCTGGGCCTATGGCGAAGGGCGGTTGGGTTTATATCATGGCGGATCGCTATCGCGGCACGATGTACGAGGGTGTGGCCGCCGATCTGGCCGCTCGCGTCAATCAGCATCGGACGGGTGAGGGGTCGGAGTTTTGCCGACGTTATGGGCTGGGTCGGCTGGTTTGGGCTGAGCATGCGCCGGATATCAGCGACGCGATCGCGCATGAGAAGCGGGTCAAGCGCTGGCGGCGAGACTGGAAGTTTGCGCTGATCGAGCGGGGAAATCCGGATTGGTTGGATTTGTTCGATAGTCTTGCGTGAGGCAAAGACGCAAGAAGCGGGACCCCGGCTCAAGGCCGGGGTGACGGGGTGGGGGCTAGGGCGGGCAAATTTCTCTCCCCGCACCCCCTTGATCTCCCCCCGCTTCCCCTGTAGTGGGCCGCCTCCAGTTTGAAGTTAAACCAGCAAGAACCCCGGTCGCGGGGTCCGCTCTTTCGCATCGGTAGGGATCATGGACAACAATATCCGCATTCGCCTGAAGGCGTTCGACCATCGCGTGCTCGACCAGGCCGCCGGCGATATCGCCGAGACCGCCCGTCGCACCGGCGCATTGATCCGTGGCCCGATCCCGCTGCCCACCCATATCGACAAGTTCACCGTCAACCGCGGCCCGCACATCGACAAGAAGTCGCGCGAGCAGTTCGAGACGCGCACCTACAAGCGCCTGCTGGACATCGTTCAGCCGACGCCGCAGACGGTCGACGCGCTGATGAAGCTGGACCTGGCCGCTGGCGTTGACGTGGAGATCAAGCTGGCGTAATGCGCCGCCTCCATACCAGATTCGCGTGATTCCACTGGAACCGCGCTAGGTTTGGCCGGATCTTTCCCGATCCGTGTGTTCCGGACCCGAGCCACGGCTCAAACGAAATAGGGATACCGCCGGACCAGGCTCTTACGAAATCGGTCCGGGTCTGCGTCCCCCGTCTCCCTCGCTTTCGGGCGGGGTTCAGCCCGGACGGGGCTCGCAATAAATATCAGGGCTGAGCGACAAGCACCCTTCGGAATGGTCCGGTGGGTGCCTCTGTTATTTGGAGTGAGTTGATCATGCGCACTGGCGTGATCGCGAAGAAGCTGGGGATGACCCGCCTGTTCAAGGATGATGGCCGCCATGTGCCCGTCACCGTCCTTGCGCTTGAAGGCGTGCAGGTCGTTTCCGTTCGCGAAATGGATCGGGACGGCTACACCGCCGTCCAGCTTGGCGCGGGCAGCGCCAAGGCGAAGAATGTCGCCAAGCCGCAGCGCGGCGCGTTCGGCAAGGCGGAAGTCGAGCCGAAGGCGATCCTGGCCGAGTTCCGCGTCGATGCGGACGGCCTGCTTGACGTGGGCGCCGAGATTTCGGCCGACCATTATGTCGCGGGCCAGCTGGTCGACATTCAGGGCCGCACCCAGGGCAAGGGCTTTGCGGGCGGCATGAAGCGCTGGGGCTTTGGCGGTATGCGCGCGACCCATGGCGTTTCGATCAGCCACCGTGCGCTGGGTTCGACGGGCAACCGTCAGGACCCCGGCAAGGTCTTCAAGAACAAGAAGATGGCCGGGCACATGGGTGACAAGAACCGCACCCAGCAGAATCTGGAAGTCGTCGGCACCGATGTCGAGCGCGGCCTGATCTTCGTCAAGGGCAGCGTGCCCGGTTCGAAGGGCGGCTGGCTGCTGGTCAAGGATGCGGTGAAGGTTGCGCGTCACGCCGATGCGCCGTTCCCCGCCGGCCTGAAGGCCGTTGCCAACAACAATGACACCGCCGCGGCGGACACCCCGGTTGAAGAAGCCGCGGCGCCCGAAGCGACCGAAGGCCAGGAGGGCTGAACGTGAAGGTCAAGGTTCAAACCCTCGATGCGAAGGCGTCGGGCGATATCGAGCTGAAGGACGACGTGTTCGGCCTTGAGCCGCGCGCCGACATCCTGCACCGCGTCGTCACCTGGCAGCTGTGGAACCGCCGCGAGACGGCGCGTCCGACGCGCGAGCGTTCGGAAGTCGCCCGCACCGGCAAGAAGTTCGGCCGCCAAAAGGGTGGCGGCACCGCCCGTCACGGCGACCGCGCGGCCCCCGTCTTTATCGGCGGCGGTAAGGCGCACGGCGCGCGCAAGCGGGATTTCAACATTTCGCTGAACAAGAAGGTTCGCGCGCTTGGCCTCAAGATGGCGCTGTCGAGCCATGCCAAGGCGGGTTCGCTGATCGTCCTTGACGGATTCGAGGCGAGCAAGACCGCCGCGCTGAAGGGGCAGTTCGCTGGCCTGAAGGTCGGCAAGACCGCGCTGGTGATCGATGCGGAGGCCGGCAGCGGCTTTCTCGCCGCCCGCAACCTGGTGGGCGTCAACGTCCTGCCGGCGGTCGGCGCCAACGTCTATGACATCCTGAAGCACGACACGCTGGTCCTGACCCGCGCTGCGGTCGAAAAGCTGGAGGCGCGGTTCAATGGCTAAGAAGCAGGAGCAGATCGACGTCCGTCACTATGACGTGATCGTCGCGCCGCACATTACCGAGAAGTCGACGCTCGTCTCCGAGGCGAATGCGGTGGTCTTCAAGGTCGCCAACGATGCATCGAAGCCGCAGATCAAGGCGGCGGTCGAGGCCCTGTTCGATGTGAAGGTGACTGCGGTCAACACCATCGTCCAGAAGGGCAAGACCAAGAAGTGGAAGGGCAAGCCCTACACGCGGTCTGACATCAAGAAGGCGATCGTAACGCTGAAAGACGGCGACTCGATCGACGTCACGACGGGGATCTGAGGCACATGGCACTCAAGAATTACAACCCGACCTCGCCCGCGCGGCGCGGCCTGATCCTGGTGGACCGTTCCGGTCTGCACAAGGGCGGCCCGGTCAAGGCGCTGACCGAAGGCAAGCGCAAGACCGGTGGCCGCAACAACAAGGGCCATGTGACCTCGCGCGGGATCGCGGGCGGGCACAAGCAGCGGTATCGCATCATCGACTTCAAGCGTCGCAAATGGGACGTCGAAGGCACGGTGGAGCGGATCGAATATGATCCCAACCGCACCGCGTTCATCGCGCTGATCAACTATGGCTCGGCCGAGACGCCGGACTATGCCTATATCATCGCGCCGCAGCGTCTTGGCGTTGGCGACAAGGTGATCGCGGCGAAGAAGACCGACGTGAAGCCGGGCAATGCGATGGAAATCGGCCAGGCGCCGGTCGGCACGATCGTCCACAATGTCGAGATGAAGCCCGGCAAGGGCGGTCAGATCGCACGTTCGGCGGGCACCTATGTGCAGGTCGTCGGTCGCGATCGCGGCATGGTGATCGTTCGCCTGAACTCGGGCGAGCAGCGTTACATCCGCGGCGAGTGCATGTGCACCGTTGGCGCCGTGTCGAACCCCGACAACGGCAACACCAACCTCGCCAAGGCCGGTCGCAACCGCTGGAAGGGCATCCGCCCGCTGACCCGCGGCGTCGCCAAGAACCCGGTCGACCACCCCCATGGCGGTGGTGAAGGCCGCACCTCGGGCGG
>CADEEK010000149.1 GCA_902826325.1 uncultured Sphingomonadales bacterium
CCTGGCGCACATTATGGCCGAGCGCGTCGGCGACGAGCGCGCCCTGTTCGGCCTGGTGGCGTTTCATCAGCCCGGTGGCGGGCGATGCCGCCGCCGCGCGACCGGCATAGCGCGGACGTTGCGGCCCGACCCCGGCTTCGCCCAGGCACTCCTCGATAAACGGTTCGACGAACGACCAATAGCCGTTGTTCTTCGGCTCTTCCTGCGCCCACACCACCTCTTCCAGGTTGGTCATGCGCTTCAACCGCACCACCAGCGGTTCGCCGGGGAAGGGGTAGAGCTGTTCGATGCGGACGATGGCGGTGTTGCGGTCGCCCGCCGCGTCGCGCGCCTCGATCAGGTCATAGGCGACCTTGCCGCTGCACAGCACCAGCCGCTTCACATCCTTGTCCGCGGGCGCCGACGGGTCCGACAGGATGCGCATGAAATGCGTTTCGCCCTGGAACTGGTCGGCGGTCGACACCGCCATCTTGTGCCGCAGCAGCGACTTGGGCGTCATCACCACCAGCGGCTTGCGGAAATTGCGGCGCATCTGGCGGCGCAACAGGTGGAAATAATTGGCCGGGGTGGTGCAGTTCGCGACCTGCATATTGTCGCCCGCGCACAGTTGCAGGAAGCGTTCGGGGCGGGCCGAGCTGTGTTCGGGTCCCTGGCCTTCATACCCATGGGGGAGCAGCAGGACGAGGCCGTTGGCGCGCAGCCACTTCGCCTCGCCCGAGGCGATGAACTGGTCGATCATGATCTGGGCGCCATTGGCGAAATCGCCGAACTGCGCTTCCCACAACACCAGCGTCTTGGGGTCGGCGAGGGCATAGCCATATTCGAAGCCGAGCACGCCATATTCGGAGAGCGGGCTGTCCAGCACCTCGAACCGGCCATGCGGGATTTCGCCGAGCGGCACATATTTGCGCTCGCTGGTCTGATCGACCCAGACGGCGTGGCGCTGGCTGAACGTGCCGCGCCCCGAATCCTGGCCCGACAGGCGCACGCCATACCCTTCCGACAGCAGCGAGCCGAAGGCCAGCGCCTCACCCGTCGCCCAGTCGAAATTCTCGCCCGATTTGAACATCGCCGCCTTGGCATCCAGCACGCGGGTCAGCGTCTTGTGGATGGTGACGTCGGCGGGAATGGCGGTCAGCGTGCGGCCCAGGCTGTCGAACAGTTTCTTGTCGATGCCGGTTTCGATGTTGCGCCGCGCGGTTTCCGGGTCGACCGGCGCGCCAAGGCCGGTCCAGCGGCCGCCGAACCAGTCGGCCTTGTTCGCCTTGTAGCTGGCGCCCGCTTCGAACTCGGCTTCCAGATGCGCGGTGAACTGCGCGACATGGTCGGCGGCGAAGCCCGCATCGATCACCCCTTCGGACTCCAGCCGTTTGGCGTAAAGCTCCGACACGCCGGGATGCTTGCGGATCTTGGCATACATCAGCGGCTGGGTGAAACTCGGCTCGTCGCCCTCGTTATGGCCGAAGCGGCGATAGCACCACATGTCGATCACCACGTCGCGATGGAAGCGCTGACGATATTCGATCGCCATCTTGCAGGCGAAGGTGACGGCTTCGGGATCGTCGCCATTGACGTGGAAGATCGGCGCCATCACCCCCTTGGCCACATCGCTGGGATAGGGCGAGGAGCGCGCGAATTGCGGGCTGGTGGTAAAGCCGATCTGGTTGTTGATGATGAAGTGGATGCAGCCGCCGGTATTGTAGCCGCGAATGCCGGAGAAGCCGAGGCATTCCCACACGATCCCCTGGCCCGCGAACGCCGCGTCGCCGTGCAGCAGCACGGGCAGCACCTGGTCATGTTCGGCCAGGTCGTTGCGCGTCGTCTGTTGCGCGCGCACCTTGCCCAGCACGACCGGGTCGGCGGCTTCGAGATGCGACGGGTTGGGGACCAGCGACATATGGACGTTGATGCCGTCAAATTCGCGATCGGTGCTGGTGCCGAGATGGTATTTGACGTCGCCCGACCCGCCGATGTCGTCGGGATTGGCCGATCCGCCCGCAAATTCGTGGAAGATCACGCGATAGGGCTTGGCCATCACATTGGCGAGCATGTTGAGCCGCCCGCGATGCGCCATGCCATAGACGATCTCGCGCACGCCCTGCGCGCCGCCATATTTGATGATCGCTTCCATCGCCGGGATCATCGATTCGCCGCCGTCCAGCCCGAACCGCTTGGTCCCGACATATTTCTTGCCGCAGAAGCGTTCCCACTGTTCCGCCTCGATCACCTTGGACAGGATCGCCTTCTTGCCGTTGGGGGTGAATTCGATCGCCTTGCCCTGGCCCTCGATCCGCTCCTGCAGGAAACGGCGTTCCTCGACATCGGCGATGTGCATATATTCAAGGCCGACATTGCCGCAGTAGTTGCGGCGCAGGATGTCGACGATCTGGCGGACGCTGGCCTTTTCCAGCCCGAGATTGCCGCCGAGATAGATCGGGCGATCAAGGTCCGCTTCGCTGGCGAAGCCGTGAAATTCGGGGGTCAGATCGGCGGGCAGTTCCTGTTTGGACAGGCCCAGCGGATCGAGATTGGCGGCAAGATGGCCGCGCACGCGATAGGTGCGGATGAGCAGCATCGCGCGGATCGAGTCATTGGCCGCGCGCGCCACGTCCGCCGCCGGTGCCGCCGGGGTCGCCGCGCCGCCGCGCGCGGGCTTTGCCACCGGCTCCATCTGCATCGGATCGAGCGCGGCGGTCAGCGCGTCGGTATCGGTGGGGGGCCAGGCGGGATTGGCCCAGCTGGGCCCCGCAACGGCGTTTTCCAGCCCCTCGAACCATTGGCGCCAGCCGGGTTCGACCGAAGCGGGGTCGGTGCGGAACCTGGCGTGCATCGCCTCGACGAACGCCGGACTTACCCGTCCGGCGATGTCGGCGAAATCCATGCCCTCTGCGCCCATCGTCAATTTCCTTTCGCCGGGGAGGCAGCTTTGCTCAGCCCTTCAAGACCTCGAGCAGGGTTTCGCCGAGCAGGCTGGGCGATTGCGACACCTTGATGCCCGCCGCTTCCATCGCCGCGATCTTGCTTTCCGCATCGCCCTTGCCGCCCGACACGATCGCGCCGGCATGGCCCATGCGGCGGCCCGGCGGCGCGGTGCGGCCCGCGATGAAGCCGGCCATCGGCTTCTTGCGACCCTTTTTCGCCTCGTCGATCAGGAACTGCGCCGCCTGTTCCTCGGCATCGCCGCCGATTTCGCCGATCATGATGATCGACTTGGTCGCGTCATCGGCAAGGAACAGTTCGAGCACGTCGATGAAGTTGGTGCCGTTGACCGGATCGCCGCCGATGCCGACCGCGGTGGTCTGACCCAGGCCGGCATTGGTCGTCTGGAACACCGCTTCATAGGTCAGCGTGCCCGAACGCGACACGACGCCGACCGAACCTTCGGAAAAGATGTTGCCCGGCATGATGCCGATCTTGCACTGGTTCGGGGTCAGCAGGCCGGGGCAGTTCGGGCCGATCAGGCGCGATTTGCTGCCCGACAGGGCGCGCTTGACCTTGACCATGTCGAGCACCGGAATGCCTTCGGTGATGCACACGATCAGCGGGATTTCGGCGTCGATCGCCTCAAGGATCGAATCCGCAGCAAAGGGCGGCGGGACATAGATGACGCTGGCGTCGGCACCGGTCTTGTCCTTTGCCTCTGCCACCGTGTCGAACACCGGCAGGTCGAGATGGGTGGTGCCGCCCTTTCCGGGAGTGACGCCGCCGACCATCTGGGTGCCATAGGCGAGCGCGGTCTGGGTGTGGAAGCTGCCGGTCTCGCCGGTCATCCCCTGGGTGATGACCCTCGTATTCCTGTCGACGAGAATGGACATTCAGAACCCTCCGATAGCTTGGGACACCAGGATCAGGCCCTGAATGCCATAGGTCGCGCCGAGCGGATTGTCGCGCGGCACATAGGTGATCTCAAGGCTGACCCCGGTCTGCCAGGGCTCCCACAGCAACTTGACCGCATTGCCGCTGGACTGGGTGCCGGTTGGCCCCTGGCCCACCCAGTCGCTGAGCGTCACGGCGCTGGGCGATGCGGGCGCGTCGAGGTCATAGACGCGGCAGCCATTGCCCCAATAACCCTCTTTCGACACATAGCGGCTGGATGCGAGATAGACGTCGCGGCCATCGAAGCGCTGGCGGAACAGCTGGCCGGACAGCGTGGCGTCGGGTTCTTCCTTCGCCATCGCTTCACGCCCCTTGCCGATGATGGCGGCGATGCGCGGGTCGGCATCGGCTTCGGCCACTTCGACCCAGCCTGCCGTTTTCGCCGCGGGGGCGATGGCGGCGAAGGACGAGGCGCCGTCCTCGCTGTCGATATTGAAGCACGCCGCCTTGAACGCCGTGAACAGCGGCGCGGGCGCGGGGGCCTGCGTCGCTGTTGCTAGCGTGGCGAGGGCGGCGAGCGCGAACATCAGTTCAGGCTGGGGTCGATGCCCTTGCACGCGACGAGCAGTTCCTTGACCGCATCGACGCTGACCTGAAGGTTCGCCTTGGCTTCATCGCCCAGCTTCACCTCGATCACCTTTTCCGCGCCGCCCGCACCGATCATCACCGGCACGCCGACATAGAGGTCATCGACGCCATATTGGCCGGTCAGATGGACGGCGGCGGGCAGGATGCGCTTCTGGTCGCCCAGATACGCCTCGGCCATCGCGATCGCGCTGGTGGCGGGGGCGTAGAAGGCCGAACCGGTCTTGAGCAGGCCGACGATCTCGCCGCCGCCCGAACGGGTGCGCTGCACGATCGCGTCGATCCGCTCCTTGGTCGAAAAGCCCATGTCGATCAGGTCCGTGACGGGAATGCCGCTGACCGTCGAATATTCCAGCACCGGGACCATCGTGTCGCCATGGCCGCCAAGGACGAAGGAATTGATGTCCTTGACCGACACGTTGAATTCGTCGGCGAGGAAGTGGCTGAACCGTGCGCTGTCGAGCACGCCCGCCATGCCGACGATCTTCTGGTGCGGCAGGCCGGAAAATTCGCGCAGCGCCCACACCATCGCGTCGAGCGGGTTGGTGATGCAGATGACGAAGGCGTCGGGGGCGTTGGCGGCGATGCCTTCGCCGACCGCCTTCATGACCTTCAGGTTGATGCCGAGCAGGTCGTCGCGGCTCATCCCCGGCTTGCGCGCGACACCGGCGGTGACGATGATGACGTCGGCGCCCGCAATGTCGGCATAATCGTTGCTGCCGGTGATCTTCGCATCGAACCCTTCGACCGGGCCGCACTGCGACAGGTCGAGCGCCTTGCCCTGGGGAATGCCCTCGACCACGTCGAACAGGACGATGTCGCCCAGACCTTTGAGCGCGGCGAGATGGGCGAGGGTGCCGCCGATATTGCCTGCGCCGATAAGTGCGATTTTCTTGCGGGCCAAAGGAACCTCCCTAGATCGTCGTTGGGCGGCTCTGATCTATAGCGGCCGCACGGGAACGGCACGCGCCATAGGCCGTTTGAATGGCGGCGGCAACAGGCGAAATGCGACTGTCAAGCAAATCTTTGCATTTGCGAATTAGTTGCAATAAAAGTAATTTCGACGTTATCAGTCGTCAATGCCGAGGGGAGCTTCCTTGTCTACCGCCTCCAACATATCCGTTATATTGCCGTTGCTCCAAAAGACCTCCCTTGCCCCGCGCGCTTCTGATGTGTTGCTACCGAAGTTCGTAAGGCGGTGTAGCCGCTTAACCTCATATCGGAAGACGCCCCAGAAGGAGTCGCTCGCGCTTCCGGATATAACGTAGATCTTGCCCGGTTCGAGCATCCGGGCCTTCGTAACTGTTTTTGTGCCGACGGGAACACTTCCAAAGCGGAGTGGGAAAAGTGGTTCGCAAGTCGTTCTGGCCGCTATATCGTCGGCACGTTCGATAGACCACATTACCTTGCCGGTCGGCTCGCTGACGGTGAATGCGTGTAAGTCACAAGGGACGACGGTAGAGCTGCGATAATCGGACA
>CADEEK010000150.1 GCA_902826325.1 uncultured Sphingomonadales bacterium
CATGATCTTCGCCGATCCGCCCTATAATCTTCAGCTGGGCGGCGATCTCAACCGGCCCGACGGCAGCCATGTCGATGCGGTGACGGACGATTGGGACAAGTTCGATTCGCTGAACGCCTATGACGCCTTCACCCGGTTGTGGCTGGCCGAGGCGCGCCGCATCCTCAAGCCCAACGGCTCGATCTGGGTGATCGGCAGCTATCACAACATCTTCAAGGTCGGCTCGGCGATCCAGGATCTCGGCTTCTGGATCCTCAACGACATCATCTGGCGCAAAGCCAATCCGATGCCCAATTTCCGGGGCACGCGCTTCACCAACGCGCATGAAACGCTGATCTGGGCGTCGATGGGCGAAAAGGCGAAATACACCTTCAACTATCGCAGCATGAAGACGCTGAACGACGAGCTTCAGATGCGCAGCGACTGGGAATTCCCGATCTGCGGCGGGCAGGAACGGCTCAAGAAAAACGGGACCAAGGTCCACCCGACGCAAAAGCCCGAAGCGCTGCTCTATCGCATCATGCTCGCCTGCACCAAACCCGGCGACATCGTGCTCGACCCGTTTTTCGGCACCGGCACGACGGGCGCCGTCGCCAAGCGCCTGCGCCGCCACTGGATCGGCATCGAACGCGAAGGCAATTATGTCGAGGCGGCGCAGGAACGCATCGCCGCCGCGCTGCCGCTCGACGAATCGGCGGTGACGACGATGATGGCCCCGCGTCAGGCACCGCGCGTCGCCTTCGGCACGCTGATCGAAACCGGCTATCTCACCCCCGGCGCGATCCTGTCGGACGCCAAGCGCCGCTGGCGCGCAGAGGTCAAGGCCGACGGCTCGCTGCTCACCAGCTGCGGCGTCACCGGATCGATCCACAAGGCGGGCGCAACGCTGCAGGGCGCGCCATCGTGCAACGGCTGGACCTTCTGGCACCATGAAACCGCAGATGGCCTCAAACCCATCGACACGCTGCGCCAGACCTACCTCCTCGCCACCCAGCCCTGATCCAGACGCAACCGGGCCGCCCCTTTCCCGTCACCCCGGCCCTGAGCCGGGGCCCCGCTGCCTGATCCAAGACTTCGCCACAGCGGCGATGTGACATGGCTTGCATCCTGATCGTCGATTTGAACATTCCTCGCTGCGATCCATACTGACGCGCTGGCCAGGCCCTGTTGCAGCAGTCGGCGCCCCCCATGGTTCGTGGGCCGACGACCGCCTCCGGTCGCAGAGGATCGTGACGTCCACCGTCTCCAACCCGTTCCGGAAAGCAGCCAAAGCTATGGATTGTCTTGCCCGGTCGGTTTCTGCCAAGACCGACATGTCGCACGAAAATCCGGGCTGCGCCGTCTGTCTCCAGCCTCGCCCGCCGCGCGCGATCGTTTGAAACCTATGCCAATCCGGGATTGCAAACCCCATGCCGCTCGACCTGCCAACCGACGCGACCCTCTACCTCCGCCCGGTCCAGTTTGCCGATTCGCCGGTCGATCGCGATGGACAGGTGGCGCGGCTCGCCGGTGGCCTGCTCTGGTTCAGCGCCTATGAACTTATCGCGGTCGCGGGCGGCAGGCGCATCGTGCAGGCGACGATTCCCGTCGCCGACCTGCCCGACGACGCCCGTCTCCACGCCATCGCCGCGCGCATCACCGCCCCGCGCCCGCCGCTGCAGCTGGGCGAACGCACGCTGCGCTTCGACCAGCCACAGCTGATGGGCATCCTCAACATCACGCCCGACAGTTTTTCCGACGGCGGCCGGCATGTCGGCGATGCCGAGGCCGCGGCCGCCGCCGGCGTCGACATGGCGGCACAGGGCGCGGCGATGATCGATGTCGGCGGCGAATCGACCCGTCCCGGCGCGGCGGAAGTGTGGGAGGGCGACGAGATCAAGCGCGTCGTCCCGGTCATCGAACGGCTCGCGCGCAGCGGCACCCCGGTGTCGATCGACACGCGCAAGGCTGCGGTGATGCAGGCGGCGCTGGCCGCGGGCGCGCATCTCGTCAACGATGTCTCCGCGCTGCTGTGGGACGATCGCGCGCTCGATGTCGTGGCGCGCGCGCAATGCCCCGTCGTGCTGATGCATGCGGGCGATCCCAAACAGGGGGCGGACGGCGGGCGCGGCTATCGCGACCCGTTGATCGAAATCTATGACTGGCTGGAACGGCGCATCGACGCGGTGGTCGCGGCGGGCATCGATCGCGCGCGCATCATCGCCGATCCCGGCATCGGGTTCGGCAAGGCGCTGGCCGACAATCTCGCGCTGCTCAACGGGCTGGCGCTGTTCCACGGCCTCGGCGTGCCGATCCTGCTCGGCGCCAGTCGCAAACGGATCATCGGCGCGCTGTCGAACGAGGCTCCGGCGAACGACCGGCTCGGCGGCTCGCTCGCGCTGGCGCTCAAGGGCGCGGAACTGGGCGCACAGCTGCTGCGCGTCCATGACGTGCCCGAAACGGTGCAGGCGCTGCGCATCTGGCGCGGCCTGCGCGACGCCGCGCTGACGGGACGCTGATTCGCCGCTAGCGCCGCCCCCTACCCGACCCCCGCGAAATTGCGCTCCTGCGAAGGCAGGAGCCCAGGGTTTGAAGGGACCGAGCGATGACGCTGAACCCCCACTCACGCAAGTGGATCGAAGTGCCAATGCCGGGTTTGCGACGACAGACCGGCTGTCACCCGCTTTCCCAACCCCTCAATTCATCGGATCGGGCCGGGTGCGCTGGTCGACATAGGTGCGCTGAACCTCGAACGGCGTCGCCCGCGCCGTGCGAAACCGGTCGCGGCGGCGCTCCGCCTCCGCCCCGATCTTCTCCAGGCTCTCGACCAGATCGTCCAGATTGTGCCGCCGTTCCGACGCGGTCGCATCGGCGCATTCGGCCATGCACGCCTCGACCAGGTCGGGCACGCGGCGGCGGATGACATTGGCCCAGTCGACCGCCTCGGTCGCCAGCGGATCGGCATCGGCAATCTCGATCAACCGGGTGCAGCTTGCCCGCGCCACCGCCACGCGGCTGTCGGCCCAATCCGCCGCGCGCGCCGCCGTCAGCCATGCCGCCTCCAGCGGATCGTCGGCGGCTTTGCCCTTGCGCCACCGCATTTTCAGCGCCGCGACCCGGCCGCGCAGGTTGCGCATGCCGATCGTCGCGGCGAACACCGCACCGCCCAGCGTCACCACCAACAGGCCGATGACGATCAGCGCCGCCAGCCCAAGCAACAGGATCAGGAGTCTCAGCATCGTCAACGCTATATGGGCAATCGCCCACCCGTTGCCAGCGATACACGGTCAGGCGAGGCTGACCCGCCCACCCGCATGGCGTTCCAGCCGCCCGCCAAGTTCCAGTTCGAGCAGCACCAGCTGCACAGTCGCGGGCGGCAATTGCGCCTGACGGATCAGCTCGTCGACCGCCACCGGCACCGGGCCCAACAGCGATTCGATCCGCCACCGTTCGGCCATGTCGGGATCGGCGGCGGGTTCCCCCGACCACGGGCTGACCGGCGCGCGCACCGCCCGCGGATCGATCGGCCGGATCGCCTCCAGAATATCGTCGACGCTCTGCACCAGCGTCGCGCCCTCGCGGATCAGCAGATTGCACCCCTGCGCACGCGGATCGATCGGCGATCCGGGCACCGCCATCACCTCGCGCCCCGCCTCGCCCGCGATCCGCGCGGTGATCAGCGATCCCGAACGCGGCGCCGCCTCGACCACCACCGTGCCCAGCGCCAGCCCGGCGATGATGCGGTTGCGCGACGGGAAATGGCGCGCCAGCGGCTCGGTCCCCGGCGGCTGTTCGGCGATCAACAGCCCCTGTTCGCCGACCCGCGCCTGCAATTCGCGATTTTCGGGCGGAAAGGCGATGTCGATGCCGCTGGCGATCACCCCGACCGTGGCATGATCGATCGACCCCAGATGCGCCGCCGTATCGATGCCGCGCGCCAGGCCCGACACCACCGTCACCCCCTGCGTCGCGAGCCCCTGCGCGATCTGGCGGGCAAAGCGGCACGCCGCCGCCGATGCGTTGCGCGCGCCGACCATCGCGACGCACTGGCGCTGCGCCAGCGCCGGGTCGCCGCGCACCAGCATCGCGGCAGGCGCATTTTCGAGCTCGGCGAGCAGCGGCGGATAGGCGGCATCGCCCAGAAACAGATAGCGCGCGTCCAGCCTTGCCGCCGCCGCCATCTCCCGCCGGATCGCGCCTGGATCGGCCAGCGCCACCGCCCGTCCGCCGCCGCGCATCGCCAGATCGGGCAGCGCGTCGAGCGCGGCCTGCGCGTCGCCGAATCGCGCGATCAGCTGGCGATATGTGACCGGGCCGATGCGCGGCGAGCGGATCAGGCGCAGCCGCGCGAAATCCGCGGCGGCTTCAGCCATTCCCGCCGCCGATGCGCGGCTCCGTTCCCGCGATCAGCCGCTCGAAATTGGCGCGGTGCTTCCACAACACGATCAGCGTCAGCGCGATCAGCAGGATGACCAGATCGAACCGCCCGAACGCCGCCGCGCTGACCGGCGCGCTGACCGCCGCCGCGATCCCCGCCACCGACGAAATCCGCACCAGCGCCAGCAGGCTCAGCCACAACAGCGCGAACACGACCCCGCTCGGCCAATATAGCGCCAGCGCGATGCCCATCAGCGTCGCGACCCCCTTGCCCCCGGCAAAGCGCAGCCACACCGGATAGCAATGGCCGATAAACGCGCCGGCGGCCGCCAGCACGCCCATCCCCGGCCAGATCGCATCGGCGATCCACACCGCCGCCGCGCCCTTCAGCATGTCCAGCGCCAGCGTCGCCGCCGCCAGCCCCTTGCGCCCGGTGCGCAGCACGTTGGTCGCGCCGATATTGCCCGATCCGATCGCACGCAGGTCGCCCGCGCCGCCCATCCGCGTCAGCAGCACGCCGAACGGAATCGATCCCAGCAGATAGCCGATCAGCAACGCCCCGGTCAGCGCAATCCAGTTCATCTCGCCCGTCAGCACCCGTCCCCCGCTTGCACGAACGCTAGGTGGTTCGGTAAGCGGGCGCAACAACCTGTTGCATGGATTGCCGCGCGATGGCCGACACCCGGCCCCTCCTCTTTTTCGACTCGGGCGTCGGCGGGCTTTCGGTGCTGGCGCCGACCCGCGCGCTGTTGCCCGATGCGCCGCTGGTCTATGCCGCCGACAGCGCCGGTTTCCCCTATGGCACGCGCGGCGAGGCAGAGATTGCGGCGCGCGTGCCCGCGCTGCTCGGGCGGCTGGCCGAACGCTATCGCCCGCGGCTGATCGTCATCGCCTGCAACACCGCATCGACCATCGCGCTGCCCCATGTGCGCGCCGCGCTCGACCTGCCGATCGTCGGCACGGTGCCCGCGATCAAGCCCGCCGCCGCGCTTTCGCTCACCCGCACGATCGGCGTGCTCGGCACCGATGCGACGGTGCGCCAGCCCTATGTCGACGCGCTCGCCGCGCAATTCGCCGCCGATTGCCGCGTGATCCGGCACGGCAGCGCCGATCTGGTCGAACTGGCCGAAATGAAGTTGCGCGGCGCGACTCTCGATCCCGCGCGATTCGCCGCCGTGCTCGCCGGCCTGTTCGACCAGCCGGGGGGCGAAGCGATCGACGTCATCGTCAACGCCTGCACCCATTTCCCGCTCGTCGCCGACGAACTCGCCGCCTCCGCCCCGCGTCCGATACGCTTCGTCGACGGCGGCCCCGGCATCGCCCGGAGAATCGCCCACCTGACCACCGACCAGCACTGGCCGGACGACCCCGCCCCGGGCATCGCGGTGTTCACCCGGCTGGACGATTCGACCCGTCAACTGGCCCCGGCACTCGCGGGATTCGGCCTGACCCGAATCGAAACGCTTTAGGTGGGGCGCTGGCGCGTGAGTCTTTAGTTGGGTTCCGGCACCGGCCCGCTCCCCCACCCGGCCACCCATCGGCAGGATATTCTGG
>CADEEK010000151.1 GCA_902826325.1 uncultured Sphingomonadales bacterium
GCGTGCCGCAGGCCAGCGCCTCGATCATCACCAGGCCGAAGGTATCGGTGCGGCTGGGAAAGACGAACACGTCCGCCGCGCGATAGGCGGCGGCCAGTTCGGCCCCGAACATCGGTCCCAGGAACAGCGCCTCGGGATATTGCGCGGCCAGCGTGGCGCGCGCGGGGCCGTCGCCGACCAGCACTTTTGTCCCCGGCCCGGAAAGCTTCAGAAAGGCGTCGAGATTCTTTTCGACCGCGATCCGGCCGACATAAAGCTGCACCGGACCGGTCAGGCCGCGCATCGCCGGATGCCGGTCGCCGCCGGGATGGAAATCGGTCAGATCGACCCCACGGCCCCAATGGCGCACCTGGTTCAGCCCGTGCTTGCGCAATGCGTCGCGGATCGATTCGGTCGATGCCAGGATCGATTGCGCCGGTTCGTGGAACCAGCGGATATAGCGCCAGACCCATTCGGCGGGCACGCCCGAGCGCGCCTGGACATAATCGGGGAACTGGGTGTGATAGGCGGTGGTGAACGGGAAATCGCGGCGCAGGCACCATCGCCGCGCGGCGACGCACACCGGCCCCTCGGTCGCCAGATGGACGGCATGAGGGGCAAATTCGTCGAGAATCGCGCCGACCGACGACGTGCGCACCATCGCCAGCCGGATTTCGGGATAGGTCGGGCACGGCAACGAATAGAATTGGTCGGGCGAAATCACCCTGACCTGATGCCCCTGTCGTTCGAGGATCGCCTGCATCGCCTGAAGCGTCCGGACGACCCCGTTCACCTGGGGCTCCCAGGCGTCGGTTACGATCGCGATCCGCATCTGCTCTTCGATCAAGCTGCCGCCAGCGCCTCAACCCGTTGCGGGTCGAGCGGCTCGCGGGATGCGATTTCGTCGGCCCAATGGAGGATCTCCATCCGGCCATCGTAATGTTCGACCAGCGCGGTGCAACCCTCCACCCAGTCGCCGTCATTATAATAGTCGATGCCGTCGATCCGGCGCATTTCGGCGGTGTGGATATGTCCCGCGATCACGCCGTCGACACCGCGCGCGCCGGCTTCGCGGGCGACGATTTCCTCGAACCCGCAGATGAACTCGACCGCGTTCTTCACCTTCTGCTTGGCGTGCTTGCTCAGCGACCAATAGGGCAGGCCGCGCCAGCGCCGATATTTGTTGCACCAGCGGTTGAGCGCCATCACCGCCGTATAGGCCGCATCGCCGACATGGGCGAGCCAGCGGTGCGACAGGGTGATCGCATCGAACTCGTCACCATGCAGCACCAGCAGGCGGCGGCCGTCGGCGGTCTGGTGGATCGCCTGGCGCTTGATCTCGATCCCGCCGAACGACAGGCCGGTGAACTGGCGGAAAATCTCGTCGTGATTGCCGGGAATATAGATCACCCGCGCGCCGCGCTTGGCACGTTTGAGCATCCGCCAGACGATGTCGTTATGCGCGGCGGGCCAGTAGAATTTCTTCTTGAGCGCCCATCCGTCGATAATGTCGCCGACGAGGTAGATTGTGTCGCTGTCGACATGGTCGAGAAAGTCGATCAGCATCTCCGCATTGCACCCGCGCGTGCCCAGGTGGATGTCCGAAATCCAGATCGTGCGATATTGCCGCCGCCCGCCGATCGTGCGTTCGGGGATCGCCGGCCCCGATGCGCTGAAATCGTGGAAGTCGCCGACCGCTGCGTCGAACGGCAGCCTGGTGATCGTGGCCATGAATGCCCCGCGATAGTCCTTGCCCGCACCGGCCTATGGCGTTCGAATGTTACAGCTGGCCGCCATTGCGCGTCACCGCTTTGTCACGCAGCGCTGCCAATATCGTCGTTCAGCCCGATAACGCCGCGTCGATCGTCAGCACGATCTTGCCGATATGGTCGCCCGCTTCCATCCGGCGATGGGCATCGGCGGCCTGGGCAAGCGGAAACACCTTGTCGATCACCGGCTTCAGCCGACCCATTTCGACATGCGGCCAGACATTCTTGGCCAGTTCGTCGGCGACCAGCGTCTTGAACGCGACCGTGCGCGGGCGCAGCGTCGATCCGGTCAGCGTCAGGCGGCGGCGCATGATTTCGAACACCGGCACGGTGGCTTGTCCCCCGCCCTGCACCGCGATCGACACATGCCGCCCGTCCGCCGCCAGACATTGCATGTTGCGGGCGACATAATCGCCGCCGACCATGTCGAGCACGACGTTGACCCCGCCTCCGCCCGTGATCTCCTTGACCCGGGCGACGAAATCCTCGCGCTTGTAGTTGATCGCATGATCGGCGCCATGGGCGAGGCAGGCAGCGACCTTGTCATCGCTGCCCGCCGTCACGATCACCGTGACGCCGAACAGGTTGCACAGCGAAATCGCCATCGTGCCGATCCCGCTGGTGCCGCCATGGACCAGCGCGGTGTCGCCTTCGCTGGCATAGCCGCGCTCGAACAGATTGGTCCATACGGTGAACAGCGTTTCGGGCATCGCCGCCGCCTCGACCATCGACAGCGCGACCGGCACCGGCAGGCATTGGCCGAGCGGCGCGACGACATATTCCGCATAGCCCCCGCCCGCGACCAGCGCGCACATCGGCTGGCCGACCAGATCGCCCGGCACATCGGGGCCGACCGCGACGATCTCGCCCGCGACTTCAAGGCCCAATATGCTGGTGGTTCCAGGTGGCGGGGGATAGGCGCCCTGCCGCTGGATCACATCGGGCCGGTTCACGCCGGCCGCGGCGACCCGGATCAGCACGTCGCCGGGTCCGGGCATCGGAACGGGACGCCGAGCCACGGCCAGCACTTCTGGCCCGCCCGGTTCGGCTGGGTCGATGGCGCGCATTTCGGCTGGCAGGCTGTCCATCCGTTCCCCCTCTACCCTTGAATCAGCGCTACGCCGCGTCGCGTCAACCCTTTGCAACAGGCTTTGACCGAATAGCTTTCTTGACTCGCATCGATCTCGCATCGATCAGCTCTTCCCAGCCATTCCAAGGGATGATCATGTCGTCAGGTTGTTCGAGATGAACCCTTTCATCGCCATTTCGTCCGCAATGCTGCTGCTCGCGCCATCGGACATTCCCCAACAGATCGAACTGCCCGACGGCGCGGTCGATCTGTTGCAAAGCGGCCGATATGAACGGGCGGAAATCATGCTGCGCGCCGCCGTCGAGGCCTGCATCGCCGCGGACCAGACGCATGCGACATGCATCAGCCTCCTGAACACGCTGGCCTATACGGGGCAGATGCGCGGCGACTGGAAGCTTCAGTTGAGCGCCGCCGAACGGTCGGCGGCAGCGGCGGCGAAACATGCGCCGGGAAGCGAACATGAATATTACGCGCTGACGAACCTTTCGAGCGCGTTGGAGGATTCGGACACGCCGATGGCGGCGATTGCGCCCGGCCGAAAGGCACTGGCGCTGGCCGAGCGCATCTGGTCACCGACAAGCGCGCAGGTCGCGCTGATCTCACGCAATCTCGCCATCACGCTGACCGGTCTTGGCCGACATGCCGAAGCAGAGCCGCTGATGCGTCGCTCCTATGAAATCAGGGTCGCGCTGGATGGCGCAGACTCGATCTCCGCGCTCGATGCGGCGCGTGTCCTGGCGGTCACGCTGAGCGAAGGCGGCAAGATCGCGGCGGCGCTCGAACTCCATGCCCGCACCGTCGCTACGCTCAACGAGCGCCATCCAGATAGGGTGGGCGAGCGGGCCAGCGCGGCGGGGGATTATGCGCTCACCCTGTCGAACGCAGGGCAATATGGCGATGCCGCCAAGCAATTCAGCACCGCCATCGCATTGTGGCGATCGCTGGGGGGCGATCAGCCGGGCCTGCTGACCGCGCTGAACAATGCCGCCGGCAACTTTTCGGCGATGGGCGATTATGCCAGTGCGGAGGCGATGCACCGCGAGGTCCTGCACGAGCGGGCCGCCAGGCACAGCCCAGACGACCCGGTGATGGCGACAAGCTACGGCAATTTGGGCGTGGCGATCGATGCGCAGGGGCGACACGACGAAGCACTGCCGATGTTCCGCAAGGCGCTCGACATCGCTGTGAAAACCTATGGCGCGGACCATATCCGCACCGTGCCCTTTCGCGCGCATCTCGCCGATCTGTTGCCCCCTTCCGAAGAGGCCGTGGAGCGCGCCACGCTGCTCGCGATTCGCCGCAAGTCGCTTGGACCCGACCATCCCGATACGCTCGAGGCACTGCACAGCTATGCCACCGCCCTGACCAAGGCGGGGCGTGACACCGATGCGGAAGGAGGTTTTCGCGAGGCGGTGGAGCGCGGGACGCGCGTCTATGGCGCCGACAACGTCAATCTCGCCGAATCGATGGCCGCACTGGCCCTTTGCCTGGCGAGGCAGATGAAGCCGGGCAGCCTTGCGGAAATGAAGTCGCTGCTGGCGCGAAGCTGGACGATCCATGCCGATGTGCTCGGCGATCACCACACCCGCACGATCCTGTCTGCGGTCTATCTTGGCAGTGTCAGCGCACCGCCGGTCGCGCGAACCTTGTCGCTGCGGGCACAGAAAGGCGTGCTGGAGCGAACCGCGCGGCAACGCGCGTTCGACGCCGCCGCACAACAGGAATTGCGCGATTTCGCGCCGATTTTCTCGCAGGGCGTGGCCGTCAACTGGCGGCTGGCCAACCCGCCGCCTGCCATTCCTGCCTCGCCGAAACCGCAGGCGGCCAATTAGGCGGCGCGACGCTTGACACGGCACGGCAACCGGTTGACGCTGCATGGCAATGGACGCCGACGATCTTCCCCGTCGCACCGACGACGCGGCCGCGCAGCTCGCGCGGCAGGACCTCGACCCTTTTTCGGTCGAGGAACTGGACGAGCGCATCGCCCTGCTCGAAGCGGAAATCGCGCGATGCCGCAAAAAGAAAGAACGCGCCGTTAACCATCGCGCAAGCGCCGACGCTCTATTCAAACGATGAGCGTTGCACCGGAGAGAGGGGCGAACGCCATGATACTCCGGTGCGAGGGCGCAACGCTTGATGCGGTGGTCCATCGTCCCGACATAGGGAAAACCGGGCCGCGTATCCCGATCGCCCGACTGGAGTTGACCTTGCATGCCTAGTTTCGCCGCCGCGCTTGAATCCACCCTGCACCGCGCGCTCGAAGCCGCGAGCGCCCGCCGCCACGAATATGCGACGCTGGAGCATCTGCTGCTGGCGCTGGTCGATGACGAACATGCTTCGAAGGTGATGAGTTCGTGCGGCGTCGATCTTGGCGAACTCAAGACCACGGTCGCCCACTATCTCGATACCGAACTGCAGGCGCTGCGCGTCGATCAGCAGACCGACCCCTCGCCCACCAGCGGCTTTCAGCGCGTCGTCCAGCGCGCGATCCTGCACGTCCAGTCGTCGGGCCGCGACGAGGTGACGGGCGCCAACATCCTGGTCGCGTTGTTCAGCGAGCGCGAAAGCTATGCCGTCTATTTCCTGCAGCAGCAGGATATGAGCCGCCTGGATGCGGTCAGCTTCATCAGCCATGGCGTCGGCAAGGGTTCGACGCCGACCGAAGCGCCGACGCCCAAGGGCGCGGACGAGGAAAAGCCGTCGAAACAGGACGGCAAGAAGGGTGAAAGCGCGCTCAAGCAGTTCACCGTCGACCTCAACGAAAAGGCCAAGGCCGGCAAGGTCGATCCGCTGATCGGACGCGGGCCGGAAGTCGACCGCACCGTCCAGATCCTGTGCCGCCGGTCGAAGAACAACCCGCTCTATGTCGGCGATCCCGGCGTCGGCAAGACCGCCATCGCCGAGGGTCTGGCGCGCAAGATCGTCGAAGGCGACGTGCCCGACGTGCTCAAGCCCGCCGTCATCTATTCGCTCGACATGGGTGCGCTGCTCGCCGGCACCCGCTATCGCGGCGATT
>CADEEK010000152.1 GCA_902826325.1 uncultured Sphingomonadales bacterium
TGACCAAGGACGAGCATTTCGCCGTGGTCCGCGTCTGCGTCGATCAGGCGCGCGGCCGGGTGCCGGTGATCGCGGGCGCTGGCTCGAACGACACGCAGGTGGCGATCGGCAATGTCCAGGCCGCGCGCGAAGCCGGGGCCGACGCGGCGCTGATGGTTCCCCCTTATTACAACCGGCCGAGCCAGGAGGGGATTTTCCGCCATTTCGAAGCCGTCGCGGCGCATAGCGACCTGCCGATCGTGCTCTATAACGTCCCGGCGCGGACGGTGACGGATATCCTGCCCGAAACGGTGATCCGCATCGTGCGGCATGCGCCCGACCGGTTCGTGGCGATCAAGGATGCGACCGGCGAACTGGCGCGCGTGTCGAAGCATCGCGAGGCGCTGGGCGCCGGGTTCGCGCAGCTGTCGGGCAATGACGAAACCGCGCTGGCGTTCAACGCCATGGGCGGCGTGGGGTGTATTTCGGTGGCGGCGAATGTCGCGCCGGGGCTGTGCGCGCAGTTTCAGGCGGCGTGGGTGGCGGGCGACGCCGCGGGTGCGCTGGCGCATCACGACCGGCTGTTCGCGCTGTATCTGGCGCTGTTCAGCGATGCGTCGCCGGGGCCGGTCAAATATGCGGTCAATCGCCTGAAGGGCGAGGTTTCCGCCGAACTGCGCCTGCCGATGACCGCGCCGGGGGCGGCGAGCCGGGCGCAGGTGGATGCGGCGATGGCGGCGGCGGGGATTATCTGATCCCATCCGCTTCCATTTGCGCGCGCGGGCGCTTACATCGCGCCTCCCATGGCACGCCCCCGTCCCACCGAATTCGACAAGTTCAAGGTCGTCGCCGAGAATCGCCGGGCGCGGTTCGAATATTTTATCGAGGATGTGTTCGAGGCGGGGCTGGCGCTGCAGGGGACCGAGGTCAAGGCGTTGCGGTTCGGCGAAGGGTCGATCGCCGAAAGCTATGCCGAAATCCGCAACGAACAGGCTTGGCTGGTCAACGCCAACATCCCCGAATTCAGCCATGGCAACCGGTTCAATCACGAGCCCAAGCGGCCCCGTAAATTGCTCCTTCATCTTAGGCAGATAGAAAAGCTGCATGGTGCGGTGGCGCGCGAGGGGATGACCCTGGTGCCGCTGTCCATCTATTTCAACAGCCGGGGGCGGGCCAAGGTCGAGCTGGCGCTGGCGAAGGGCAAGAAGACTCACGACAAGCGTGAGACGATCAAGGAGCGGGACTGGAAACGTGAACAGGGCAGGCTCCTCCGCGACCGTGGCTGACCGAAAGATCTGGGACAGGGTCCGGGCATGGGCCGATCGCAACATGCCGACGCGCGAGGGGCTGGAGGCCAATCGCTGGCTGCGCCCGGTCGCGCATCGCGTGCTGGCGCCCGAATTGTGGCGGTTCACCCGCCGGTCGGTGCCGCGCGGCGTGGCGCTGGGCATGGTGACGGGGATCATGATCCCGGTCGCGCAGATTTTCTTTTCCGCGCTGTTCGCGCTGCCGTTTCGCGCGAATATTCCGGCGGCATCGCTGACGACGTTCCTGACCAACCCGTTCACCACCCCGCCGCTCTGGGCCTTTGCCTATTGGGTCGGGCGCAAGATCCTGCATTTCGATGCGGCGGTGCCGGGGCAGCCGATCGCCACCCATGTCGCCAATGACAGCTGGCTGACCTGGCTGTGGTCGGAAGCGACGCCCGCGCTGATCACCGGGCTGGTGACGATCACCATCGCGGCATCGGTGCTGGGTTTTATCGCCAGCGCGATCGGCTGGCGGTTGTGGATCGCGCGCAAGTGGAAGAAGCGGCGGCGAACCCGCGACGCGAAGGTTTCAATCGAGACTTGATCGAGCGTGTGGGTGGCGTAATACAGTCCGCATCCAATCGATGAGGTATGTTGATGCGCGCTCTTTTCGTTTCCGTCCTGCTCGCCGGCACCGCGGTTGTCGGTGGCGCCACCGCCCTGACGGCGCGTGAGGCGCCCGCGACCACAGCCGATGCCGGCGCGAAACTCGGCAGTTTCGGTTTTGACGGCAAGGGTATGGACAAGTCGGTCGAGCCCGGCGACGATTTCTATGCCTATGCCAATGGCGAGTGGGCCAGGACCACGGCGATCCCCGCCGACAAGTCCAATTACGGCATGTTCACCGCGCTGGGCGACCTGTCCAACGAGCGGGTGCGCGGCATATTGGACGAGGTGAAGGACGATCCCGCCAATATGGTCGGGCGCACCTATAGCAGCTATCTCGACACGGCGAGCGTCGAGGCGCGCGGGCTGTCGCCGATCATGCCGTGGCTGGGCAAGATCAAGGCGATGACCGACCGCAAGCAATATAGCGCGCTGGTCGTCGAAGCGGCGAAGATGGGCGTGCGCGGCCCGGTCGGCGGCTTTGTCGGGCAGGACGACAAGCATCCCGAAACCTATATCTTCACCATGTTCCAGGGTGGCACCGGCCTGCCCGATCGCGACATGTATCTGGTCGACAATCCCAAGATGGCGGCGATCCGCACCGCCTATGTCGCGCATCTGGCCAAGATGCTGACGCTGGCGGGCGAGAGCGATGCCGAGGCGCGGGCGCAGGCGGTGATGGCGCTGGAGACCGACATCGCAAAGGTGCAGTGGACGCGCGAGGAATCGTCCGACGCGGCCAAGACCTATAACAAATATACGCTGGCGCAGACCGCGCAGTTCGCCACGCCGACCTTTGACATGCCCGTGATCCTGAAGCAGCTGAGCCCCAAGATCACCGAAGTGCTGATCGGCCAGCCGAGCGCGTTCACCGGCATTGCCGGGATCATCGACAAGGCGCCGCTTGCCGTGCTGAAGGACCAGATGATCCTGCGCAGCCTGGGCGACCTGTCCAATTTCCTGCCCGATGCGATCGCCAACCAGAATTTCGCCTTTTACGGCACGACGCTGCAGGGCACGCCGCAGCGCGAGGAACGCTGGAAACGCGGCGTTGCCTTTGCCGAGGGCGTGGTCGGCGACGAACTGGGCAAGGCCTATGCCGAGCGTTATTTCCCCGCCGAATACAAGGCGGAGATGAACAAGCTGGTCGCCAATGTGCTCGACGCGATGGGCCGTCGGATCGACGCACTTGAATGGATGCAGCCGCAGACCAAGGCGCGCGCCAAGGCGAAGCTGAAGAACTTCACCGTCAAGGTCGGCTATCCCGACAAATGGCGCGATTATACCGGCCTGGAGATCAAGGCCGACGACCTGTTCGGCAATGCGGTGCGGTCGAACCGGTTCGACTTCGCCTATATGATGGACAAGCTGGGCGGGCCGGTGCGCAAATGGGAATGGGGCATGTTGCCGCAGACGGTGAACGCCTATGCCAATTTCGGCATGATGGAAGTGGTGTTCCCCGCCGCGATACTGCAGCCGCCCTTTTTCGACCCCAAGGCGGACCCGGCGATCAACTATGGCGGCATCGGTGCCGTCATCGGCCATGAGATCAGCCATCATTTCGACGATCAGGGCGCCAAATACAACGAAAAGGGCGAACTGAGCGACTGGTGGACGCCCGAGGACGTCAAGGCGTTCGAGGCGGCGAGCAAGGCGCTGGTCGCGCAATATGACGCCTATGAAGCGCTGCCCGGCGAGCATGTGAAGGGCGAGTTCACGCTGGGCGAGAATATCGGCGACCTGGCGGGCCTGACCATCGCCTATGACGCCTACAAGCATTCGCTGAACGGCAAGGCGGCGCCGGTGATCGACGGCTATACCGGCGATCAGCGGTTCCATTTGGGCTGGGCGCAGGTGTGGCGGCGCAACTATCGCGAGGCCAATCTGCGCCAGCGGCTGTTGACCGATCCGCATTCGCCGTCGATCCAGCGTGCCTGGGTCGTCCGCAATCTCGACCCCTGGTATGCGGCGTTCGACGTCAAGGCGGGCGAGAAGCTGTATCTCGACCCTGCCAAGCGCGTGCGCATCTGGTAGGCGCCGTCGCGCCCGCCCGCATGGGCAAGGCGCGATGATCGCTTGACGCTGGTTCGGGGGAGCGGGAAAGGAAGCCATGGCCTCCCACCCCGTGTCCGCCGCCGCGTCGACGAACGAACCCGCCCCGCTGACCCTGCCGCTGATCGTGGCGGGCGCGGCGGGGCTGGGCGCGGGGGCGATCGTGCTGGCCGTGACCGATTCGCTGCCGCTCGCCGCCGGGTTCGTTGCGGTGGCGCTGGCGATGGCGGGCGCGGTGTTTCTGGGGCTGCGCATCGCCCCTGCCGCCGCCGAGACGACCGCCGAAGTCGACTGGTCGGTGGCGCATACGCTCGCCTCGATGAGCGGCGACGCGCTGGCGGTGACGGATCGGGCGGGGCGGCTGGTGTGTGCGAACGAGCGGTTCGGGACGCTGTTTCCCGGCTATCCGGCGCCGCCCGGGCTGGTCGTCGGCGAATGGGCGGCGGCGCAGCTTGGCACCGCAGGGCGATCGGCGTGGCGTGACGGCACCGCGTCGAGCGGCGCGTTCGATACCGCCAGCGGCAAGCTGACCGCGCATGTCACCCGGGTCGGCGATGCGATGCTGGTGTGGCGTTTCGCCGGGATCGATGGCGCCGATCTCGCCAAACAGGCGCAGGCGCTGGTCGCCGGGCCGTCGGGCGACCGGCTGGCGCTGGCCGGAATCATGGTCGCGCTGTTGGGCGCGGACGGGCGCGTGCGCGCCGCCAATCGCGTGCTGCGCCAGCGGGCGATGGGCAACGAGGCGGCGATGATCGAGGGGCGGGACTTCACCCGTTTTCTGATGACCGACAATGGCGGCATCGTGCGGTTCGAGCGCGAAGGCGCGTCGGGCACGCCGCTGCGCGTGCTGGAAATCCCGTTCATCGACGGCGATGCCGCGCCGATGCTGGTCGCGCTGCTCGACGAGGATCTGGCGGTGCCGCATCCGGCGATCGGGGACAGCGCCAGCGCGCATGTCCGGTCGCTGATCTCGCTGCTGCCCGCCGGCATCGCGCTGGTGGGCGCCGACGGGCGGTTCGTCCACATGAACGATGCCTTTGTCCGTGCCGCCCATGTCAAGCCGGACAATCCGCCGCTGTACCCCGGCGACCTGGTAGTGCGCGAGGACAAGGGGGCGCTGGCCGACACGATCCGGCGCTTTGCCGGAGGCGCGGCGCATTCGGCGGAGATGAATGTGCGGTTCGCCGATGCGCCCGACGAAGCGGTGGCGATTTCCGTCGCGGCGGCACGCGGCCTGGGCGAGGCCGCCGTGCTGCTAAGCCTGCGCGATGCGGGCGAGGAGGGGCGGCTCAAGCGCCAGGTGGCGCAGGCGACCAAGATGCAGGCGGTCGGCCAGCTGGCCGGGGGCGTGGCGCATGATTTCAACAATATCCTGACCGCGATCATCGGCCATTGCGACCTGATGCTGATGCGCCATGCGCCGGGCGACAGCGATTATGACGACATCCAGCAGATATTGCTCAACTCCAACCGCGCCGCCGCGCTGACCCGCCAGCTGCTCGCCTTTTCGCGCCAGCAGACGTTGCGGCCGCAGGTGCTGCAACTGCCCGATGTGATTTCGGAGGTGTCGAACCTGCTCAAGCGGCTGCTGGGCGAGACGGTCGAGCTGGTCGTCACCCATGGCCGCAATCTGGGGCCGGTGCGCGCCGATCCGGGGCAGCTGGAGCAGGTGGTCGTCAATCTGGCGGTCAATGCCCGCGATGCGATGCTGGCGAGCAACCCGAGCGGGGGCGGCAGGCTGACGATCGAAACGCTCAACGTTTCGGCACATGACGTGCGCGCGATGGACGACGACGTGCTGCCGATCGGCGATTATACCGCGCTGCGCATCGCCGATACCGGGACGGGGATTCCGGC
>CADEEK010000153.1 GCA_902826325.1 uncultured Sphingomonadales bacterium
GAATATCCTGCCGATGGGTGGCCGGGTGGGGGAGCGGGCTGGTGCGGCTACCCAAACAAACAACTCGTGGCCGGGTGGGGGAGTGGGCCGGTGCGGCTACCACAACAAGGAACACGCCGGTGCGGCTACCCAAAGGCCCATATCGCTTCCCAGGCGCGCCAACCCGCACTATAGCGAGGGGGCCAGAGGGTCGGGCGACCGCGTTTCCGCATTTGCGGGGCCGAGGAAAGTCCGGGCTCCACGGATACACGGTGCCGGGTAACGCCCGGCGGGGGCGACCCCAGGGAAAGTGCCACAGAGAGCAAACCGCCCACCGCCCCGTTCCTTTCGAGGCCGGGGCAGGGGCAAGGGTGAAAGGGTGCGGTAAGAGCGCACCGCGCCGTCGGTAACGGCAGGCGGCAGGGCAAACCCCACCGGGAGCAAGATCGAATAGGGGCCGCATATGGGGAGTTCCGCCTCGTGGCCCGGGTTGATTGCTGGACCCCGTTCGCAAGCGCGGGGCTAGAGGAATGGTCGCCCCTGGCGCGCACCTCCCGCATGGGAAAGGGCCGCCGGGACAGAACCCGGCTTACAGACCCTCTGGCATTATCTTCCGGTCGCGTGACCGGGCCTGTCAGATTTGCATTCTTGCCACCGGCGCGGCGCGGCGGGATAAGGTGGGCGAGGCGGAATCATGGCACGCAGCATCATTTTGAGCGCGACGTTCGCGGCAATGGGGGCGGGGACGATCGCCTTGGCCGCATCGCCAGCGATGGCGCGGCAGAGCGACCTTGTCGCCGCCTGTGCCGACGAGGCGCGGCTGCCCACGCCCAACAATCCGGTCGGCAAAGCGTTCAGCCAGATGATCGCCGAGCGCGCCGTCGAAATCTGCGAACGCGCGGTCGCGGCACAGCCCGACGATGCCGATACGCTGGCCAATCTGGGCCGTGCCTATACCAAGCGGGGCGAGGGCGACCGCGCGCTGCCGCTGCTCGAACGCGCCGCCGCACTGGGCAGCAGCCAGGCGGCCAATTCGATCGCCGCCAATTATGAGGACGGGCAGGGCGTGCCCAAGGATGAAAAGCGCGCCTTTGCCTATGTCGCGGCGGCGGAGCGGAGCGACAATCCCTGGGTGCTGGTGCGGCTGGCCGATTATTATCTGCGCGGCGTCGGGACGGCGGTGGATGCCGAACGTTCGATCGCGTTGTATACGCGCGCGACGGCGCTTGGCTATGGCGGGGCGGCGCGCGAGCTGGGCGGCATCTATCGCTTCGGGCGCGCGGGCGTGGCGATCGACTATGCCAGGGCGCGCCAATGGTATGAACGCGGGCGCAAGCTGGGCGACGCCGACTCGCTTGCCGCGCTTGGCTATATGGCTGCCAATGGGCAGGGGGGCGCGGCCGATCATGTTCTGGCCCGCAAATTGTATCGCGAGGCGGTCGAGCAGGGATCGGGCTGGGCGGCGTCGAACCTTGCCATCCTGCTGCGCGAGGGTCAGGGCGGGCCGCGCGATCCGGTCGAGGCGGTGCGGCTGTTGCGCATCGCCGCCGATCGCGGCGAGGGCAGCGGGATGCGCCTGCTCGCCTATCATTACCGGCGCGGGATCGGCGTGGAGCGCGACGTGCAGCTGGCCATTGCGCTGTATCGCAAGGCGGCGGACGAGGGCGAGACCGAGGCGATGGTCCAGCTGGGCGATATGGCGTCGAGTGGCGAGGGCATGCCCGCCGACGAGGATGCGGCGATCGCATGGTATCGCAAGGCGGCCGAGGAGGACGACACCAATGCGATGCGGCGGCTCGCCAACCTGCTCAGTTCCAGCGAGTTCACCGGGCGGGCGAGCGACAATCCCGCCGCCGTCCGCTGGTATCACAAGGTTGCCGAGGTCGGCGATCCCGACGATGTCGCATTGGCCGCCGATGCGTTTGCGCGCGGGCAGGTGGTGCCGCCCGATCTGAAGGCGGCGCGGCGCTATTATGAAAAGGCGCTGGCCGGGGGCCATGCGGCGGCGGCGCAACCGCTGATCGAAACGGTGCTGCGCGATGATCCGGGTGAAGCGGACAAGGCCTATGCGCTCGACCTGTTGCGAAAGCGCGGCGAGATGGGCGAGGGCTGGGCGCTGGCCGCGCTGGCGCACCCCGGCGCCTTGATCGAGCGCGCGGGACTGAAGATCGACAGCGCGTCGTGGCGGCAACGGATCGCCGCGATGCGCGACCCCAAGCAGCTGTTGAGCGTTGCCGAATCGTTGCAGCGCGGGACACTGGCGGCGCAGCGGTTCGCGCTGGCCATGCAATATTCCACGGCGGCGCCCGACCCGGCGCTGGCCAAGGAATATCAGATCAAGCTGATGCTCGACCTCAAGCTGCAGGAAGCGGCGCTGAACGAGCTGTTGCGCTATTCGCAAAGCGCCGAGTTCAAGGCGCTGTCGCCCGAACGGCGCGAGGCGCTGATCAGGATCGTCGATACGCCCTATGCCTTTGCGTGGGATCGATCGCCCAGCCATGCGGATATGCTGCGCCGGCTGTCGGAACTGGGCATCAAGGAGGCGGCGTCGCGTTATGGCTGGCTGTTGCTGGACGATGGCGCGGGCGATGCGGCGCAGGCGCGGATCTGGTTCGCCAAGGGCGCCGAACTGGGATCGGGCGATGCGCTGCGGGCGCTCGGCTATATGGACCAGCGCGGTTTTGGCGGGCCGAAAAATGCGCTGAAGGCGATCCGCGCCTGGGAGGAAGCCTATCGTCAGGGCGAGACCTATGCCGCCTATAACCTCGCCGTCTATTACAAGGGCGACATGCCGTTCACCGATGCCGAGCGGGAAGGGGCGCCCGCGCCCGATCCGGTGCAGGCGTTCGAATGGATGCGGCGCGCGGCGCCGGCGGGCTATGCCATTCAGGTCGCGCTGGCGCGCATGTATCTGGCGGGCAACGGCACCAGGGTGGACGCGGCGGAGGGCATCCGCCTGCTGCGCATCGCGGTGCATTGCGGCGATTACAGCGCGCGGGTGGCGATGGGTGAGGCCTATCTGCACGGCGTAGGCGTGCCAAAGGATGCGGCGATGGCGCTGCGCTGGTTCCGCCATGCCGCGGCGACGCGCTATTCGGGCGGGGCGCTGGCGATGACGCAGGCGGCGGCACTGGGGTGGGGGATGAAGCCCGATGTGCGCCAGGTCCGTTACTGGCTGGACGAAGCCGTGCGGCGCGGCAGCGAGACGGCCGAGAAATGGCAGAAGGCGTGCGGCAAGCAGGCGACGATCAAATGCCTGATCCGTCAGGAGGGATTCACCCCGGTGCCGATCGGCGTGGAAAGCAGGGAGGTCGAGCCGACGCCGGCATTCGAGGTGCGCGAGGCGGTGCTGAAGAAGGAACTGGACGCCGCCATCGTTCAGGGTTCCGAGTTCGCGGTGTTCGAGGGGTTTCGCGGGCTGGAGGAACATTATCTCCTCTATGACCGGATTGACGAATATCTGGCGACCAAGGTCCGGTCGCTGGCGATGAAGGAAGCGGGGCTGCGCGCGCGGTTCGGGTCGGCGGACAATTATTTCGCGCTGATCGAATCGTCGTGCCTGTGGTCGTCGGCGGCGAAGGAGGCCGATGGCGGCGGGCGGGCGCAGGCGGCGCTGTTCTTTGCCAAGATCGCGGTCAACAAATTGCAGGATGCGCGCAAGCGGATCGCCGATCTGGACCCGTCGATCCGCGAATGTTTCGTCAAGGTGCATCAGGATCGTTACCGCTATCTGGCCGACATCTTCATGGGCATGGGGCGGTTCGGCGAGGCCGAGCATGTGCTGGCGATGCTCAAGGATTTCGAGACCTATAACTATACGCGCGACGCCAGAAAGCAGGGTGAGGCGTTCGACCGGATGCCGATGGATGCGGCGCAGACCGCGAGCCTGACCGCATTCGACGCGGCGACCGATGCGCTGCACCGGGCGAGCGCGGCGCGCGAGCGGCTGACGGCGTTGCAGCGCGAGGGCGAGTTGACGCCCGCACAGCAGCAGGAGCTGGACGCCGCCAACACCGCCTGGGCGGCGACGCAGACGGCGTTCAGGACGCAGGTGAGCGAGCTGGGCAAGGCGGTGGCGGCGCTCGATGCGGAACAGGTGCCGGACCTGGCGGCGAAGGCGAGCCAGGTGGCCTCGATCCGCCCCGCGCTGATTTCGACGGTGCGCAAGATGGGCAAGGATGTCGCGGCGCTGCACGCCGTTGTGCTGCCCGACCGGATCCACTGGCTGATCACCACGGCGAGTTACCAGCGGTCGATCGTCGTGGCGGTGGATATCGTCGCGCTGCGCAAGGCGGTCGGCACCTATCGCCAGGCGATCAGCGACAAGGCGGTGTTCATCACCGATCCGGCGCATCAGCTTTACGAGGCCGCGTTCGCGCCGGTGGATCGCGTGTTGCAGGCGGCGGGGATCCGCCAGGTGATGCTCTCGCTCGACGATGCGTTGCGTTACCTGCCCTTTGCGGCGTTGCATGACGGCAAGGACTGGCTGGCGAAACGCTATGCGTTCAGCGCGTTCCGGTCGATCGGCAACATGCAGCTGGGCCCGTCGGATGCGAGCGAATGGCGGGTCGCGGCGCTGGGCGCGAGCCAGGGGGGCAGCGGCCTGTCGCCTTTGCCCGCGGTGCCCGCCGAGCTGAGCGGGATCGTGCGCGGCGAGGGGGCGGCGAGCGGGGCGGCGGCGGGCGTGTTGCCGGGGGTTGTGCGGCTGGACGCGGCGTTCGACCGCAAGGCGCTGGGCAGTGCGATGGCGGGCGGATACCGCGTGATCCATATCGCCAGCCATTTCGCGCTCGATCCGGCGAGCGCGAACAAGTCGTTTCTGTTGCTCGGCGATGGCAGTGCGCTGCCGCTCAAGGATTTTATCGACGATGGCAGCTTTACCGCCATCGATGTCGACCTGCTCGCGCTGTCGGCGTGCCAGACCGGGGTGCCGCAGAGCGACCAGAACGGGTCGGAGGTCGATGCGAGCCTGGCTGAACTGGCGCAGAAGGCGGGGGCGTCGGCGGTGCTGGCGTCGTTGTGGTCGGTGGCGGACCAGTCGACCGCGGTGCTTATGCAGCGTTTCTATGCCATCCATGCCAAGGGCGGGGTGAGCAAGGCCGAGGCGCTGCGTCAGGCGCAGATCGCGCTGATGGCGGCGCGCGGCGAGGAGGGCGCGGATCGCGGGCAGATGCGCGCGCCGCCGCCGGGTGAGGCGCCCAAGGGACCGGCGGTGACGGGATATGCGCACCCATTTTACTGGGCGCCCTTCACGCTGCTCGGCAACTGGCGATAGCGGGCATCGGCGCCCCGGCGGAACGCGGCGCGCGGCGATGGGGCCGGTGGCTGCTGGCGGCATTCTATGCGCTGGCCGGGGTCGCGCATCTGGTGTTCACCGACGCGATGGTGCGGGTGACGCCCGATTGGGTGCCGATGGCGCGCGCGGTGGTGATCGCGACGGGCCTGTGCGAACTGGCGGGTGCGGCGGCGCTGTTGACGCGGCGCTGGCGGGTCGCGGCGGGATGGGCGTTCGCGCTGTATGCGCTGTGCGTGTTTCCGGCCAATGTGAAGCATGCGATGCTCGATCTGGGCAGCGAGACGGGGTTGTCGTGGTGGTATCACGGGCCGCGATTGCTGGCGCAACCGCTGGTGGTGTGGTGGGCGCTGTGGGCGAGCGGGGCGGTGCGGGGGCGGTGAGGGTTTCGCGAAACTGACGAAGTTACGCGCAACGCGATTCATTCCGTCAGCTTTGGACGGTGTTGCGGCGGGGCGGGCGGCGTGGCGAGCGCGGCCAGCGCCATGCGGAAATCGGGGCGGGTGATCGTGCCGATCTGGCGACCCCGAT
>CADEEK010000154.1 GCA_902826325.1 uncultured Sphingomonadales bacterium
CGGTCCCGCCGTGCGCGACAGGTTGAACCCGACGATGTTGAGCGAGATTGCCGCGGGCAGGTCCCGCCCCGGCACCAGTTCGCGCACCGCCGCCTGCCAGGCCGGGGCGTTGAACGCAAAGCCGCAGCCGATGACGAAGGTCAGCCCGACCAACACCCCCGGCGAAACGCGGTCGGTCATCGTGACCCAGGCGAGTCCGATCGATGCCGACAGCATCACGCCCTGCGCCATCAGCAGGATCCAGCGGCGATCGAACGAATCGGCGACCGCGCCAGCCAGCAACGAGAAAAGCGGTATGGGCAACAGGAAGGCCGCCGTGACCAGCGCCACCGTATCCGGTTCGCGCGTCAGCGAGGTCATCAGCCATGCCGCACCGACGGCCTGGACCTGTCCCCCGAAATTGGAGGCGGTATTGGCCAGCCACACGCCCGCGAACAGGCGATGGCCAAGCGGCGCGAACATGGCAAACCGCGCGGGCGCTGGCGCCCGCGCGGGGGGCGGCGATGCCGCCCCACCTTCACCTTCCATATATGACCGCTATTTGCCGTCGACCGAATAGGCCATCAGGACATTGCCGTCCGCGTTGCGCATGTCGAGGCCACCGGTGGTGCCGGAACGCCCGGCATAACCGGCATGGACATAGACCATGCCACCCGCGATCGTCGGCCCGGCACCGTCCATGACACCGCCATAGACCTTCTTGCCGTTGAGCGCCGTGACCCGTTCGCTGCCGGTATCGACATCCCAGATGATCTTGCCGGTCGCCGAGTCATAGGCCCGGAAATGACCGTCATAGGCACCGGCGAACACGACACCCGGCATCACGCTGATCGCCTGGCTGATCGCGCCATGGCACCACCAGTTCTTCCAGCGACAGGTCGGTGTCGGGTTGTTCGGCGTGTTCCAGATCACTTTGCCGGTGACGGCATCGAGCGCCCACAGGCCCGGCTTGCCACGCCCGGGACCCGGCACCGCGATGTCCGACACCCCGGCATAGACGCGAACGCCGTCCGAAGCGGTGCCGAATTCGATGCCGCCCAGCGCGCTGCCGTCGGACAGCTGATGCTTCCACACCGTCGCACCCTTGTTCGCCGGATCGAGGCCATAGATCATGCCCGATTTCTGACCGACCAGCAGCATCTGTTTGCCACCCGGCATTTCGTGCAGGATCACCGCCGCGCCGATCGAGAAATCGGGTCCCAAGGGCGAGGGGCAGTTGGCCGGACGCTGCGGCGCGGGGCGATAGCAACCGTCGATATAGTTATCGTCGGCGGTCAGCTGGCGCGCCCATTTGATCACGCCGGTATCGGCATCGATCGCGAGGACCGAGTCCGAATTGTCATACGTCTTTTCCGTATAGGAATTGGACGTGCCGACATAGATCAGGCGGTTGCGGGCATCGACGGTCGGGGCGACCCAGATCGCACCGCCCGACGGACCCCACATCTGCCGGCCCAGCGCATTCTTCTTGAACGGCGCCGGTTCTTCCTCGGTCGTATAGCGTTTCCACAGGATCTTGCCGGTGGCCGCATCGAGCGCGACGAGCGCCCCGCGGAACTTGCAGCAGACCCAGGTCGGCGATTGCGCGAACGCCTCGTTACCCGACGAAATCGGGACATAGATCTTGCCATCCCAATAGGTCAGCGATCCGGTCATCTGCAGACCCGGCTGGTCGTCGACCACCGTCTTCCACAGCTGCTTGCCGGTATCGGCGTCGATCGCCACCGCCGCCTTGGTCCAGTCGGAAATGAACAGCGCGGTGCGCGCCTTCGACCCTGCGGGCAGCGCCGCGACCGTGACGCTGGTGCGCGTCGCCGCCGCTGCGGCGTGCCGCCAATAGACGCAACCGGTCTTGGCATTGAGCGAATAGACCGCACCCGACATCGAGGTGACGAACAGATGATCGCCGACCACCGTCGCCTGACCGTTCTTAGCGCCCGGATACTGGAACGCCCATTTCAGCTTCAGCTTCGGCACATCCTGTGCCTTCAGGCCCGGATTGGGCTGGAACCGGTTGTTGGTCTTGCTGATGCTCCAGCCATTCCACTGGTTCCGCGCCTTCAGGTCCACCGGCGGCGCGGCGGTCGTGCACTTGGGCGCATCGAGCGGCGTGCCTTCGACGCCGTCACCCCAGATCGCCTTGACGTCGACGTCGGCCGTTTCCTTTTCGGGAACCTGGCTGACATAACGCGCGATCGCGGTCATTTCGGCGGGGCTCAGCCCTTCGGCCATCGGCGCCATCGCGCCGGTGCGCAGCGACGCCAGGATGAAGCTTGCCGGGTTCTTCGACAGCACTTCGCGGCTCGGCGTGCGCTCGACCGCGTTTTCGTGACAGGTCGCGCAGCGCGCCTGATACAGCGCCGCGCCATCGGGCGCCGCGCCGCCCTTGGTCGATGCGGCGGGCGTCGCCTCCTCGATCGAGGGATGGCCGGACGGCACCTCCTGGCTCGCCGGGGCGGGCGCGGCCCGTCCGGCGGCGAGCGCGATGCTGCCCATCATCACGGCGGCGGAAATCGACAGGATCGCGGTGGAATAACGTCGAACGCCATTGCCACCGCCACTGCGGGGATCATGCATCTTGATCATTTATAGTTTTCCTTAAAGCGGCCGAGCTGGCACTTATACCCCTCGGGCGGCGCCGTGAGTTTGAACGAAGATGGCTTGCTGCCCTTGGGATGCGACGCCATCGTGCGCAGCGCCCAAAGGTTGAAGGCGTCGGTATTCACCTGCGGCCACATATGGCCGTGACCACCGGTGCAGGCGACGTGCACGACATTGGGCTGGGCGCTGAAATAGTTCGACCCGGCCTGGGTGCTGGGCCGATAATCGGCGCACAGGCCGATCGGCGGACCGCAATCCCACAGATCCTTTTCGCCGCCCCACATGGTGATGACGACCATCGGATCGAGCTTGGCGGGCAGCGGATACGGCCCGACGCGACCCTGGAAGATCTTGGTCGGATTGGCGGCCACCGCCTGACGCCCCTCGTTGAACGTATAGGCCGTGCCGTCGTCGCGCGACGTATACCATTCGCCCGACAGCGGCATGCCACCGGCCCAGAAATCCGAACCGAACAGCAGCGCGCGGTTGGTCATCGTGCCGCCCGCCGAAATGCCGCCGAGATAGAAGCGCTTGTCGTCAAGCTTCCACTTGGTGCCGACGCAGCGGATCATCGCCTGAAAGAAGCGGGCGTCCGAACCGGCATCGGTCTTCCACTTGTCGCCCGCGGGGCCGCCCTGGCGACCATCGTTCCACGGGTTCCAGTTCCAGCCGTTGCGGCCCGGACCGTTGCACGCGCCCGCCGCCAGGGCCGGGTCCTGGTTGGCGCAATCGCGGATCGGCGCGATGACCATGAAGCCCGACTGCGCCAGCTTGGCATTGTTGCCGCTGCGCATGACGTTGAGGTTCCAGTTGGTCGCCTCCACCGTGCCGACCATCGGCACCCACACGGGCGCGGCGCCGGTCTGACCCTCCGGCGGCACGACGACGAAGGCGCGCTTCTTGCCGTCGACGACGAAATCCTTGTTCAGTCCCGCCTTGGGCTCAAACCCCTCCGGGCATTCCCATTGGGTTGTCGCCCCGGCGGACGTGCTGGCGATTGCGGACACGATCCCGGCCAGCACAAGCAGCGGGCGCGTGATTCGCATGCGATCAGACCTCAGGATTCCCACGACGGCACTCTCCTAAATTTATCTCGAGCCTGTTTTCTGTCGAACCATGTCATACCCGATTTCTCAATTCTGTCCATAGCCCAGCATCGTCGTCAGGTTACGGCGCAGACAAGCACGATCGCGATGCCAGAACAATCACGATCGCGATGCCAGAACAATCGGGAAATTACCGTCAGTGTCACGATATTCGGCAAAAAAGGGGCCCGATCGGCCGCTTCACGGGCCGTTCATCCCGCCCTTCTCATACTGGCCTATTTCGTCCGCCCGAAACGCGAGGTTCAGGCGGTGAAAACAGGCGTATATCTGGGTGCGGCGGCAGCATCGGCCGATCTGGTGCATTCAAGGTTCCGGTATGGTGGCGGCAATGGTTCTGGCGCTCCAGAGCCGATCGCCTGATCGATATGTCGCATCGCCACCTCGTCGCACGACTTGCCTCCTGATGGGATCAGAATGAAAGTATGCAACCGCAGCGCGTCCATCTTTTGTTTTCAAACGCTGCTGATTCATATTGAGAATAACAGAATGTTGCCCTACTCGCCGTGCGCGCCGCAATAACAGTGCCCGCCAACGGGCCACAGGCTCGCGGGCAACAGGAGGATGCGCGATGGACGGACAGGAACTGGGCCAGAAGACCGACTCGCACCGGCGGCTCGTGCTGTGGCTGATGGTTGCAGCCTATGCGCTCAATTTCGTCGATCGCACGATCATCTCGGCGATCGGGCAGGCGATCAAGGATGACCTGAAGATCACCGACACGCAGCTTGGCCTGCTCGGCGGCCTGTATTTCGCGCTGCTCTACACCATTCTCGGCATTCCGATCGCGCGGCTCGCCGAACGCAAATCACGGGTCAACATCATTTCCGCAGCGATCTTCGTCTGGTCGGGCTTCACCGCGCTGTGCGGCGTCGCGTCCAACTATGCGATGCTCGCCGCGTGCCGTTTTGGCGTCGGCGTCGGCGAAGCGGGGCTCTCGCCGCCCGCCCACTCGCTGATCAGCGATTATTACGAGCCCAAGAAGCGCGCATCGGCGCTGTCGATTTATTCGCTCGGCGTGCCGATCGGGGTGATGTTCGGCGCGGTCGCGGGCGGCTGGCTGGCACAGAATTATTCGTGGCGGGTCGCGTTCATCGTGCTGGGCCTGCCCGGCGTGCTGCTCGCGCTGCTGATCAAATGGCTGGTGCGCGAACCTGTGCGCGGCGCGATGGAAGCGGTGCCACCGGCGCCGCCCAAACCCTATGCCCTGCGCGAGGACGTGCGCGAAACACTGCGCGTCGCGCGATCGATGTTCGGCAATTTCACGCTGTGCAACATGATGCTCGGCATCACGCTGATCAGCTTCGCCGCCTATGGCGGCGGCGCGTTCACCCAGCCTTATTGGAGCCGCACCTTCGGCCTCGATTATGCCCAGGTCGGGCTGATCACCGGCATCATCGGCGGCATCAGCCAGGGCGCAGGCATCCTGATCGGCGGGTTCGTCAGCGACCGGCTGGCGCGCAGCGGCGCGACGATCTGGTATGGCCTGGTGCCCGCGATCGGCATCGCGCTCGCCTATCCGCTGACCGTCGGCCTCTATACCGCCGACAGCTGGCAGGCGGCGGCGACCTGGATGCTGTTCCCCGGCGCGCTGTCCTTCACCTATATGGGCCCGACCTATGGCGTGGTGCAGAACGCCTTCCCGCCCGCACGTCGCGCGACCGCGACCGCGGTGCTGTTCTTCGTGCTCAACCTGATCGCGCTCGGCTTTGGCCCGCCGATCACCGGCTGGCTGATCGACCATCTGGGCGCCTATCATCACGCCAATCCCGACATCGCCGGGGTGCTGCCCGCGCTGGCGCAGGTGTTCTGGGTCGATGCCGGGGCATTCCAGCTGGCCTGTCCGGGCGGCACCGGGGCGGTGGCCGGGGATGCCGCCGACATCGCCTGCCGTTCGGCGGTCGAACTGGCGACGCGCCAGGGCGTGCTGCTCGCCTATGCCGTCGGCCTGTGGGCGGCGCTCCACTATCTGCTCGCGGCGGTATCGCTGCGCCGGGGGATGCCGCAGGCGAACTGAACGTCGCGCGATCATCGCGGAGCA
>CADEEK010000155.1 GCA_902826325.1 uncultured Sphingomonadales bacterium
ATCGTCGGTGGGTCGCGCAACTTCACGGTCGATGCGGGCGGGCCGAGCGTCAAGGGGCTGCTGCCGTCGCGCTGGGGCGGGGAGATCGAGGAGGATCAGGTGTTCCTGGTCGGCACCAACATGCCCGCCACGCGCGCGTCGATCGCCGCCAACGCCTATTGCGCGGTCGAAGGGGTGGGCGAGAAGATTCCGGTCGAACTGCTCGATGCCGGATTGCCCGCCAAGCTGATCGCCGACCTGAACCCCGATCGCTGGGAAGTGCGCCGGTTCCTGAGCGATTCGGGTGCCGCCGAAACGTTGCCGGAACAGGCCGCGGATCGCGCCAAGGCGCTGGCCAATATCGTCGCGCTGAAATGCGGGCGCCCGTTGCCGCCGGGGCGCGACGTCGCGCTGGTCTGGGGCGCGGGCGTGGCCGGGGCGGGCGGCAAGACCGCGGGCGCCGACCAACGGTTCGACTTCACCGTGCGCAAGCCGTTCACCGCGCGCTTCGAATGTTCGCGCGTCAATCCGCAGGCCGGGTGCAACCCGGTGCAGGCGGCCCATGTCCGCTTTTCCGCCAATATCCCCAAGGAACAGGCGCTGGCGGTGCGGATCGAACTGCCCGACGGCAAGAAACTCGCGCCCGTGCTGAGCGACGATGACCAGCGCGCGAATACGGTCAGCGACCTTAAATTCGATTCGCCCTTGCCCGCCGCGACCACGGCGAAGCTGGTGCTGCCCGCTGATCTGAAGGACGAGAGCGGGCGGGCGCTGTCCAACGCCGAGCGCTTTCCGCTGGAGGTCCGGTTCGACGAGGCGCCGCCGCTGGTCAAATTCGCCGCGCAGTTCGGGATCATCGAGACGAAGGAGGGCGGGGTGCTGCCCGTCACCGTGCGCAATGTCGAACCCGCGCTGCAAGGCAAGGGGCTGAGCGTCGCGGGCCAGCATATGCGTGTCGATGCGGCGGACGGGGTGATCGCGCGCTGGCTGCGCACGATCGACAAGTCGGACGATTATGACAGCGAGGAGGTCGTGGTTAAGGGTGTCGAGCAGCGGATCAACCTGACCGGGTCCAAGCCGATCCTGACCGGCAATGCGGGCGCGGCGCTGCAGCCGATCGCGCTGCCCGGCAAGGGCAAGGATTTCGAGGTGGTCGGCATACCGCTGGGCAAGCCCGGTTTCTATGTCGTCGAACTTGCCTCGCCCCAGCTTGGCCGCGCGCTGCTGGGCCGCGATGCGCCGCGTTATGTCGCGGCGGGCGCGCTCGTCACCAATATGGCGGTCCATTTCAAATGGGGCCGCGAAGGGTCGCTCGCCTGGGTGACGGCGCTCGACACCGGCAAGCCGGTCGGCGGGGCTGCGGTCAAGGTGACGGACAGCTGCACCGGACAGGCGCTGGCCGCCGGGACGACCGACGATATGGGCCGGCTGGCGGTCGAGAAAGGGATTCCCGAACCGGCGAGCTGGGGCAGCTGCGAGGATGCCGATTCGCATCCGCTGATGATTTCGGCGCGCAAGGGCGACGATATGAGCTTCACGCTGACCGCGTGGGGCGAGGGCATCCGACCTTATGATTTCGACCTGCGCTATGGCTATGACGCGGCGGGCGACATCATTCACACGATCTTCGACCGCGCGCTGGTGCGCCAGGGCGAGAGCGTCAACATGAAGCATGTGCTGCGCCGACCGGTGGCGCAGGGCTTCGTCACGCCCGCGGGGTTCAGCGGCACGTTGCGGCTCAGTCATAACGGGTCGGACACCAAGTTCGAAATGCCCGTCACGATCGATGCGGGCGGGATCGGCCAGAGCAAGTGGGACGTGCCGTCGGGCGCGCCGATGGGCGATTATTCGGTGCAGTTCGTGAAGGGTGACGACACGATCTGGACCGACCAGACGATCAAGGTCGACGAATATAAGCTGCCGACGATGAAGGCGTCGGTCGCGGGACCGAAGGACGCAGTGGTCAAGCCAAAGACGGTGCCGCTCGACCTGTTCGTCGGCTATCTGTCGGGGGGTGGCGCGTCCAACCTGCCGGTGGAACTGCGCATCGGCTATTATGACCGCATCCGCGCGCCCGCCGATTACGAGAATTACAGCTTTGACGGCCGCGCGATGACCGAGGGGACGCGGCCGCTGAACGGCGATGGCGAGGAGGATGACGTCGCCCTGCCGCCGATGCAGACGCTGCCCGTGACGCTGGGCGCCGACGGCACCGCGCGGACCAGCGTGGACGTGCCGCAGACGCTGGACGCGGGCACGATGATGCGCGTCGAAATGGATTATGAGGACGCCAATGGCGAGGTGTTGACCGCATCGCGTGCGGTGCCGCTCTATTCGTCGGGCGTGCGATTGGGCATCCGCACCGACGGCTGGCTGATGAAGGAGGACGATCTGCGCCTGCGCTTCGTCGCGCTGGATACCGCAGGCAAGCCGATCCGGGGGCAGAAGGTGCAGGTCGCGCTCTACAGCCGCGAAATCCTGACCGCGCGGCGGCGGCTGATCGGCGGCTTCTACGCCTATGAAAACAACATGAAGACGACGAAGATTTCGGCGTCCTGTTCGGCGACCACCGATGCGCAGGGGCTGGCGCAATGCGCGATCGATCCGGGCATTTCGGGCGAGGTCTATGCCGTCGCGACGACCGATGACGCCAATGGCAATACGGCGATCGCCTCGACCTCGGTCTGGCTGGCGGGCGAGGATGACTGGTGGTTCGGCGGCGACAATGGCGACCGGATGGACCTGATCCCCGAACAGCGCGAATACAAGTCGAGCGACACCGCGCGGTTCCAGGTGCGGATGCCGTTCCGCGATGCCACCGCGCTGGTGACGGTGGAGCGCGAGGGCGTGCTGTCGAGCTTTGTCACCAATTTGTCGGGCGACAATCCGGTGGTCGAGGTGCCGTTGAAGGGCGTCTATGCCCCCGATGTGTTCGTGTCGGTGATGGCGGTGCGCGGGCGCATCGGCGGGTGGAAGCTGTGGTGGGCGGACCTTGCCCGCAAATGGGGCCTGCCCTTTTTCTCACGCGAGGGCGCGTCGCCGACCGCGATGGTCGACCTTGCCAAGCCGAGCTATCGGATCGGCATCGCCAAGATCCGCGTCGGGTGGGAAGGACATCGCATGGGCGTGGCGGTGACGGCCGATCGCGAACGCTATGCCGCGCGCGACACGGCGAAGGTCGCGTTGCAGGTGAAGAATCCCGATGGCAGCGTCGCGCCCCGCGCCGATGTCGCGTTCGTCGCGGTGGACGAGGCATTGTTGCAGCTGGCGCCCAATGACAGCTGGAACGTGCTGGACGCGATGATGGGCGAACGCCCGCTGTCGGTGCTGACCTCGACCGCGCAGACCCAGGTGGTCGGCAAGCGGCATTATGGGCGCAAGGCGGTGGAAGCGGGCGGCGGCGGGGGCGGCGACCTGTCGGCGCTCAACCGCGAGAATTTCCAGCCGGTGCTGCTGTGGCGCGGCAAGGTGCCGCTGGATGCGCAGGGACGCGCGAACGTCGACGTGCCGCTGTCCGATGCGCTGACCTCGTTCAAGCTGGTCGCCATCGCGCTCGACGACAAGGGGCAGGCGTTCGGCACGGGCGAGGCGAGCATCCGCAGCGCGCAGGACCTGTCGATCTTTGCCGGAATCCCGCCATTGGTGCGCGACGGCGATTTCTATTCGGCGGGCTTCACGCTGCGCAACGGATCGAACAAGGCGATGACGGTGACGGCGAGCGTCGAACTGTCGCCGCGCGTCGCCACCGGGCGCGACCTGACGGTGGAGATTCCGGCGGGCGGTGCGGTGCCGATCGCCTGGAACCTGACCGCGCCGCAGGGCTTCGACAGGCTGCAATGGAAGGTCACGGCGCGGGACGCGAGCGGCAAGGCGAGCGACGCGATCACCGTGGCGCAGGACATGGCGCCCGCGGTGCCGGTCCAGCCCTGGGCCGCGACGCTGGTGCGGGTTGGAGAAGGCGGGCCGGTGGCGATCCAGCCGCCTGCGGGCGCGCTGCCCGGCCGGCCCGCTTGCGCGCAACGGCGTGGGCGATCTCTTCCGCAAGCGCATGCGCGAGGCGGGGCTCCCCGACTGCGGCAAGCACGTCTACCGCCTGCGCCACACGCTGGCGATGCGCCTGCTCGGTCGCGGCGTCGGCATCAAGGCGATCGGCGACGTGCTCGGCCATCGCAGCTTCTACGGGACGTCCGCGTACCTGCGGCTCGACGTCGCGATGCTGCGCGGGGTCGCGCTCGAGGTGCCCGCCGGGGCGGGAGGCCGTCATGCGTAACGCCCGTCCCCTCGCGGCTTGGGATGCCGCGTTCGAGGCTTTCCTCGCGAGCCGCCGGGCGCTCGGCCGCGCCTACGCGGGCGAGGAGCGGGTGCTGCGCACCCTGCGCGCCTCGCTCGCGCACCGCGGCCGGCCCGACCTCGACGCCGCGAGCTTCGCGCGCTGGCGCGCCGGGCTCGATCACTGCGTACCCAACACCCGGCGCGACTACGCGATGATCGTCTATCGCTTCTGCCGCTACCGCCGCCGGCGTGAGCCCTCGTGCTTCCTGCCCGATCTGGCGACGTTCGAGCGGCGCCGGCCCTATCCGCTGCCGTCCCCGGTCGAGGATGCCCAGGTCGCGCAGCTGCTGCGCTTCGTCGAGGCCTCGACCTTCCGCGGCGATCGACCGCTGCGCCGCCCGGCGCTGCGGCTCGCGATCCTGCTGATGTACACCGCCGGGCTGCGCCGCGGCGAGGTCGTACGCCTGCGGCTCGAGGACGTCGACGCAGAGGCCGGCGTGCTGCGCATCCGCGCCTCCAAGTTCCACAAGTCCCGCTGGGTGCCGCTCTCGGCGAGCACGACGCAGGAGCTGCGCTGCTACCTGCAGGCACGACGGGCCGCCGGCGCGCAGTGCGGCGCAGCGGCACCGCTCTTCTGCAGCCGCATCACGCGTCCCTATCACCTCTCAGGCCTGAGCAACAGTGTGCGCAAGCTCATGCACCGCTCCGGCATCTGGCGCGCCGCGCCACGGGTCGCGCGCGTACACGACTTCCGCCACGGCTTCGCCGTCGGCGCGCTGCGCCGCTGGTACGAGGCCGGCGCCGACGTGCAGTCCGAGCTCCCGAAGCTCGCGATGTACATGGGGCATGTTTCGATCGCCTCGAGTGCCCACTACCTGCGCTACATGCCCGCCGTCGTCGCCCTCGCCAGCGAGCGCTTCGCCCGATACTGCGCCGGTCTCGTCGACGGCGGTGCGCCATGAGCCGCGCCCCGACCGCCCTCGGTCGCGACCTCGTGCGCTTCTTCGAGGAGTTCCTGCCCGTGCAGCGGGGTTTGAGCCCCCACACGGTCCGCAGCTACCGCGACGCGCTGCTGCTCCTGCTGCGCTTTCTCTCGCGCGAGGCGCGCCGTCCCGTCGATCGGCTCGACGTGTCGGACCTCACCGCCGAGCGCGTGACGCGCTTTCTCGCCTCCCTCGAGGCCGAGCGCCACAACGGCGTTGCCACCCGCAACGCCAGGCTCGGCGCGATCCACGTGTTCGCCCGCTTCCTCGCCGCCGAGCGCCCCGAGCAGCTCGGCACGCTGCAGCGGGTCATCGGCCTGCCGTTCAAGCGCGGCCGGCTCG
>CADEEK010000156.1 GCA_902826325.1 uncultured Sphingomonadales bacterium
CGGCCGCGTCGTCGCCGCGACCAGCGAGGAAGGGCGCGTCGTCACCAACGGGATGAGCCAATATTCGCGCGCCGAATTCAACGCCAATTCGGGCCTGGTCGTCGGCATCGATCCGGCGCGCGATTATCCCGAAGGGCCGCTCGCCGGGATCGCGCTCCAGCGCCACTGGGAAAGCCTCGCCTATCGGGCAGGTGGGTCGAATTATCATGCGCCGGGACAGCGAGTCGGCGACTTTCTCGCCGCGCGCGCCTCGACCGCGCTCGGCGAGGTGACGCCAAGCTACAAGCCGGGGGTGACGATGACCGATCTGGCGCAATGCCTGCCGGATTTCGCGGTCGATGCGATTCGCGAGGCGCTGCCGGTCTTTGGCCGCCGCATTGCCAATTACGACCATCCCGACGCGGTAATGACCGGGGTGGAAACGCGTACCTCCTCGCCGGTCCGCATCACCCGCGGCGATGATTTTCAAAGCATCGGCACCGCCGGCCTGTTCCCGGCGGGCGAGGGCGCGGGCTATGCCGGCGGCATCCTGTCCGCCGCGATCGACGGGATCAAGGTCGCCGAAGCGGTGGCCGCACAACTGGTCGCGGCACGATAGGCGCTAAACCGCCGCGCAAGGGTGCTATTGCGAATCAACCGCACGCCGGTTGAGATAATGTTGCATGAAGGGCCGGATCGGTCTAAAAGCCAGCCGAAAAGAATATTTGTTGAGGGAGGAAATCATGCGCCTGGTCTTGTCATTCGCCGCCAGTCTGCTGCCCGCGACGCTGCTGGTCGCCGCACCCGCCATCGGACAGGACGACATCCGAAGGGTCACGAACTTTGTCGAGCCAGAGCCGCTGCCCCAATATCAGGCGGGGATGCAGGCGCTGCGCGACAGCAAGTTCACCGAAGCGCGGGTTGCGTTTCTCAAGGTCCTGCGCTCGATCGACGACCATCCCAAGATCCTGACGCTGACCGGCGTCGCCTATCTTGGCGAAGGCAACAAGAATGCGGCGCGGCGTTATTTCGCGTCGGCGGTCCGGGTCGATCCGACCTATGTGCCCGCCCGCCAGGAGCTCGGCATCCTTTATGCCCAGGGCGGCGAGCAGGAGCAGGCGCGCAAGCAGCTCGCCGAGCTTAAGAGCATGTCCGAATCGTGCGACGGCAAATGCGCCAGTGCCGAAGAACTGTCGATCGCGATCCGCGAGGTGACGGCGGCGCTCGGCGCCTGACCCGTCGTCAATCCAGATTGGGCCGCAACCACCGTTCGGCCGTCGGCAAATCGACCCCGCGTCGCGTCGCATAGTCTTCCAGCTGATCGCGACCGACGCGGGCCACGCCGAAATATTCGCTCTGCGGGTGGCCGAAATAAAAGCCGCTAACCGCTGCGGTGGGCAGCATCGCAAAGCTTTCGGTCAGCGTGGCGCCGGTATTGCCGTGCGCGTCGAGCATGTCGAACAGGATCGGCTTCAGACTATGTTCGGGACAGGCAGGATAGCCCGGGGCCGGACGGATACCGCGATATTGTTCGCGGATCAGCGCCTGATTGTCGAGCTGTTCGCCCTTGGCATAGCCCCATAATTCGGTGCGGACATGCTGGTGCAGCCGCTCGGCGAACGCCTCGGCAAAGCGATCGGCCAGCGCCTTGAGCAGGATGTCCGAATAATCGTCCACCGCCGCCTTGAACCGCGCGAGATGCGGTTCGATGCCGTGGATCGACACGGCAAAGCCGCCGATCCAGTCGCCCTTCACGTCGATGAAATCGGCCAGGCACATATTCGCCCGCCCTTCCCGCTTGGCGATCTGCTGGCGCAGCATCGGCAGCCGCACCAGCTTGTCGTTTTGCGTCAGGCCGAGCAATTCGAGCGCGCCCATCTCATCGGGGTTCCACACCGCTTCGGGATCGACAAAGATGTCGTCGCCATGCCGCACGCACGGCCACAGCCCCGCCACGCCGCGCGCGACCAGCCATTTTTCGCCGATGATCCGCTCCAGCATCGCCTGGGCATCGGCGAACAGCGACCGCGCGCTTTCCCCGACCACCTTGTCGTCGAGGATCGCGGGATAATTGCCCGCCAGTTCCCAGGCGCGGAAAAACGGCGTCCAGTCGATATATTGCGCCAGGTCGGCCAGGTCCCAGTCGGGAAAGACGTGCAGGCCGGGCTTGTCCGGCGCCGCGGGCTTCAGCGCCATGTCGGCGGCGAAACCGTTGGCCCGCGCCTGTTCGATCGGCACCAGGTCGCTCTGCCCCTTGCCCTCGCGCGCACGGCGCACCGCGTCATATTCCTCGGCGATCTTCGTCACATAATCGTCGCGGATCGTGTCGGACACCAGCGTCGTCGCCACGCCGACCGCGCGGCTGGCGTCGAGCACATGCACGACCGGGCCGTCATAGGCCGGGGCGATGCGCAGCGCGGTATGCACCTTGCTCGTCGTCGCGCCGCCGATCAGCAGCGGCATGGTCATGTTGGCGCGCTTCATCTCCTCGGCCACCGTCACCATTTCGTCGAGCGACGGGGTGATCAGGCCCGACAGGCCGATCATGTCGGCATCATTCTCGTTCGCCGCCTCCAGGATCTTCGACCACGGCACCATCACGCCCAGGTCCACCACCTCGAACCCGTTGCACTGCAACACCACGCCGACGATGTTCTTGCCGATGTCATGCACGTCGCCCTTGACGGTCGCCATGATCACCTTGCCCTTGCCCTTGGCGCCCTGCTCCTTCTCCGCCTCGATGAACGGCATCAGATGCGCGACCGCCTTTTTCATCACGCGCGCGGATTTGACGACCTGGGGCAGGAACATCTTGCCGCTGCCGAACAGGTCGCCGACGACGTTCATCCCATCCATCAACGGCCCTTCGATCACCTCGATCGGGCGGCCGCCGCGCGCGAAGATTGCCTGCCGTGCTTCCTCGGTATCTTCGACGACATGCGCGTCGATACCCTTGACCAGCGCATGTTCGAGCCGCTTGGTGACGTCCCAGCCGCGCCATTCCGCCGCCTGCTTGTCCGCCACCGCATCGGTGCCGCGAAACCGTTCGGCCAGCGCGACCAGCCGGTCGCCCGCCTCGGCATCCTTGTTGAGGATGACATCCTCGCACGCCGTGCGCAGTTCGGGATCGATCGTGTCATAGACGTCGAGTTGCCCGGCATTGACGATCGCCATGTCGAGGCCCGCGGGAATCGCGTAATAGAGGAACACGGAGTGCATCGCGCGGCGCACCGGTTCGTTGCCGCGAAAGCTGAACGACAGGTTCGACAGCCCACCCGAAAAATGGACGTGCGGACAGCGCGCCTTGATCACCTTCACCGCCTCGATGAAATCGACGCCGTAATTGTTATGCTCCTCGATCCCGGTCGCCACCGCGAACACATTGGGGTCGAAGATGATGTCCTCGGGCGGGAAACCGATGCCGGTGAGCAGCTTGTAGGCGCGCTCGCAGATCTCGATCTTGCGCGCCTGCGTATCCGCCTGCCCCGTCTCGTCGAACGCCATCACCACGACGGCGGCGCCATAGGCCATGCACAGCCGCGCATGATGCAGGAACTGTTCCTCGCCCTCCTTCATGCTGATCGAATTGACGATCGGCTTGCCCGACACGCATTTCAGCCCCGCCTCGATCACGTCCCATTTGGAACTGTCGATCATCACCGGCACGCGCGCGATGTCGGGTTCGGCGGCGATCAGCTTGAGGAAGGTCGTCATCGCCTCATGCGCGTCGAGCAGCCCTTCGTCCATGTTGACGTCGATCACCTGCGCGCCGTTTTCGACCTGCTGGCGCGCGACCTCGACCGCAGCGGCATAATCGCCCGCCATGATCAGCTTCTTGAACCTGGCAGAGCCCGTGACGTTGGTGCGTTCGCCGATATTGACGAAGCTGGAAGAGGTGTTGCTGGTCATATCTCTGTTCTGTTCGAGGGATCAGTGGGCGAGCGGGCGGGCGAGCACGACATCGTCGAACCAGTGGCCGCCAACCTCGAACCGGCGCTCACCCACCGGTTCGAAGCCATGCTTGCGGTAAAAGGCGATGGCGCGCGCATTATGTTCGTAAACGCCAAGCAGCAAGCGGGCATGGCCCCCCGCCCCATCGACCGCCGCCGCCATCAGCGCCGCGCCCGCGCCGGTCCCGTGGAACCGGGAGAGGAGGTAGATGCGCTTGAGCTCGATATCGCCGTCACGCGCATCGGGCAGGTCGGGCCGCGCCAGCTGCGCAAACCCGACCGGCGCCGCTCCGGGCAGCGCCAGCGCAAGCCAGAGCCTGCCCCCGCTGGCGAGATCGGCGGAAAAGCGCGCGGGCGCATAGGCCCCGGCGCAATGGGCGACGATCGCGTCACCCGGCAACACGCCCGCAAAGGCGTCGAGAAAGGTCGCGCTGGCCACGGTGCCGAGCGCGGCGATGTCGCCCGCCCCCGCCGGTCTGATCTGCCAGGACATCCCCGTCGCCATGGGTCACGCCGCCATCGTGAACGGTTCGAGACCGGCAAGGCGCGTGCGCGTTTCGGCGACCGGGATCGCGCGCGGCGTCAGGCCCGCGACCGCTTCGGCAATCGCCTGGATATGCGCCGGGGTCGAGCCGCAACAGCCGCCAAGGACATTGACCTGCCCCTGATCGGCCCATTCCCTGACCAGCCCTGCGGTCGTCGCCGGCGCCTCGTCATAGGCGCCAAGTTCGTTGGGCAGCCCTGCATTGGGATAGACCATGATCAGCGTGTCGCACAGCTTGCTCAGCGTCGCGACATGCGGGCGCAGCTGCTCGGCGCCGAACGAACAGTTGAGGCCGATCGTCAGCGGCCGGGCATGCCGGATCGCCGCCCAGAACGCCTCGACCGTATGGCCGGACAGGTTGCGGCCCGACAGGTCGGTCAGCGTCATCGACAGCATGATCGGCAAATCGCGGCCCAGCGCCTGCCCCGCCTCGATCGCCGCCATCACCCCGGCCTTGGCGTTCAGCGTGTCGAACACGGTTTCGATCAGGATGAAATCCACCCCGCCCTCGACCAGCGCATCGATCTGTTCGCGATACACGTCCTTTAGGTAATCGAAATCGATCTCGCGATAGCCGGGATCGTTGACGTCGGGCGACAGCGACAGCGTCTTGTTGGTCGGCCCCAACGCCCCGGCGACGAAGCGCGGGCGCCCGTCGCTGGCCGCAAATTCGTCGGCCACCCGGCGAGCGAGCTTCGCGCTTTCGACATTGATCTCGCGCACCAGATGTTCGGCACCATAATCGGCCTGGCTGATCCGGTTCGCCGAAAAGGTGTTGGTTTCGGCAATGTCCGCCCCGGCGGCGAAATAGGCGCGGTGGATCGATTCCGGCACCTCCGGCTTGGTCAGCGCCAGGATGTCGTTATTGCCCTTCTGGTCATGGCCCAGGCCCAGGTCGCCGGCATAGGCGGCCTCGTCCAGTTTCCAGTTCTGGATCTCCGTGCCAAAGGCGCCGTCGGTGATCAGGATGCGCTTGGCGGCTTCGGCCAGCAGTTTTTCGCGTGCAGTCATGTTCGTTCCCGATCAGGCGGCGATG
>CADEEK010000157.1 GCA_902826325.1 uncultured Sphingomonadales bacterium
GCTCGCGATGACCAGCCGGGTGCTCGATCTCAAGCGGCAGGGCGTCGATGTGATCGGCCTGGGCGCGGGCGAACCCGATTTCGATACGCCCGATTTCGTCAAGGAAGCGGCGATCGAGGCGATCCGCAAGGGCGCGACCAAATATACCAATGTCGACGGCACCGCGGAGCTGAAGGCGGCGATCGTCGCCAAATATGCGCGCGACAACGGCCTGACCTATGCCGAAAACCAGATCAGCGTGAATTCGGGCGGCAAGCACACGCTGTTCAACGCATTCTGCGCGACGATCGATGCGGGCGACGAGGTGATCGTGCCCGCCCCTTATTGGGTAAGCTATCCCGATGTCGTCGAATTCGCGGGCGGCACGCCGGTGTTCATCAGCGCCGGCGCGGACCAGAATTACAAGATCCGGCCCGAACAACTCGAGGCGGCGATCACCGCAAAGACCAAATGGGTGGTGCTCAATTCGCCGTCCAACCCGACCGGCGCGGCCTATAGCGCGGCGGAGCTGAAGGCGCTGGGCGCGGTGCTCGAACGGCACCCGCATGTCCTGATCTATGCCGACGATATGTACGAGCATATCCTGTATGACGGGTTCGAATTCGCGACGATCGCGCAGGTGTGCCCCGCATTGTTCGATCGCACGCTGACCGCCAATGGCGTGTCCAAAGCCTATGCGATGACCGGCTGGCGCATCGGCTATGCCGGCGGGCCGCAATGGCTGATCAAGGCGATGGGCAAGCTGCAGTCGCAATCGACGTCCAACCCGTGCAGCGTGTCGCAGGCGGCATCCGTCGCGGCGCTCAATGGCGACCAGTCGTTCCTGGCCGATCGCAACGCGGCGTTCCAGCGGCGGCGCGATCTGGTGGTATCGATGTTGAACGAGATCGACGGCATGAACTGTCCGCGCCCCGAAGGCGCCTTCTACGTCTATCCCGAATTCAGCGCGCTGATCGGCAAGACGACGCCCAAGGGCAAGCTGATCGACAGCGACGAGGCGATGGTCGGCTATCTGCTCGACGATGCGCGGGTCGCGGCGGTGCATGGCGGCGCGTTCGGTTTTTCGCCTGCGCTGCGCATCAGCTATGCGACCAGCGAGGCGATCCTGACCGAAGCGTGCGGGCGGATTCAGGCGGCCTGCGCGGCGCTGCGCTGAAGCTGAACGCGCTGGCCAGCAACGGTTCAGCCGGGGCGGGGTAGGAGGGTCGCGAACCTTGTGGCGGGCACCGTCGATGGCGCCCGCCACGGCTAGCGGAAAGGAACCTCCCCATGCGCGCGATCGCCACTTCGCCCTTTTTCCATCGTTTTCTCGCGGGCTTCTCGCTCGGCGCGATCGCGATGGTGACGCTGAATGTTGATCGACTGGCCGCAACGCCTATCTTCTGATCCATGCGTTTCCTGTTCGCCTTGGCCGGGCTTGCCGCCCTTGGCCCCGCCGTTGCCGCCGAACAGGCGGTGGCGATCCCGGCTTCGACCGTCGATGTCGCGCCGACCGATGCGCTGGCGACCGCGGTGCTGGCGGGCGGCTGTTTCTGGGGCATGGAGGCGGTGTTCGAACAGGTGAAGGGCGTGCGCAGCGTGGTCAGCGGCTATGCCGGGGGCGATCGCCGCACCGCCACCTATGCTCAGGTAGCGACCGAACGCACCCGCCATGCCGAGGCGATCCGGATCAGCTATGATCCGCGCACCGTCAGCTATGCGACGCTGCTGCGCATCTATTTTGCCGTCGCGCATGATCCGACCCAGCTCAACCGGCAGGGCCCCGATGTCGGCCCCAGCTATCGTTCGGCGATATTTCCACAGAATCCGGGACAAGATCGCGTCGCCCGCGCCTATATCGCGCAACTGGGCAACAGCGGCGCATTCGACCGCCCGGTGGTGACGAAGATCGAACAGGGCCGCTTCTTTGTCGCCGAGGACGAACATCAGGATTTCGCGCGGCGCAATCCGGCTCACCCCTATATCGTCCGCTGGGACAAGCCCAAGGTTGCGGCGTTCCGGGCGGCGTTTCCTACGCTGGCGCGTTGATTGAGTAGCGGCACCAGCCCACTCCCCCACCCGGCCACCCATTCCAGAATATCCTGCCGATGGGTGGCCGGGTGGGGGAGCGGGCCGGTGCGCTACTCAATCAAATAATGCACGCTTAGGCCAGCCCCAATTCAGCCAGCTTTCCGGCCAGCTCCGGCGGCAATGACGCCATGTCGCCTTCGGCCAGATCGGCGGGCGCGTCGGCATGGTCGAGATAGCGCCAGCCCTGATGCGCGCGCTTGGGCTGGGGCACCACGCGGACCAGTTCGGGATCGAGCAGGATCGCGGTCCTGCCGCCCTCGGCCTCGCCGAAACCCAGGATCGGCGATCGCGCGACCAGCTGATGCTTGAAGATCCAGTAGAGCGAACCGCCGACGATCTCGCCATGGCGTTTGGGCAGATAACGGGTGGTCAGCGCCACCGACCCGACCCGGCCGCGCTCGGCAAGGCGATCGCGCAGATGATCGACGCTGGTGACGCCAAAGGCGACCTTGGTCAGGTGAAGCGGCATCGCGCCAATCTGGGGCGCCGCCCGCCGTCGATCAACCGGTCAGCCCCGCCGCCACCGCCAGCCCCAGAAAGGCGAGGAAGCCCATCGAATCCGTGACCATCGTCACGAACACGGAGGAGGCGACCGCCGGGTCCTGTTTCATCCGTTCGAGCGTCACCGGCACCAACACCCCGGCAAGCCCCGCGACCAGGATGTTGATGACCATCGCCACCGCGATGACCATGCCGAGCGCCGGATTGGCGAAGATCAGCCCCGCGCCCACGCCCAGCAGCAGCGCGATGGTGCCGCCGTTCAATATCGCCACCAGAATCTCGCGCCGGATCGTGCGGACGGTGTTCGACTGGGTCAGCTGATTGGTGGCGAGCGCGCGCACGACGATCGCCATCGTCTGCGTTCCGGCATTGCCGCCGACCGACGCGACGATCGGCATCAGCACGGCGAGCGCGACCATCTGTTCGATCGCCGCCCCGAACATGGCGATGATCGACGAGGCGACGAGCGCGGTGAACAGATTGGCGACCAGCCAGCGCACCCGCGCCCGGTAGCTGTCGCGGATCGGTTCGTTGATGTCGCCATCGCCCGCCCCCGACAGCAACAGCGCATCCTCGCCCGCTTCCTCCTGAATGATATGGACGATGTCGTCGACGGTGATCATGCCGACCAGCCGCCCGCTGTCATCGACCACGGCGGCGGAGATCAGCGCATATTTCTGGAAGCGCAGCGCCACTTCCTCCTGATCCATCTCGACCGGGATCAGCGTCTGTTCGCGCTGCATGACGTCACGCATCGAAATCGCGCGCGGCGTGCGCAGGATCCACGACAGCGCGCAGGTGCCGACCGGGTGGTGCGCCGGATCGACGACGAAGATTTCCCAGAAATCGGTGGCCAGATCGTCATTGCCGCGCAGGAAATCGAGCACGTCGCCGACCGTCCAGTGTTCGGGCACCGCGATCAGTTCGCGCTGCATCAACCGGCCGGCGGATTCCTCGGGATAGGACAGCGCCTCCTCGATCGCGGCACGGTCGTCGGGGTCCAGCGCGCGCAGCACCGCGCGCTGATCCTCCTCCTCCATATCCTCGATGATCGCGACGGCGTCGTCGGTATCGAGTTCGGCGGCGATGTCGGCGACTTCATGCGGTTCGAGCGCGTCGATCAGGTCCTCGCGCACCCAATCGTTCATTTCGGCCAGCACCTCGCCGTCGATCAGGCCGGCGATGGCGGCGGCGAGTGCGTGGCGCTGATCGCCGGGGGTCAGTTCGACCAGGTCGGCGATGTCGGCGGGATGGAGCGGTTCGACCTTTTCGCGCGCCGCCTCGGCATCGCCCGCTTCGACCAGGTCGAGGATCGCGCGGACGAAATCGGGGCTCAGCCCGTCATGGCCCTCATGCGGCGTATCGGCGGTGTCGGTCTCGTCGGTCATCGAGCCTGTCCCCCCGGGTTGCGCCTCGCTTTCCCTCTAACGCGCTCGAATCGCGCTGCCAATCCGCCGGTGCAATTACCCGATTTGCAACTTGCCGCCCACTTCCCTAGGTGCGGGCGGTCTTTTCCCAAACTGGAGTTCATCGCGTCCATGTCCGACCTTCCCACGCGCCTGACCATGACCCTTGAATCGGGCGACGTGCAGATCAAGCTGCGGCCCGATCTTGCCCCCCAACATGTCGAGCGGATCGCCAAGCTGGCCGATAGCGGCTTTTACGACGGCGTCGTGTTCCATCGCGTGATCGACGGGTTCATGGCGCAGGGCGGCGACCCCACCGGCACCGGGACGAGCGGATCGAAGGAGCCGAACCTGCCCGCCGAATTCAGCCGCGAACCGCATGTCCGGGGGGTGTGCTCGATGGCGCGGACCAACGATCCCAACAGCGCCAATTCGCAATTCTTCATCTGCCTGGACGATGCGACCTTTCTTGACGGGCAATATACCGTGTGGGGCGAAGTGACCGAGGGGATGGAGCATGTCGATGCACTGCCCAAGGGCGAACCGCCGCGCGCGCCCGGCAAGATCGTGAAGGCCCGCTCGGCGGCCTGACCCCCCGGGAACGTCGGCGTTCAGCGCAAATTAAACACGGAACCGGCAGGGGATCGGCATGTTTGGCATACCCATGACCTTCCGATTCCTGGCCCGATCCCCAGCCCGATCCCTGGCGGTGCTGGCCGCCATCGCCCTGCCCCTGTCGCCGCCGCTCTCCCTGCCTGCCATCGCGCAGCAGGGGACGCTGGCGCAGGTCCAGCGCCATCTGCGCGCCACGCAGACGATGACCGCCGCGTTCGAACAGACCGATCGCGCGGGCAAGACGCTGGGCGGCACGCTGACGCTCAAGAAACCGGGCAAGGTGCGGTTTCAATATGAAAAGGGCGTGCCGCTGCTGATCGTCGGCGACGGCAGCTCGTTGTGGTTTATCGACTATTCGGTGCGGCAGGTGTCGCGCTGGCCGGTTAGGAACTCGCCGCTCAGCATCCTGCTCGATCCCGACCGCGATATTTCCGGCATCGCGCGGGTCGTGCCGACCGGCAATCCGCGCGTGCTGAGCATTGAGGCGCACGATCCCAAGCGTCCGGAATTCGGGCGGATCACCATGGTGTTCGCCCGCAACCCCGCGGCACCCGGCGGGCTGATGATGCAGGGTTGGGTCGCGATCGATTCGCAGAACAACCGCACCAGGGTCCGCCTGTCCAACCAGCGGTTCAACGCGCCGGTCAGCGACAGGACGTTCCGCTGGAACGATCCGCGGAAAACCGGCGGGCGTCCCTGACGCGATCATTCATGTTGGCGACAGCTTCGCCGGGGTAGATCAGGTGATGCGGATCGGGGTTCGGGATTTTTCCCCCTGTTGCCCGAATAACCTGATCCCGCCTGCGTGACGAACGCCAGGTCGGCCCTCGCTCCATGCCCCCGGAGCGGGGGCCTTTTGGTGCTT
>CADEEK010000158.1 GCA_902826325.1 uncultured Sphingomonadales bacterium
CGCCTTGGCCTCCGGCGCGTTGGGCTTTACCGGCGAGGGGCGCGAGGCGAGGCCGAGCCGATGCGCCTTGCCGATCACCGCATTGCGGCTGACGCCGCCCAGTTCCTCGGCAATCTGGGTCGCGGTCATGCCGCTGTCCCACATCTTGCGCAGCGTTTCGATCCGTTCGTCGGTCCAGCTCATTCCTTGGGTCCTCAATCAATCCCGTTGCGGCGCGTGGCGGGAGCCATTACCCGGCCTTTGCATGACCGAACAGTCCCAAATGCCTGACACGCGCCTGTCCGACCCCGGCGTTCCGATCATTCGCAACGTCAACTGGCCGGGCACATGGACGCTCTATGTGAAGGAGGTGCGCCGCTTCTTCAAGGTGCAGCTCCAGACGATCTGGGCCCCGGCCATCTCGCAATTGCTGTTGCTGGTGGTGTTCACCACCGCGCTGGGCGCGCGCGGCGCGGTGTCGGTGGGCGGGGTGGAGGTGCCGTTCGGCACCTTTATCGCGCCGGGGCTGGTGGTGATGGGGATGCTCAACAACGCCTTTGCCAATGCGAGTTTTTCGCTGCTGGTCGGCAAGATCCAGGGGACGATCGTCGATTATCTGATGCCGCCGCTGTCGACCGGGGAGCTGCTGGCGGCGCTGTGCGGCGGGGCGGTGACGCGGGCGCTGTGCGTCGGCGCGGCGGTGTGGCTGGCGATGCTGTTGTTCCTGGGCGCGGTGATGGTGCCGGTGCATCTGCTGGCGGTATTGTGGTTCGGCCTGTTCGGATCGCTGATGCTCGCCTTTCTGGGGGTGCTGACGTCGATCTGGGCGGAAAAGTTCGACCATGCCGCCGCCGTCACCAATTTCGTCATCGCGCCGCTGACCCTGTTGTCCGGCACCTTTTATTCGGTCGATCGGCTGGCCCCGGCCTTTCAGGCGGTGAGCCATTTCAACCCGTTCTTCTATGTCATTTCCGGGTTCCGCTATGGCTTTCTGGGGGTCAGCGACGGCTATGTCTCGATCTGGACCGCGGGCGGCATCGTGCTGGCGATCGATATCGTGCTGGGCGTCGCCTGTTACCTGTTGCTGCGCAGCGGGTGGAAGCTGCGGAACTGAACGGGGCAAGCGTGTTGACGCTGCCCGTGCTCGCCGGGTAAATGCGCGATCCGGGCGGTCCGGTTGGGCCGCCCTTTATCGTTTTGAACCGGGTTCGGCCCTGCCGGGCGCCGCATCCAGAAGAACAAGGAGCAGTTCGATGTCCACACCTGCGCTCATGCCCGTTTATCCGCGGTGCGATGTGCGTCCGGTGCGAGGCGAGGGCTGTTACCTGATCGGGGAGCGTGGCGAACGCTATCTGGATTTCGCGGCGGGGATCGCGGTCAATGCGCTGGGCCATGGCCATCCGCATGTGACCAAAGCGATCGCCGATCAGGCCGCGACGCTGATGCATGTGTCCAACCTGTACGGATCGCCGCAGGGCGAGGCGCTGGCGCAGCGGATCGTCGACAATTGCTTTGCCGATACGGTGTTCTTCACCAATTCGGGGACCGAGGCGGTCGAATGCGCGATCAAGATGGCGCGCCGCTATCATTTCGTGAACGACAATCCGCAGCGCACCAGGATCATTACCTTCAACAACGCCTTTCACGGGCGCACGCTGGGGGCGATCAGCGCGACCAATCAGGCGAAGATGCGCGACGGGTTCGAACCGCTGTTGCCCGGTTTCGCCTATGCGCCGTTCAACGACCTGGACGCGGCGCTGGCGCTGATCGACGATCAGACCGCGGGCTTCATGGTCGAAACGGTGCAGGGCGAGGGCGGGATGACGGCGGGCACGCCCGAATTCATCCAGGGGCTGCGCAAGGCGTGCGACGACCATGGCCTGTTGCTGATCCTGGACGAGATCCAGTGCGGCTATGGGCGCACCGGCAAGTTCTTCGCCCATGAACATTATGGCATCGCGCCGGACATCATGACCATCGCCAAGGGCATCGGGAACGGCTTTCCGCTGGGCGCGTGCGTCGCGACCGCGGAAGCGGCCAAGGGCATGGTGTTCGGCACGCACGGATCGACCTATGGCGGCAATCCGCTGGCGATGGCGGCGGGGATGGCGGTGCTTGACGTCATGCTGGAGTCGGGGTTTTTCGAGCAGGTCGCCAAGACCGGCGAACGGCTGCGCGCGAGCATCGAGCAGCTGCTGCCCAATTACGACCATCTGTTCGAGGAAGTGCGCGGCAAGGGCCTGATGCTGGGCATCAAGCTGAAGGAACCGGCGGTGGCGCGCGATTTCGTGGCGCATCTGCGCGACCATCACGGGTTGCTGTCGGTTGCGGCGGGCGAGAATGTCTGCCGCATCCTGCCGCCGCTGGTGATCGGCGACGATCATATCGCCGAATGTATCGAAAAGCTGAGCGCGGGTGCGCGCAGCTATGTGCCGCCGAGCGGCGATTGATCCTTCCCGCCGGTGCCCGACCGGGCATCGGCGGTTTCGAGGGGGTTTTTGATGAAATACCGCAATTTCCTGAACCTGTCCGATGCGGAGGCCGATGGGGTTGCCGCGATGCTGACCGATGCGATCGAGCGCAAGGCGGCGCGGGCGGGCTGGCCCAAGGGGCAGGGCGACGCCGATGCGCCGCTGGCCGGTCGCGTGCTGGCGATGGTGTTTGAGAAAAATTCGACGCGCACCCGCGTCAGTTTCGACCTGGCGATCCGGCAGCTGGGCGGGGTGCCGGTGATCCTGGACGCGGGCACCAGCCAGCTGGGCCGGGGCGAGACGGTGGCGGACACGGCGCGCGTCCTGTCCGGCTATTGCGACGCGATCATGGTGCGCACCGACGATCATGCCAAGCTGATCGAAATGGCCGAATATGCGAGCGTACCGGTCATCAACGGCCTGACCGACGACAGCCATCCCTGTCAGATCATGGCCGACCTGCAGACCATAGTGGAAAGCGGCAAGGCGCTGCCGGGGTTGAAGGTCGCGTGGCTGGGCGATGGCAATAATGTGCTGGCTTCGTTCATCGAGGCCGCCGGGCTGATGCAGTTCGAGCTGGTCGCCGCCTGTCCGCAGCGCTTTGCGCCTGGCGAGGCGGTGATGGCGCTGGGCCAGGGGCGCGCGCGGATCGTCAACGATCCGGCCGAGGCGGTGGCGGGCGCGGATATCGTCGTCACCGATACCTGGGTGTCGATGGGACAGGACCATGCCGAGGCGAAGCTTGCGGCGCTGATGCCCTTTCAGGTCGATGCCGCGTTGATGGCGCGGGCCAAGGCGGACGCGAAATTCCTCCACTGCCTGCCCGCGCATCGCGGCGAGGAGGCGAGCGCGGAGGTGATGGACGGGCCGCAATCGCTGATCTGGGCGGAGGCCGAGAACCGGCTGCATGCGCAAAAGGCGGTGCTGCGCTGGTGCTTTGGGCAGATCGGTTGAAGCACCGCGGGTAACGCCCCATCTGAGCGTCGGTCCCGCGTGGCGGGATGCCAATGCCGCAATTGTAGCGAGCTTGCCGAGACGCCAGCCAGAACGGGTCCCTGCCGGTGCGGGGATGACGAGGGATATGAACGACATGAACGCGCCTGCCACCGACCTTGACCGCACGGTCAATTTCACGATTCCCGCGCGCCATGCGCGGGGGCGGATCGCGCGGATCGGGCCGGTGCTGGACCGGATATTGTCGGCGCACGCCTATCCTGCGCCGATCGAGGCGTTGCTGGCCGAGGCGCTGACGCTGACGGCGCTGTTGGGATCGACGCTCAAGGATGCGGGCGGCCAGCTGACGTTGCAGGCGCAGGCGCAGGGCGGGATCGTCAGCCTGCTGGTGTGCGATTACAAGGGCGGCGAACTGCGCGGCTATGTCCAGTTCGATGGCGAGCGGCTGGCCGAGCTGGGCGACAACCCGTCGCTCTATGCGCTGTTCAACCAGGGGCATCTGGCGATGACCTTCGACCAGGCGACGAGCGGCGAGCGCTATCAGGGGATCGTGCCGCTGGACGGGGAATCGCTGGCGCAGGCGGCGGAAAATTATTTCGACCAGTCCGAACAGATCCCGAGCCTGATCCGGCTGGGCATGGGGCGGGATGCCGATGGGCGTTGCGTCGGCGGCGGGCTGTTCCTGCAACATCTGCCCGAGGGAGAGGAAGGCGGCGAGCGGCTGCATGGTCGCGGCGATCGGCCCGAGTGGGCGCAGGGCGAGGGGCTGGGCGCGACGATGGGGATCGACGAACTGGCCGATCCGGCGATTCCGCTGGAGACGCTGGTGTGGCGGCTGTTCAACGAGGAGGATGAGGTCCGCGTGCTGGGCGGTGCCGATCTGACACGCGGTTGCCGGTGCGACGCGGGCTATATCGAGAGCGTGCTGGCCAAATTTTCGGCCGAGGATCGCGCGGAAATGGCGGAAGATGGCGTGATCAAGGTCGATTGCGCCTTTTGCGCCAAGGCGTTCCCGATCGCGCTCGCCGATCTGAACTGACGATAATTGTCAGTAATCAGACAGGTGAAACGTGTTAAAGCAGCGATGAGATGAAGGGATTCGGATCATTTGTCGCCGTGATGGCGATCGGCCTGTGCGCCGTTACCGGCTTTGCCGCGGCGGCGCAGTCGGGCGGGACGCTGGTTGCGCTCGGCAAGATCGAGCGTGGCGAATGGACGCTGCGCGCGCCCGACGGATCGACGCGCTCGATCTGCGTCACCGATCCGCAGATGCTGTTGCAGATTCATCATCGCGGCGCGGCCTGTTCGCGCTTCGTCGTCGAAAATGACGCGAATGGCGGGCGGATCACCTATAGCTGCCCAGGTCTGGGCAATGGCGACACCCGGATCACCGTCGAAACGCCGCGCCTGATCCGGCTGGAGACGCAGGGGATCAGCCGCGGCCTGCCCTTTTCCGAGGAATATGAGGGGCGGCGCACCGGCGCCTGCGGCCCCGCGCGCTGATCGATCGCGCCGCCGCCGGATCGCGCGGCGGAAGCAGCGGACAATTTGTCGAGGCACTTCTGGCGTCGCTCGTCCACGACATGCGCCGGCTTGACATCGGCGTTTAAGAGAACGATCGTTATTTTTAGATTCTGCTTGGGACGGGAGAATGGCGATGACGATCTGTTTCGCAGCGGCGCATGCCCGCACGCAGCCGGGGCCATATGGCGTGTCCACCAACCACAGCTTGCTGGCGCGGTTGCGGGGCCGGGGCGGGCGACTGGGCGCCATGCTGGCTGTCGTCGCGCTGGTGCTGACGCCGAACGGGGCGGCCATGGCGCAGGGCAAGACGCCGTCGCGCTATGCCGCCGCCCGCGCGATCATCGAAGCCGAGTTGCGCAAGGAACAGGCGCCGTCGGTCGCGGTCGCCGT
>CADEEK010000159.1 GCA_902826325.1 uncultured Sphingomonadales bacterium
AGTAATCTCAAGAAAAGAGCGATTCATGCCCGTCAGGAGTTATGCAACAAAGCCAGACCATGAACAACTATTTCGTGCACAGCAATATCGTTCTCGACTACCCGAAGCCTTGGAAATACATCTTCGTCAGCCCGAACATGCATCGCTGGCATCATGCGCTGGAGCCGGAAGCGCATAACAAGAATTACTGCGTGGTCTTTGCGTTCGTCGACTATCTGTTGGGGACCTACTATGTCCCGGACAATGCGTTGCCCAAGGGATATGGCAGCAATCGGGCCGAACTGGACGACATCGAACGCAAGACGATCCTGAGCGAGCTGACGATCCCCTTCAAGCCGAACCGCCCGGCCGCCGCGCCTCACCCGGCCGTGCCGGCAACCCTGGAAACTGGAGAAACCGGAATCGGCACGAGCTAGGTCGGCGCGTCACCAAAGCCCACTCGCCGTGAGATCAACCGATCGCCGAGAGGGGATTCGAACCCGTAAGGGTTCGCAAGGCCGACCGGCCGCCCGAGCTTATTGCGAGGATAGCCAAGCGGGCGGATGCCCGCGCCGGCGCGTGAGGCTCAAACAAGATATGGCGGGCAGTTCGGGACGAAGTTCGAATGCCCTGCCAGGCGCGCGACTGCGCGACCGGCCGACAGGCCGCCCCATCGGAGGCGTGAGCAAAGCGAACAGGCCGCGAGATCAAATAGTGGCGGAGAGGGTGGGATTCGAACCCACGTTACGGTTCCCCGTAAACCGCATTTCGAGTGCGGCGCGATCGACCACTCTGCCACCTCTCCGCAAGGGGTCCGCAAGGGCGGATCACCGCCCCTTCGTCCGGTCGAGCGGGCGCCTCTAGACCAAAGGCGGCGGTGGCACAAGCGCGAAGGCCTGCGTTCTTGTGCAACGCGCAATCGGCACTAGATTAAGCCCATGAGTCGCGCATTCGCCCCCCTCGATCTTGCCGCATCGGGCGTTCCGGTGCCGCCCGTTTCGCACGCCCGTTTCAATGTCGGCGACGTCGTGCGCCATCGCATGTTCGATTTTCGCGGCGTGGTGTTCGACATCGATCCGGTGTTCGCCAACACCGACGAATGGTATGATTCGATCCCCGAAGATGCGCGCCCGCGCAAGGACCAGCCCTTTTACCACCTGCTCGCCGAAAATGCGGAATCGAGCTATGTCGCCTATGTCAGCCAGCAGAATCTGCTGCCCGACGATACCGACGAGCCGGTCGATCACCCGGCGATCGACGGGCTGTTCGACCAATATAGCGACGGGCGCTACCGGTTGCGGCCGGAGCATCGGCACTGAGTCTTGGTTTGGTAGCGGCACCAGCCCGCTCCCCCGAGTCTTTGTTGGGTTGCCGCACCAGCCCACTCCCCCACCCGGCCACCCATTTCAGAATATCCTGCCGATGGGTGGCCGGGTGGGGGAGTGGGCTGGTGCGGCAAACCAGCGGGCGCAGCCCGCTAAAAAAACAAAGGATCAACAAGCTGGCACCGCAACCAAACAAGCAGCACCTGCGGGGCGACGCCACGTCAACACGCACCTCCGAAATCCCGCCAGCAAACTTGACTTAACACCGCGATTCGCATAACCGCGCCCTTCCTCCCGCCGGGTCATCCCCGCGCGGGCACATGCATTTGGAATTGAGAAGAGGCCCATGTTCGCTATCGTGCGCACGGGCGGCAAGCAGTATCGCGTTGCCGCAGGAGACAAGATCGTCGTCGAAAAGCTCGACGGTGAAGCCGGTTCGTCGGTCACGCTGGGCGACGTGCTGCTCGCTGGCGAAGGCGGCGACCTCAAGTCGACCGACGGCCTGACCGTCTCGGCCGAAATCGTCGCGCAGGCGAAGGGCGAAAAGGTCATCGTCTTCAAAAAGCGTCGCCGTCACAATTATCGTCGCAAGAACGGCCATCGCCAGAACCACACGATCCTGAAGATCACCGCCATCGGTGCACAGGAACCGAAGAAGAAGGCCGCCAAGGCCAAGGCGACCGAGGGCGATGCCCCGGCGACCGCAGAAGCGTAAGGAGTAATTCGCAATGGCACATAAAAAGGCAGGCGGTTCTTCGCGCAACGGTCGCGACTCGCAGGCAAAGCGCCTTGGCGTGAAGAAATTCGGCGGCCAGGTCGCTGTCGCGGGCAACATCCTTGTCCGTCAGCGCGGCACCAAATTCTATCCGGGCGTCAATGTCGGCATCGGCAAGGATCATACGCTGTTCGCACTGACCGACGGCCGCGTACGATTCCATGACGGCAAGCTTGGCCGCAAATTCTGTTCGATCGACATGATTGCACAGGCAGCCGAATAACATTGGGCAACCAGCCGGGTTGCCCGCCAGGGCGATCCGGGTTTCCACACGGAAACCGAACAAGGGAGACGGGTCGCCCCGGTCTCCCTTTTTCTTTGCTCCCTCGCAACCAGATCGTCGTTCCCGCGTCATGATGATCGGGCAAAGGCGCGCAAAAGGAGTGAGCGGGATGTTCGCAAGAACGCAAAGACTGATGCTGCGCCCCGGCTGGACCGAGGATGCGCCCGAACTGACGCATGCGATCGCGCATCAACAGGTGGTTCGCAACCTGGGTCGCGCGCCCTGGCCCTATGCGCTGGGCGATGCGCAGGCTTTCCTCGCCGCGCAATCGGCGGTGGCCGAGCGCAATGGCGCGTCCTTCCTGATCTGCACGCTCGATCACGGCGTCAGCCGGATCGTCGGCGGGGTCGGCTTTGGCCCCTATGACGGCGAACCGCACGAATTCGGCTACTGGATCACCCCCGACGCCTGGGGTCGCGGCTATGCCACCGAAGCGGGGCGCGCGGTGATCGACATCGCGCGCGCGCTGCGCGTGCCGCGGCTGTCGGCGGGCCATTATGCCGACAACCCGGCATCGGGCCGCGTGTTGCGCAAGCTGGGGTTCCAACCCACCGGCCGCGTCGTCCCGCGCTATTCGCTCGGGCGACAAGGCGAGGTCGCGTGCGTCGAATTCGAACAGCGGCTGGACGGCGCCGATTGCGGCACCGATCCATGCGACGACCGAATGGCGGCGTGAAGCAGGTCGGCGCCGCGTTCAGCCCGACTGAACCGACGCCGTCCGCAACGGCAATGCTCAGCCGGCCGGCGCAGCCTCCCGCCGCACCGGTTCAGGCGCCGTTTCCCAGCCGCCGCCCAGCGCCTTGAACAGCGCCACCTGCGCCTCGGCCAGCGCGGCGTTGGACTGGGCGAGCGATGCCCGCGCCGACGCCCGCGCACGCTCGGCATCGATGCGCTGGAGCAGGCTGTCGCGCCCCGCCTCAAACCGCAGGATCGCGATCCGCGCGGCGTTGGTCGCCGCCGCATCGGCGCGGCGCAGCGCGACATTGCGCTCGATCTCGCCCGAATAGCGCGCCAGCGCCTGTTCCACCTCACGCAACGCACCCAGCACGGTGCCGTCGAACGTCGCCAGCGCGCCGTCCGCGCCCGCCTCGGCCTGTCGCACCTGCGCGCGCGCGGCGGTCAGATTGGGGATGCTCCAGCTCAGCAACGGGCCGATCGAAAAGTTGAACGCCGACCCCTTCGAAATATCCTCGATCCGCTGTGCGCCAAGCGACACCGAACCCAGCAGCCGGATCGACGGGTAGAGCGCCGCCGTCGCCACGCCGACCCGCGCCGTCGCCGCCGCCAGCGCCCGCTCCGCCTGCCGCACATCGGGCCGCCGCGCCAGCAGCGCCTGTCCGTCGCCGACCGGGATCAGCGCCGACACCCCCGGCGGGCTGGCGCATGCCGCCGCATCGCCGTCCAGTTCCGCCGGCGGCCTGCCGGTCAGCGTCGCCAGCGCATAGAGCGCCGCGCGCCGTTCCGCCTCGAACGCCGGCACCTGTGCGCGGGCATTTTCGGCCAGCACGCGCGCCTGGTCGATGTCGCGCGCGGTGCCCCGCCCCGCCTCGACCAGCCGCTGCGTCAATTCCATCGTCCGGCTCTGCAACCGCACGGTTTCGCGCGCGACCTCGGCCTGGGCGGCAAAGCCGCACGCAGCGGCATAGGTGCGCGCGGTTTCCGCCGCCACCGCCACGCGCGCGCCGTCCAGCGCGGCCTGCGCCGCTGCGACATCGCCGCGCGCCGCCTCGATCGACCGGCTGACCCGGCCGAACAGGTCGATTTCATAGGATGCGTCGAACCCGGCCTGAAAGAAATCGCTCTCGACCCCGTCGACGCCCGGCGGCAACGCCCCCTGCGCCGACTGCGCCGCGACGCGCGAGCGGGTATAGCCCGCGCTGACCCCCGTGGTCGGCAATCGCTGCCCGCGCGCTTCCGACAGGAACGCGCGGGCGCGCTTCAGATTGGCTGACGCGACGCGCACGTCGCTGTTGTGCGTCAGCGCATCGACCACCAGCCGGTCGAGCGCCGGATCGTCGAACAGTCGCCACCACTCGCCCGCCACCGCGCCCGGCGACACGCGGGTCGTGCCGGGATCGACAAAGGCACCGGCCGCCGCCGGGGGCGTCTGCGGCCGTTGATAGGTCGGGCCGACCGAACAACCCGCCAGCGACGCCGCCAGCATCAGGGAAAGGCGCTTCATTCTGCCGGCTCCGTCACGGGGTCATGGGGTTTGCTGCGGAAGCGCGCGGTCTGCACGCGCGCCCAATCGCCGAACTTGCGGCTGATGACGTAGAAGGCCGGGGTGAACAGCAGGCCAAAGATCGTCACGCCGATCATGCCGAAGAACACCGCGACGCCCAGCGCCTGCCGCAGCTCCGCCGCCGCCCCGCTGGCGATCACCAGCGGCAGCACGCCCAGGATGAACGCGATCGACGTCATGATGATCGGCCGCATGCGCTGATGCGCGGCGTGCTTGGCCGCCTCGAACATGTCCATGCCCTCTTCCTCGTTCTGGCGCGCGAATTCGACGATCAGGATCGCGTTCTTCGCCGCCAGCCCGATCAGCACGACCAGCCCGATCTGGGTCAGGATATTATTGTCCAGCCCCATTGCGTTGACGCCCAGGATCGCCGCCAACAGGCACATCGGCACGATCAGGATCACCGCGAGCGGCAGCACCAGGCTTTCATACAGCGCCGCGAGCAGCAGGAACACGAACACCACCGCCAGGCCGAATGCCAGCACCCCGGTATTGCCCGCCGAACGCTGTTCCAGCGCCAGTTCGGTCCATTCATACCCCATGCCCTCGGGCAGGGTCTTCTGCGCCAGCTGCTCCATCGCATCCAGCGATTGCCCGCTCGAATAACCGGGCTTGGTGTCGCCCTGCAGCTCGGCGGCGGGATAGAGGTTGTA
>CADEEK010000160.1 GCA_902826325.1 uncultured Sphingomonadales bacterium
CGAACATCATGCTCGTGGGCCCGACCGGCTCGGGCAAGACGCTGCTCGCCCAGACTCTCGCGCGCATCATCGACGTGCCGTTCACGATGGCCGACGCGACGACGCTGACCGAGGCGGGCTATGTCGGCGAGGATGTCGAGAACATCATCCTGAAGCTGCTCCAGGCATCGGACTATAATGTCGAGCGGGCGCAGCGCGGCATCGTCTATATCGACGAGATCGACAAGATCAGCCGCAAGGCCGAAAATCCTTCGATCACCCGCGACGTGTCGGGCGAGGGCGTGCAGCAGGCGCTGCTCAAGCTGATGGAAGGCACCACCGCCAGCGTGCCCCCGCAGGGTGGGCGCAAGCATCCGCAGCAGGAGTTTTTGCAGGTCGACACGACCAACATCCTGTTCATCTGTGGCGGCGCCTTTTCGGGCCTGGAAAAGATCATCGGCGACCGGTTGCAGGGCAAGTCGATCGGCTTTGGCGCCTATGTCGCTTCGCCCGAGGAGCGGCGTACCGGCGAGGTGCTGCGCCAGACCGAGCCGGAAGATCTGTTGAAATTCGGCCTGATCCCCGAATTTGTCGGCCGCCTGCCGGTGGTCGCGACGCTGGAGGATCTGGATGTCGATGCGCTGATCAAGATTTTGACCGAGCCGAAGAACGCGCTGGTCAAACAATATCAGAAGCTGTTCGACATGGAGAATGTGAAGCTGTCGTTCACCGACGACGCGCTGGTGTCGGTTTCCAAAAAGGCGATCGAGCGCAAGACCGGTGCGCGCGGGCTCCGCTCGATCCTCGAAGGCATATTGCTCGACACGATGTTCGACCTGCCGAGCATGGACGGCGTCGACGAGGTGATGATCGACAGGGATGTGGTGGAGGGCCGCAAGGAGCCGATCCGCGTCTATGCCGAGAGCAAGAAAAAGGCCGACGACGCGGCATAAGCCGGGCCGATTTGGCGAAGGAACGGGCGTCGGGCGACCGGCGCCCCTTTTCTTTGCCCGGGTCGGCAATGGTTATGCCGGCAATGGTTGCGCCTGTATTGGCTGCGCCGGTCGGACGGCGTTGGCGTCAGCGCGCCAGTTCGACCACCGGTACCGTGATGCGGAAGTACAGGCCGCCCGGATCGAAGCTGCTGTCGCTGCGGCTCGCCGTACCCAGGCCGTTTCGGATCAGGCGCGACCCGAACCCGGTGCGCGTCGGAGGCGCGACCGGCGGGCCGCCGGTTTCGCGCCAGCTGAACTCGAGGTCAGGGCCGCTCATCGTCCAGTTGACCTCGATCCGCCCCGTCTCGTTCGACATCGCGCCATATTTGACCGCATTGGTCGCAAGTTCGTGGAGCATCATGGTCAGCGCCATCGAGGTTCGCGACCCGATGGCGATGTCGGTCCCGGCGACGCTGACCCGCGCCATGTCGAGACTCGCGGCGAGCGAATCCCACGTCGCCTTGAACAGCGATCCGGTGATCCAGTCCTGTTGCAGCAGCACGCCATGGGCGTGGCCGAGCGCCTCCAGCCGCCGCTCGAACGATGCGAACGCCGCCGGGTCGCAGCCGGGCCTGAGCGTTTGCTGGGCGATCGCCTGAACGATGGCGAGCGAATTTTTGAGCCGGTGCGCAAGCTCGCCATTGACCAGCGCGAGCCCTTGCTGCGCCTCGACCGTCCTGGTCGTTTCGACCACCGTGTCCAGCATGCCGCCGATCGAACCGTCACGCTTGCGAATCGGGCTGTAGCAAAAGGTGAAATAGGCCTGTTCCGGCATCGCGCCGCGCATCACGATCAGCGGGAAATTCTCGATAAAGGTGGAACGTCCCGCCAGCGCGGCGGCGGCGATGGGGCCGATTTCGTCCCACGCCTCTGACCAGATCGCGGCGAACGATCTGCCCAATGCTTCGGGCTTGTTGCCAAGGATGGGCAGGAACGCATCGTTATGGATGGTGATCAGTTCCGGTCCCCAGGCCAGCGCCTTGGGAAAATCGGAGTCCAGGATTTGCTGGACCGCCGCTTCCAGTTCGAACGGCCAGGCCGTGCGCGGCCCCAGCGCGGTGGCCGACCAGTCGAACTGGTCGATCCTGGCGCGCATCGCCCGTTGCTGAACGTCGCCAACAATCACCACGCGCATCCCTTCCGGCACTGGCGAAACGCGATTGCCTGTGTGCTGGTGTGACGCAATGGCGGCGATTATACAATGCAGCGATTGCGCCGCGCCGGTGCGGCAAGCCGGAAAGGACCAACTGCCATATGCCTTCCGGTCTTGTCGCGTTGCTGGACGATGTTGCCGCGCTGACCCGGCTTGCCGCCACCTCGCTCGACGATGTGGGCGTCGCGGCCAGCCGCGCGGGCAGCAAGGCGGCGGGGGTGGTGATCGACGATGCGGCGGTGACGCCCGGCTATGTCACCGGCCTGTCGCCGCAGCGCGAACTGCCGATCATCTGGGCGATCACGCGCGGGTCGCTGCGCAACAAATTGTTGATCCTGTTGCCCGCGGCGCTGTTGCTCAGCTGGCTGGCGCCATGGGCGATCACGCCGTTGCTGATGCTGGGCGGCGGTTTTCTGTGTTTCGAGGGCGCCGAAAAGGTCGTGGCGGCGGTGCGCGGCCATGACGCGGCGGAAGCGGAGACGGTGGTCGGCGATCCGGCGCATCTGGAGGCGACCAAGGTGGCGGGGGCGATCCGCACCGACCTGATCCTGTCGGCGGAGATCATGGCGATCGCGCTGGCCGATGTCGCCGACGAACCGCTGTTGACGCGCGCGGTGGTGCTGGCGCTGGTCGGGGTGGGGATCACGATCGGGGTCTATGGCGTCGTCGCGCTGATCGTGAAGATGGACGATATCGGCCTGCATCTCGCGCAGCGGCGCGCGGCCGTAACGCGCGCGATCGGGCGCGGACTGGTGCGGGGCATGCCGCTGGTGATGGGGGCGCTGAGCAAGATCGGCACGGTGGCGATGCTGTGGGTCGGGGGTGGCATCCTGTTGCACGGCGCGCAGGTGCTGGGATGGCCCTGGCCCGCGCAGACGGTGCATCATCTGGCGGATGCGGTCGGCAATCGCGCGGTCGGCTGGGTGGTGCAGGCGGGGGTGTCGGCGGTGCTGGGCCTGGGCATCGGCGCGGTGCTGGCGGCGGGGATCGGGCCGTTGCTGCACCGGAAGGCGCATTGACGGGCGCGCGCGGGCTACGATCGGTGTTGCGCCGGGGGTTTTGACGATGGTCGGCGAAGAAGCGGGACCCCGGCTCAAGGCCGGGGTGACGGTGGCGGGCTTGGGGTGACGGTGACGGTGGCGGGCTTGGGGTGACGGGGCGGGTGTGGGGTGGCGGGGAAGGGCAGGCGTGGTCAGACCTTGCGGCTCAGCTCGCGCATCGCGTCGTCGAGACCGGTCAGGGTCAGCGGGAACATGCGGTCGTTCATCAATTCGCGCATCATCCGCACCGATTGCGAATAGCCCCATTGATCCTGCGGGATCGGGTTGAGCCAGGCGCAGGCGGGATAGGTGTTGGTCACGCGCTGCATCCACGCCGCGCCCGCTTCGTCGTTGAAATGTTCGACCGATCCGCCGGGATGGCTGATCTCATAGGGCGACATCGAGGCGTCGCCGACGAAGATCACCTTGTAATCGTTGCCGAATTTGTGAAGCACGTCCCAGGTCTGGGTGCGTTCGGCAAAGCGCCGCCGATTGTCCTTCCACACGCCTTCATACAGGCAGTTGTGGAAGTAGAAGAATTCGAGATTCTTGAATTCCGCTGTCGCGGCGCTGAACAATTCCTCGCACAGCTTGACCCAGGGGTCCATCGAGCCGCCGACATCGAGGAACAGCAGCAGTTTGACCGCATTGTGCCGTTCAGGCCGCATCTTGATGTCGAGCCAGCCCTGGCGCGCGGTGCCCGCGATGGTGCCGTCAATGTCCAGCTCGTCCGCCGCGCCTTCGCGGGCGAAGCGGCGCAGGCGGCGCATCGCCACCTTGATGTTGCGGGTGCCGAGTTCGCGCGTCGAATCGAGATTCCTGAATTCGCGCTGGTCCCACACTTTCAGCGCGCGCTTGTGCGTGCTTTCGCCGCCGATGCGCACGCCTTCGGGGTTATAGCCCGAATTGCCATAGGGGGAGGTGCCGCCGGTGCCGACCCATTTGTTGCCGCCCTGATGCCGCTCATGCTGTTCGGTCAGTCGCTGCTTGAGCGTTTCCATAATCTCTTCCCACGAGCCGAGCGACTTGATCGCCGCCATCTCTTCGGGTGTCAGATATTTTTCGGCGATCGCCTTCAGCCAGTCTTCGGGCACGTCGGCGGTGGCGGTGCCGTAGCTGGACATGATGCCGCGGAACACCTTGGCGAATACCTGGTCGAACCGGTCGAGCAGCCCTTCGTCCTTCACGAACGTGGTGCGGGCGAGATAGTAGAATGCCTCGGGCGTGCGCTCGATCACCTCGCGGTCGAGCGCTTCGAGCAGCACGAGATGCTCCTTGAGGCTGGCGGAGATGCCTGCGCTGCGCAGTTCGTCGATGAAGGAAAAGAACATCGGCCCTATCTATCCGTTCGTTCGTAGAGTTTCCACTGGGTCCCCGACAGGCCCTGAACGCGATCGCCCGCGATTTCGCGATAGCGACGATTGCAATGGATCGGTGCGGCGGGGAAGGGGGCATCGCCGTCGCGCTCGATGAACAGGAAACGCGCGGGCGGCGAAGCGGCGGGCGAGCAGCTGCGGCGCAGCGTCAGCGGATAGGCGGCGCTGGCGGCGGCGGCGGCCAGGATCGCCTCGGAACGCGGATGATCGACCGCGACATCGCCGCCGTCGCGCGCGCGGGCGGCAATGGCGGCGAGCGCGCCGGCGGGATCGGCGCGGCGATCGAGGATGATCGTGAGGTCGAGCGGGAGCATCGCGGCGATGAGCAGCGCCAGCGCGAGCAGGGCGGGCAGCGGGCGCCTGCCCGTCAGGCTGGCGCCGATCACCAGCGACAGGCCGAGCAGGACCAGCGTGGCGGTGAGCAGATAATAGCGCGCCTGTCCCGCATTGGGCATGGCGAACAGCGCGACGGCGAGCGGGAAGAGCAGCGCGCCGATGACGATCAGCGAATAAAGCCGCTCGTGCCTGCGATAGCCGGTGCGCCAACCCGCCAGCACGATGGCGAGCGGCACGATGGCGACATGGCCAAAGCCATATTGGAACAGCTGGAACAGGCCATGGCGCCATGCGGCCAGCGTGAACGGTTCGAGTGCGCCGATCG
>CADEEK010000161.1 GCA_902826325.1 uncultured Sphingomonadales bacterium
CATTTCAGAATATCCTGCCGATGGGTGGCCGGGTGGGGGAGCGGGCCGGTGCCGCAACCCAACAAACAACACGGAAGCGCGCCGATCCGGCCTGACCCATGGCATTCGACACAAACGAAAAGGGCGGCGGACTTTCGTCCGCCGCCCCGGTTCGTTGATCGAATGGGAAGGGGTCTTACGACGCCTTCATGTTCGAGGTCACGTTGCCGAAGGTCTTGTTGAGCTGGTTGCCCAGGCCCTGCATCGCGGCAATCGCGGCCACGGCGATCAGTGCGGCGATCAGACCATATTCAATGGCGGTCGCGCCCTTGTTGTTGCCGAAAATCTTGCGGATCGTCTTCATAACCGGTCTCCATCCTGTTGTAAGCTTCAGTTCCCGGCCTCGCCGAGTGGAAACCCGGTCCAGCAAGATCGGAAATTAGGGGGCGGAGGTTAACAAAGACCTTAGATCGGGCGGGGCCGAAACGAAAAAATCAGCTCGACTTCTGCACCTTGTCGCTGACATTGCTCCACATGCCGGTGGTGGCGCCCGCCAGCCCCTGAATGCTGGCGATGATTGCAATCACGATCAGCGCGAGGATAAAGCCATATTCGACCGCCGTCGCGGCCTTGCGGTCGCGAACAAGACGTTCGATCAGCTTTACCAACGGTCGCATCGCGGCCGAAACTCCCTCCTGTGACATACCCAAATTAGGACAAGTAGGTTAACGAAACGTCGATGTCCGATCCCGATAGCGCCGAGCCGGACCTGTTGCGTCCGAACCTGTTGATCGTCGTCGCCGCCGCGCTGATCGACGGCGATGGCCGCGTGCTGGTGCAGCAACGGCCCCCCGGCAAGCCGATGGCGGGACTGTGGGAATTTCCAGGCGGGAAGGTCGATCCGGGCGAATTGCCCGAGGCCGCGCTGTGCCGCGAGTTGCACGAGGAACTGGGCATCGCGGTCGAACATGCCTGTCTTGCCCCGGCGACCTTTGCCAGCGAGGCGTTGGGCGACCGGCATTTGCTGCTGTTGCTCTATGCGCTGCGCAAATGGACGGGCCTGCCCGAGGCGCGCCACGCCACCGCGCTCAAATGGGTGCGGCCGCTGGAGCTGCACCGGCTGGACATGCCGCCCGCCGACAAGCCGCTGATCGGGCTGCTGGAGGCGTTGATCTGAGGGGGTGCGGCACCAGCCCGCTTTCTGTTTGGTAGCGGCACCAGCCCACTCCCCCGTCTGGCCACGGAGTCTTTGTTGGGTTGCGGCACCGGCCCGCTCCCCCACCCGGCCACCCATTCCAGAATATCCTGCCGATGGGTGGCCGGGTGCGGGTAGCCCCGCAAAGTATTACTTTGCGGGGACCCCGTGGGGGAGCGGGCCGGTGCCGCAACCCAACAGGAAATCCGCGGGGCTTGCCTAGCCCTTCTGCTTCAACGCATCGGCGAGTGAGGTCGTGCCGGACCCGCGCCTGGCCGGTTTCGGCTGGGAGGGGTCGGGCGCCCAGCCGGTGACGAAAATGGCGTCGAACCGCTCGCTCGTGCGGCCTTCGCCATCGGCGCGGGCGGCGAAGGCGGTGGCGGCGCGGGCGATGGTTTCGCGGCGCAGCGGCGCGACGCGGGGCAGCAGGCTGGTCGCGCCCATGCCGCGCAGGTCGCGCACCAGATCGAACAGGCTGGCATAGCGCACATCGAGCGTTTCGACATCGGCGACCGGCAGCGCGAACCCGGCGCGGACCAGCAGGTCGCCCGCCGAGCGCACATCGACCTGGGGATGGACGCGCGCGGCGGGGCGGTTCGCTTCGGCTTCGAGCAGCACCGAGCGCAGCGTGCCGAGCGTGCCGCCGCCCAGGAACGCGCCGAGGAACAGCCCGTCGGGGCGCAGCGCGCGACGGGCGAGCGCGAGCGCGCCGGGCAGATCGTTGACCGTATCGAGCACGCCTGCCGACACGATCAGGTCGAAGCTGGCGTCGGGGAAATGCGGCGCGTCTTCCTCCCCCTGAATCCCTCCCGCGCGGTGTGCAAAGCCGGCCCCGGCGTCGATCCGCGTGATATTCGCCCCCGGCGGCGGGGCGAAGGCGCCGTCGAAACAGCCAAGGTCGAGCATCTGGGTAAAATCGCGTCGCACCGTGCCCAGCCGATCGGTAATCCCGTCGATCATCCAGTCGCGGATGAAGGCGAAGTCGGCGAAGCGTGGCGCCGCGCGGTCGCGCCGGATACGGCGGCGGGCGCGGTCGAAAATATCGGGCGGAGCGGTCGGGTCGGGCACGGCGCGGCTTGTGCCGTGTTCGCGCCGCTGCGACAAGGTGCGCGTGGCGGCGATGCGCGAACCCCTGGCGAAGCTGATCGCGCTGGCGCTGCCGCCGCGCTGTCCCGGCTGTGGCGAGGTGGTCGATGCCGATCATCGTTTCTGTGCGGCCTGCTGGGGCGGGTTGACGCTGATCGCGCCGCCATGGTGCGCGACATGCCACCTGCCGTTCGAGATCGACCGGGGCGATGCGGCGCAGTGCGGCGCGTGCCTGGCCGATCCGCCGATCCATGACGGGGTGCGCGCGGCGGTCGCCTATGGCGCGGTGGCGCGCACGCTGGCGCTGCGGCTCAAATATGGCGGGCGGATCGGTTTTGCGCAGACCGCGGCGCGGATGATGGCGCGGGTGATGCCCGATGACGCCGACCTGCTGGTGCCGGTGCCGCTGCATCGCTGGCGCATCTGGGGCCGGGGGTTCAACCAGGCGGCGCTGATCGCGCGCGGCCTGTCGCGGGCGAGCGGCGTGCCGGTGGCGCCCGACCTGTTGCGCCGGACGCGCGCGACGCCGGTGCTGCGCGGGATGGGCGCGCGGGCGCGGGCGAAGGCGGTGGCGGGGGTGTTCGCGCTGGCACCCGGCGGCGTCGGGCAGCTGCGCGATCGCCATGTCGTGCTGGTCGACGATGTCCATACCAGCGGCGCGACGGGCGCGGCGTGCGTGCGCGTGCTCAAGCGGGCGGGGGCGGCGCGGGTGACGATATTGTGCTGGGCGCGGGTGATCGCGCGCGATGGTGCCGACGACTGGAATGATTGACAAGCGGCGGCCGCGCCATCACCTCAACAGCCATGGCTGAAGTCGAAATCTATACCAAGGCGTTTTGCGGCTATTGCGCGCGGGCCAAATCGCTCCTCGACAGCAAGGGCGTCGATTATCAGGAATTCGACCTGACGATGGGCGGGCCGAAGCGGGAAGAGATGCTGGCGCGCGCCAATGGCCGCACCACCGTGCCGCAGATCTTTATCGACGGCGAACATATCGGCGGATCGGACGATCTGGCGGCGCTGGAACGTGAAGGCAGGCTGGACGCGCTGTTGAACGGATGAAGGCGGCGCTGCTCCAGATGACGAGCGGGATCGATCCGCTCGCCAATGCCCGCGTGCTGACCGATGCGGTGGAACGGGCGGCGGCGGGCGGCGCGGCGATGTTGTTCACGCCGGAAATGTCCGGCCTGCTCGATCGCAACCGTCAGCGCGGCGCGGCGCAGATCGTCGCCCAGGGCGATGACCGCGTGCTGGCGGCGGTGCGCGAGGCGGCGGCGAAACATGGCATCTGGGTGCATCTTGGCTCGCTGGCGCTGAAGGGCGAGGGCGGGCGGTTCGTCAATCGCGGCTTCGTGATCGATGGGGCCGGGGCGATCCGCGCGACCTATGACAAGATCCACCTGTTCGATGTCGATTTGCCGACCGGCGAGCGGTGGCGCGAATCCGACGCCTATGCACCGGGGACGCGCGCGGTGTGCGTGGCGACGCCGCTGGGCATGCTGGGGCTGTCGATCTGTTACGATCTGCGTTTTCCGGACCTGTATCGCGCGCTGACCGATGCGGGCGCACAGATGCTGGCGGTGCCGGCGGCGTTCACCCGCCCGACCGGAGCGGCGCACTGGCACGTCCTGCTGCGCGCGCGGGCGATCGAGGCGGGGGTGCATGTCATCGCGGCGGCGCAGACCGGCGAGCATGCCGATGGCCGCGCCACCTATGGTCATAGCCTGGCCGTCGATCCCTGGGGCGAGATCCTGCTCGACATGGGTGAGGCGGCGGGGCTGGATTTCGTGACGATCGATCCGGCGCGGGTCGTCGACATTCGTGCGCGCGTGCCCGCCATCGACCACCGCCGTGCCATCCCGACGGTCGAGGTGGTGGCGTGATCGTGTTCGACCTCAAATGCGGCGGCGGCCATGTGTTCGAGGCGTGGTTCGGATCGAGCGCGGATTACGAGCGCCAGCGCGACGCCGCGCTGATCGCCTGTCCCCTTTGTGGTGACAGCGCGATCGACAAGGCGGTGATGGCCCCCAATGTCGCGGCCAAGGGCAATCGCCGCGCCACCGCCGCGCCCGCCCCGGACGGCGGCGCCGATCCCAAGGCGGTGATCGCCGCGATCGCGCAGCTGCAGGCGAAAATGCTCGAAGGATCGCAATGGGTCGGCGGCGCCTTTGCCAACAAGGCGCGCGCGATGCATCTGGGCGAAGAACCCCATGCGCCGATCCATGGCCAGGCGAGCGCCGAGGAGGCCCGGGCGTTGATCGACGAAGGCGTCACCGTCGCGCCGTTGCCGCTACCGGTGGTGCCGCCCGAACAGCGCAACTGAATGGCGATAGCGGGCTTGGCGCGGGGCATCCAACCCGGCTAAGACCCCGGCGAGTGACCCCGTAGCTCAGCAGGATAGAGCATCAGATTCCTAATCTGAGGGCCGCGCGTTCGAATCGCGCCGGGGTCACCAAATATGCCCGTCCTTTCCGACGGGCTGGTATGATTTCGTTGATTATGGTGGGGCTTCATCCGACTTTTGCGGAGTTGCCCTGGGGTGGCCCCCTCGGACTGCTTGTGACGCCATTGCGGACGACGCGGCCGCGATTTGGCCTGTGGCAATAATCGTCGATATCCGCCTGTAATGCGATGCCGCAAACCGGTGATCGCGGTGATCCTCGCCTTGGCGTCATATTCGTCGGGTGCGGACATGGACGAGGTTCGCCGCTGGGCCGATCGTTGCGGCCTGGGCGACCTGAAGATGTTCGTCAGTGGTGGGGATTCTCGCAAAATTACCGTGGCCGAGCCTCGGATAAACGGCCAGCCCTGGGGTGATCCGACGGCGGCGGAAACAGCA
>CADEEK010000162.1 GCA_902826325.1 uncultured Sphingomonadales bacterium
AAGGTCCGCGCCTTCAGCCATGTCGAGGGCGCGAGCATCGCCACCGGCGCGTAGGTCGGCCCCTATGCGCGGTTGCGTCCTGGCGCGGTGGTGGGCGAGGGCGCGCATGTCGGCAATTTCGTCGAGATGAAACAGGCGGTGCTGGGCAAGGGGGCCAAGGCCAGTCACCTGACCTATCTTGGCGATGCGGAGGTCGGCGCGGGGGCCAATATCGGCGCGGGCACGATCACCTGCAATTATGACGGCTTCTTCAAATATCGCACGCATATCGGCGCAGGCGCATTCATCGGATCGAACAGCGCGCTGGTCGCGCCGGTCAGCATCGGCGATGGCGCGATCGTCGGCGCGGGCGCGGTGGTGACACAGGATGTGGCGGCGGACGCGCTGACGCTGGTGCGGGCCGAACAGAGAGAAAAGGCCGGTTGGGCAAAGCGGTTTCGCGATGTGATGTCGGCGCGCAAAAAGGGATAGGGACAAGGTTCGGCCATGTGTGGAATCGTTGGCATATTGGGCAATGACGATGTCGCCGACCGGCTGCTCGACGGTCTCAAGCGGCTTGAATATCGTGGTTATGATTCGGCCGGGATCGCAACGATCACCGATGGCCGTATCGACCGGCGGCGCGCGTCGGGCAAGCTGATCAACCTTGGCCGGGTGCTGGCCGAACAGCCGCTGGCCGGGACAACGGGGATCGCCCATACCCGCTGGGCGACGCATGGCGGGCCGACCACCAGCAACGCCCATCCGCATGCGACGGACGAGGTCGCGCTGGTCCACAACGGCATCATCGAGAATTTCAAGGCGCTGCGCCAGGAATTGCTGGCGCGCGGACGCAAGCTGGAGAGCGAGACCGACACCGAACTGGTCACGCATCTGGTCAGCGAGCAGATCGAGGCGGGGCTGGACCCGGTCGCGGCGGTCAAGGTCGTGCTGCCGCGCCTGCATGGCGCGTTCGCGCTGGCGATCCTGTTCCGCAACCATCCCGATCTGCTGATCGGCGCGCGGCTCGGGTCGCCGCTGGTGGTCGGATATGGTGCGGGCGAGACCTATCTTGGTTCCGACGCACTGGCGCTGGCGCCGCTGACGCAGCGCATTTCCTATCTGGAGGAAGGCGACTGGGTCGTGCTGCGCCGCGACGGGGTGCAGGTCTATGACGCCGACAATGTTCCGGTGGTGCGCGAAATCGTCAATTCGGGCGCGTCCGGCCAGTTGATCGACAAGGGCAATCATCGTCATTTCATGGCGAAGGAAATCTACGAACAGCCGATCGTCGTCGCCCAGACGCTCGCCGGCTATCTGCAGCGGGTCGAGGACAGGGTGACGCTGCCGATCCCCGATTTCGACCTGTCGGCGATCCGCCGCGTGACCATCGTCGCGTGCGGCACCAGCTTTTATGCGGGGATGGTCGCGAAATACTGGTTCGAACAGTTTGCGCGGGTGCCGGTCGACATCGATGTCGCGTCCGAATTCCGCTATCGCGCGCCGGTGATGGACGAAGGCGGGTTGATGATCGTCATCAGCCAGTCGGGCGAAACCGCCGATACGCTCGCCGCGCTGCGCCACGCCAAGGCAGAGGGGCAGACAATCGCGGCGGTGGTCAATGTGCCGACCAGCACGATGGCGCGCGAGGCCGATCTGCTGCTGCCCACCCATGCCGGACCGGAAATCGGCGTCGCATCGACCAAGGCGTTCGTGTGCCAGCTGGCCGTGCTCGCCGCCTTTGCCGCCAATCTCGCCAAGGCCAAGGGGCGGTTGCCCGCGGCCGAGGAAAAGGAGATCGTCAAACATCTGGCTGAGGCGCCCGCCGCGCTCAACGCCGCGCTGGCGTTCGATGAGGCGATCGAGGGGATGGCCGGCGCCGTCGCGGGTGCGCGCGACGTTTTGTATATGGGGCGCGGCACCGATTATCCGCTGGCGCTGGAAGGGGCGCTGAAGCTCAAGGAAATCAGTTATATCCATGCCGAAGGCTATGCCGCGGGCGAGATGAAGCACGGGCCGATTGCGCTGATCGACGAAAATGTGCCCGTCATCGTCATCGCGCCGAGCGGGCCGCTGTTCGAAAAGACCGTCAGCAACATGCAGGAGGTGCAGGCACGCGGCGGCAAGGTCGTGCTGATCAGCGATGCGGCGGGCATCTTGGCCGCGGGCGACGATTGCATCGCGACGATCGAAATGCCGAAGGTCCATCCGCTGATCGCGCCGATCGTCTATGCGGTGCCGGTGCAGCTGCTTGCCTATCATGTCGCGGTGGCAAAGGGCACCGATGTCGATCAGCCGCGCAATCTGGCGAAGTCGGTGACGGTCGAGTAGGCTGACGCCGAACGGGACGGGAGTGGCGGATGCGGTGGCTGGTCATGGCGGCGTTTGCGGGGCTGGCGGGATGCGGCGGCGAGCCGCCGGAGGTTTCGCAGACGGCCCAGAATGGCGCGGCGCCATCCTCCGCGATGGTGCCGGTCGATCAGGCCGAGGCGCGGTGTGAAAAACGCCCGGATTTCGTCGTCCTGCGCCCCGACGCCCGGATCGAAAGCTGCACCAGCGGCAAGGGACCATCGCCCCGGCGCGAAAGCGGCACGATCATCTATACGACCGCCGACAAGGCGTCCGCCGTCACCGCCTGGTATCGCGAACAGGCCAAGGCGTTCGGACTGGACGACGCGCTGGTCGCCGAAACGCCGAGCCCGCTTTACTCGGCCAAGGACGGCAAGCGGCGCAACTTCATGGTGCTGACCGAGCCGTCCGGCGCCAACACCCGGGTCACGCTGAACTGGGGCCGCGACGAATGACGGTCGGATCAGCCAACCGGGCGTGACGCGATGACGACGCCCTGGCGGATCGCCGCCGCCGCCATTGCCGGTCCGCGTCATGCCCAGGCTGGCCAAGCCTCGCAGGACCGGTTCGACGTGTGCGTGACGCGCAGCGGGGTGTTGCTGGCGATGGTAGCCGACGGTGCCGGATCGGCGGCGCGCGGGGGCGAGGGTGCGGCGATGCTGTGCGCGCGGGTCGCCGAACGGTTGCAGGTGTTTTTCGACTGGGGATTCGACCGGGGCTGTTCGCGTGCGATGCTGCTCGGCGCGTGCCGCAGCGTGCGCGACGGCATCGTCGATGCGCGAAACCGGCTGGTCGGGGCCGATGAAGGCGGCGCTGATGACGGCGATCTGGCGGATTTCCATTCGACGCTGGTCGGGGTTGCGCTGATGCCGACCGGCGGCGGGATCGCCTTTCAGATCGGCGATGGCGCGACGCTGGCGCTGGATGCCGGGGATCGCTGGGTGATGTCTGCCCCGGAAAATGGCGAATATGCCGATACGACCTTTTTCTTCACCCAGCCCGACTGGCGCCGCCATCTGCGCTTTCGGTTCATTCCGCCGACGTTCGAAACCGTGTTCGTGATGACCGACGGCACCACCGATCTGGCGCTGACCGGCGCGGGCGCGCGACGGACGCCGTTCATGCCCTTTTTCGAGCCGATCGGCCGGTTTCTGGCGGGAGCGACCCGCCCCGAAGGCGAAACCGCACTCGCCGCAACGCTGGACAGCGATGCCGCCCGCGCCAGATCGAGCGACGACAAGACCCTGATCTGGGCAAGCAGGCGACCGGCCTAGGCGATCCGTTCGGCCGGCGTGGCCGGGCGGTGCTTTCCCGCATCACGGCTTCAAGGACAATCCGCCTTTACGCCTTCATCCTGCCTGCCGCATTTCGCAGCGGTGCATGTCATTTAGATCGCCCCGCCATGCTATTGCGCCGGTGTCGGCGAGCTCGACGAGCCGGGCGGTCAAGACAAGATCGCCTGTTTGAAAGATGCCTGTTTCGGAAAAGCCAGATAGCGTGCGGCCGATTATCAGGGCCATCTTCTGCCACTTTTCGGTGACGTTGTTCAAAAGGACGTCATCGAAATATTCGATCGAGACCGATCGCAGCCTGCCGCCCTCCAGGATGCGAAGGGGGGCGTTTTCCCTTTGAAGTTGCTTCCACAGGGCCAGATCGCTCGCTCGCCTGGATGCCGACAAGGGCTCGGCGCTGCCGAGAAATTCAATCATCGCATTCGGGTCGAGCAGGTTGAGCCGCGGTGCGTCCAGCACGCGGCACGCCCTGTCGTCCATGTGCGAGAGCCACCACAGGAAGCCCGCGACGCTCTGGGCGTGATCCGGTGAAACCCAGGCAATCGGCGGTTCGACCGCTTGCTTCGAGGCTTCAAGAACCGGCAGGCTTTCGCGCGAGACATCCAACCAGCCGGTAACTGCCAAGGCATTTTCAACCCACTGCGCGCGGGCGTCGATGTCATCTGCATCGATCGGGCCGAAGCTGAAATCGTCACTGGGGGCGACCACCATATCCTTGCAGTCGGCAAGTTTGAGCGCTTGCCGCAACGTTCCTGCTGCGGAGCGGCCAAAAACGACGTGAAGCTGGCGGCCGTTCAAAGGCATGTTTCGACCTATCAAATGATCGACCATACCGCACGACCGGATCGCGACGGCGCGGGCACTTGTCGATGAGCGATCCTCACGAGAGTGTCTGCGAGCGGACGTCGACGATCGCGAACGATCACCGCCGAGCGCTGGGCAACCGCCAGAGAATGAGGCGCCAGAGAATGAGGGGCGGTGACCACCGGGAGGTGAAGGGAAGCCAATAGGATACACAAGCAATTGAATATAGTTCATTTTCCAAAATGCACGAATTCAATGGCCCCCAATCTGGCCCCCGACGCTCCGCACTTCCGTGGAAAAAGACGAGACGAACCGAGACCATCGCGCCATTCGGAGAAGCTGCAGCTTGGGATTGTGAGCGGCTATTGTCATGCCCAGTGTCAGCAACTCGTTTATGAGTAGAGCGCCGCATCGGCATGCCGAGACAGCGGAAAGCTTGAGGATCGCAGACAACTCGGAATCTCGAACGGAAATACCGCTTCAATCCAATGTCTTAATGCAGAGTGAGTTGTTTGCGGATCGGCGCAAACCCGCTCAACTCGCAGGCGGGTGGCTTTCGCCCAAACCGCATTTTTCAAGATAAACCAACGGCTTGCATCCCGAATTCGCGGGGTACGGTGTGCGCGAAGTTGTTCCCTATTTGGACCGTTGTGATCGACCACTTCCCAGT
>CADEEK010000163.1 GCA_902826325.1 uncultured Sphingomonadales bacterium
CACCGCCGCGGGCGGCGCCAGCGGATCGGCCCAGCCATGACAGATCAACAGGCTGGCCGCGATCGGCGTCGGATAGCGATAATCGGGTGGGTCGAAGATGCCGTGGAACGAAACCACCCCGCACACCGCGCCCCCGGCCCCTCCCCCGGCTCGCGCCAGATCGATCACCGCCTTGCCGCCAAAGCAATAGCCGATCGCCGCCATCTGCTCCGCATCGACCTGCGGCATCGCCGCCATCGCCGCCACGCTGGCGAACAGCCGCTCGCGAAGCAGCGCGCGATCGGCGTTGAGCGCATTCATATAGATGGCCGGATCGGGCGATTCGCGCGTCGTGCGCTTCCCCTGCCCGTAAAGATCGGCGACGAACGCCGCATAGCCCAGCGCCGCCAACCGTTCGCCGGTCACATAATCCTGTTCCTTGGCGCCCAGCACATTGGGCACCACCAGCACCCCGGGCCGCGCGCCGTCCCAGCCGCTGTCGGTGACGGCAACGCCCTCGAACGGGCCGCCCGGTCCGTCGTAAACCATGCTCCGCCGCTCGATCGCCATCGCCTGCTCCGTTGCCCTTATCGTCCCAATCGCTAAGGAACGCGGCAAATGCCCGCAAGGAGTTCGTCATGCCCACGCTTGTTCTGATCCGCCACGGCCAGTCGGCCTGGAACCTCGAAAACCGGTTCACCGGCTGGTGGGACGTCGATCTGACCGCACAGGGCGTCGAAGAGGCGGTGGCCGCCGGACGGCTGATGAAGGACAAGGGTCTGGATTTCGACCAGACCTATACCAGCTTTCAGACGCGCGCGATCAAGACGCTCAACCTCGCGCTCGAAGCGATGGGGCGGCTGTGGCTGCCGACCGAAAAGTCATGGAAGCTCAACGAACGTCACTATGGCGGCCTGACCGGGCTGGACAAGGCGGAGACGGCGGCGAAACATGGCGACGACCAGGTCAAGCTGTGGCGTCGCAGCTTCGACATTCCGCCGCCGCTGCCCGAAGAAGGGTCGCCCTGGGATCTGGCGCAGGATGTGCGCTACAAGGGCATTCCGATCCCGCAGACCGAAAGCCTCAAGGACACGATCGCCCGCGTTCTGCCCTATTGGGAGGCCCGCATCGCGCCCGATCTGCGCGCGGGCAAGCGGGTGCTGATCGCCGCCCACGGCAATTCGCTGCGCGCGCTGGTCAAGCATCTGTCGGGCATTTCCGATGCCGACATCACCGGCCTCGAAATCCCGACCGGCCAGCCGATCGTCTATGAACTGGACGATGCCCTCGCCGCCACCGACCGCTATTATCTAAGCGAACGATAGGTTCGGCCGGTCACAGATTGTCCCGGAACATCGCCACCAGATCCTCGATCCGGTCGGCATGGTCCGGGGCGATCCGCACGACGATGCGGCGGCTGTCCTCATCATGCGGTGCGCGCGTCAATATGCCGGCGGCGGCCAGCCGTTCGACATGGCGCAGCGCCGTCGTGCTCGGCACGCCCGATCCCTGGCACAGTGCTTTGACGCTCACCTCCCGCCCCTCGCCCCGCGCCGCGACCAGATCCAGCAGCATGTCCCATGCAGGATCACGCATGCAATCGATGCCGACGACCTTGTTCCGCCGCGCGCGCAACCGGCGCAGTTGCGCGGCATAGGCGGCGACCGGACGCTGCTGCGCCGCCTCCCGCGCGGTGCCCGTGACCGATTGTTCGATGCGATCGATCGCCTCGCCGGTCGAACAGTCATTGCGGTTGGAAACAGCCATCACCAGCCCCAGCAGGCGGGCCAGATCGTCGGGGGAAAATTTATGATTCACAATATATTACAAACGCCAAGCCAAATGGCGCCGGCCCCCTTCGAACGCTGAACAGGGGGTCCGGGTATGCGCAATGCCATGGCTTTACAACCCCCCTATCGGGACCGCTCGAGCGGCATTTTGCGGGTCGGCCATGGGTTTCAGTGCTTTGCGCACCGAACATTCCGCATTACATCAACACCGCGTCCGATGCAGAACCCCGCCATCCTCTCCCGGCCCTTTTTCGAGCAGAAAAGCCGTGCCTTCTGGATGCTGCAGGGCGCGGGCTGGGGCGGGTATCTGCTGCTGCGCGCGGTATCGAACTTTTCCAACCGCAGCTTCAGCTTCGAAGACCTGATCCGCGTTACGATCGAATCGATCGTCGGCTATTGCCTGACGCTGCTCCTGTCCGCGCTCTACGGCTATTATCGCCGGATGCCGCGGATCAGCGGCATTCTCGCCTCGGTCGCGACATTGGCGGGCGCAACCATCGTCTATGCGATGCTGACCGCCTTCACCGTGTCGGTGATGCGTGGCGATCCGGGAATCGAACTGCCGCTGATCCTGGGCAGCCTGTTTCTCAATTTCACCGTGCTGGCGGGCTGGTCGGCGCTGTATTTCGGGATCAACTTCTACCTGATCGTCGAGGATCAGATGGACAAGATGCAGCTGCTGGAAAGTCAGGCATCGTCGGCGCAACTGGCGATGCTGCGCTATCAGCTCAATCCGCATTTCCTGTTCAACACGCTCAATTCGATCTCGACGCTGGTGCTGCTCAAACAGACCGATCGGGCGAATGCGATGCTGGCACGGCTGTCCAACTTCCTGCGTTACACGCTGGCCAACGAACCGACCGCGCATGTGACGCTGGCGCAGGAGGTCGAAACGCTCAAACTCTATCTCGAAATCGAAAAGATGCGATTCGACGCGCGGCTCAAACCCGTGTTCGACATCGATCCGCGCGCGATCAAGGCGCGCCTGCCCTCGCTGCTGCTGCAACCCCTGGTCGAAAACGCGATCAAATATGCGGTGACGCCGCAGGAAGAGGGGGCGGACATTACCGTCGTCGCGCGGCTGGTCGGCGATCGGGTGCAGATCACCGTATCCGATACCGGCCCCGGCTTGATCGACGCGGCAAACCGCCCGAGCCTGTCCACCGGGGTCGGGCTGACCAATATCCGCGAGCGGCTGGCCCAGGCATTCGGGCCGGATCATCGTTTCGATGCGCGAACGGACCCCGGCGGCGGTTTCCGCGTTGAGATCGAAATACCGTATCAGGTCGAACAACCGTCAAGGGAGGCGGCCTGACGCGGGAATGGACGAAAGGACAGGGGACGTGTGACACCCGCACCGGGGGCATCGGTGCGGCCATGGTTGAAAAGGCGAATGAGGCACTATGACGATCCGCACCATCCTGGTTGATGACGAACCGCTGGCGATCCAGGGGCTTGAGCTGAGGCTCCAGACCCATGACGATGTCGAGATCATCGACAAATGCCAGAACGGACGCGAAGCGATCCGCGCGATCAAGACGCACAAGCCCGATCTGGTCTTTCTCGACATCCAGATGCCGGGGTTCGACGGCTTTTCGGTGGTTCAGGGACTGATGGAGGTCGAACCACCGCTGTTCGTATTCGTCACCGCCTATTCCGATCATGCGATCCGCGCGTTCGAGGCAAATGCGATGGATTATCTAATGAAGCCGGTGGACGAGGCGCGACTGGCCGACACGCTCGACCGGGTAAGAGTGCGCATGACCGAAAAGCGCGGCATCGAGGAAGTCGAAAAGCTCAAGGAAGTGCTGGCCGAGGTCGCGCCGGATGCGGTCGAGGATATGGCCACCGATTCCGCCGAAGTATCCTCGAACCGCTATGAAAAGCTGATCAACATCAAGGATCAGGGCCAGATTTTCCGCGTCGATGTCGACACGATCGAGGTGGTCGAGGCTGCGGGCGACTATATGTGCATCAAGACGGCGGACAAGACGCTGGTGCTGCGCGAAACGATGAAGGATCTGGAGAAGCGGCTCGACCCGCGCCGGTTCCAGCGCGTGCACCGCTCGACCATCGTCAATCTCGATCAGGTGCGCCAGGTCAAACCGCACACCAATGGCGAATGTTTCCTGGTGCTCGATTCAGGATCGCAGGTGAAGGTCAGCCGCAGCTATCGCGACGTGGTCGCGCGCTTCGTGCACTGAACGGACATTCGGGCGCGCCGTTCAGGCGGTGTCGCCCCCGCCCTCACCCTTAGCTTCGCCCGCGTCCGCCCCGGTCGATTCGAACCATGCTTCGACCGGCCCGGTCAGCTTGATGGTCAGCGGATCGCCCTTGCGGTCGGTTTTCTTGCCCAGCTGCACGCGAATCCAGCCTTCGGAAATGCAATATTCCTCAACATCGCGGCGCTGCACGCCCTTGAACTTGATGCCGATGCCGCGCAGCAGCAGGTCCTGATCGAAAAACGGGCTTTTGGGATTGACCGAAAGCCGGTCGGGGGGCGTGTCGCTCATGCGCGCGGCCCTACGCATTTTTTCGCGACGTGAAAACCGCTTTTGATACGATGTCAAAAGGCGGCGCGGGAACAGGTCCCGCGCCGCCCACATGGCGACTGACTAGGGTTCAGCGCCAATCCGGTGCTGCCGAACGGCTTATCGGCAGTAACGCACCCGCACATTGCGGCGCAGATAGGGGTCGTACACCCGGCGGATGGTGCAGCCGCGCCAGCCACGGCGCTCATATTGCTGATAATAATAGCTGTCGCGCGGGTAATAGCCGCGGTCGCGATAATAGCGGCGGTCGTAATCATAGCGATCATAATAACGATCGCGGCTCGACCCGGCGATCGCGGCGCCGATGGCGATGCCGGCAATCCCGGCGACGATGGCCGTCCCGGCATCGCGGTCGCGATGACGATAACGCTGCGCCTCGGCCGGCGCGGCAACGGTAAGCGCGGTGGCGCCGAGCGTCAGGCCCAGGACCGCCTTGGAAACGATCTTCATGACTTCCTCCTCGTGCAATCTGCACATGTTGACGCCTCAACGCTTGAACGACGTCTAGGGTGCCAAACTATGCGAGTCGGTCTGAACATACATTCCCCAAGTGGCATGCCGTCTGACGTGAGTTTCGCCTGAATC
>CADEEK010000164.1 GCA_902826325.1 uncultured Sphingomonadales bacterium
CCGATCGGCCTCCGATCCGCTGAGCACAAAGGCGCGTGCAGCAGGGTTGGGACCGCCGACAAAGGGAATCGCGGCATTGAACGCCCGGGCCCGGTCCATCGGCAACCGCGCGATCTCCACCGGATCGACGCTGGGCAATTCGGTCCGCGGCACCACCCGCTTGGGATGAACGATCGCGGCCAGCGCCCGATCGGCAGGCGCAATACGCGGCGCATGCAGCACGACCAGCAGCGGACCAAGCAACGCCAGCGCTACCACCACGGCCAGCGCGATGGACAGCCGCAACGGGACATCGGCGGCGGGTCGATCGGGGGGCAATGTCACGGACAAATGGCGATCCTGGGCAAAACGTCGCCGCCCATAGCCGGTTTGTCGGCAGGTTGAAACGGGGCGGACACGGTTGCGTCGCCGCGATCGGGCCGGACGGTATCAGCGCGCGGCTATTGCGGCCAGAATCCGGTCGCCTCGCACAGGTCCCAACGGTCGGCCACCGTCATCCGACAGCTGCTGTTGGTCGCGCTGCAACGCGCATATTCGCGCTCATATCGCTTGAAACAGCTTTCCAGCACCTTCGCCACCGGCACCGACGCCGGTTTGACGCTGGTCCGCACCAGCTGCGCCGTGCCGGCCGCCGCCACCGGGGCGACGGCGGCGGTGGCAATGGCACCACCCCCGCTCGCCGCCCGGACGGCCGACGTTTTTTCACTGCCGAACACCATCGGCCACGCCAAAAAGATCGCCAGCATGACGCTGACGCAGATCATTGCATTTCGCACGTTTCCCCCCGGAAGCCGTGTTCCCCGACTCGGCAAGATTATCCGAAACCGGGACGAATGCGAGTCGTCAATTTTCCGGAAGAAAGTCCGGAACGCTCAAATAGCGCTCACCTGTATCATAATTGAACCCCAGCACGCGCGATCCGGTGGGAAGCTCCGGCAATTTCTTCGCGATCGCCGCCAGCGTGGCGCCCGAACTGATGCCGACCAGCATGCCTTCCTCGCGCGCCGCCCGCCGCGCGAACGCCTTGGCATCATCGGCACCGACCTGGATAACGCCATCGATCGCGGCGGTGTGGAGATTGGCGGGAACGAAGCCCGCGCCGATCCCCTGGATCGGGTGCGGCCCCGGCGCGCCGCCCGAGATCACCGGGGACAGCGCCGGTTCGACGGCATAGACCTTGAGGTCCGGCCAGCTTTTCTTGAGCGTTTCGGCGACGCCGGTGATGTGGCCGCCGGTGCCGACGCCGGTGATCACCACATCGGGCGGCGTATCGGCGAAATCGGCCAGGATTTCCTGCGCCGTGGTGCGGACATGCACGTCGATATTGGCCGGATTCTCGAACTGCTGCGGCATCCACGCGCCGGGCGTTTCCCCGACGATCTCGACCGCGCGTTCGATCGCGCCTTTCATCCCCTTTTCACGCGGCGTCAGGTCGAAGCTGGCGCCATAGGCGAGCATCAGGCGGCGGCGCTCGATGCTCATGCTTTCGGGCATCACCAGGATCAGCTTGTACCCCTTGACCGCCGCGACCATCGCCAGCCCCACGCCGGTATTGCCGCTGGTCGGTTCGACGATCGTGCCGCCGGGTTTCAGGCTGCCATCGGCCTCCGCCGCCTCGATCATCGCCAGCGCGATGCGGTCCTTGATCGACCCGCCGGGGTTGGACCGTTCGGACTTCACCCACACCTCGGCATCCGGGAACAGGCGCTGGACCCTGATATGCGGGGTATTGCCGATCGTTTCGAGGATCGTGTTCGCTTTCATGTCGTCATCTCCTCATTCAGCGTCGCTTCGACATTTTCCGGCGGATCAAAGGTTCGCGCCCGGCGCAGTTCCGGAAAGATACGCGCCCACAGCGCCGTTACCAAGATCGCGGCGATCCCGCCGCCTGCCGTCGCGACGACCGGACCGATCAGCGCGGCAAGAAAGCCCGAACGTGCTTCCCCCAACTCGTTGGAGCTGGAGATGAACAGCGTCGAGACGGCACCGACCCGCCCGCGCATCGCATCGGGCGTATACAATTGGATCAGCGATTGCCGCACATAGACCGAAATCATGTCGAACGCGCCGAGCGCCGCCAGCGCGACCAGCGACACCAGCACGGCGGGCGCCAGATCGTGCCCGATCATGCCGGGTCCGAACAGGCGCGGCATCACCGGCCCCGCCCATCCAAAGACCGCAGTGGCCACGCCAAAGCCGACGACCGACCACAGCATCTTGGCGCCGACATTGGTCCGCAGCGGCCGCCACGACAGCCACAGCCCCACCACCAGCGCGCCGACCGCAGGTGCCGCGCGCAGATGACCCAGGCCATCGGCGCCGATCTGCAGGATGTCGCGGGCATAGATGGGCAGCATGGCGGTCGCGCCGCTCAGCAGCACGGCGAACATGTCGAGCGAAATCGCGCCGAACACCAGTCGGTTGCGGCGGACATAATGGAGGCCGTCGATCATTTGCGCGAACGGCCCGCGGCGCCGTTCCACCGCATTGCGCGGCACCGGGCGCACCAGCATCATCCCGGCGAGCGCCAGCGCGAACAGGCCGGTCGCGACGAAATAGGGCAAAGCAGGGTCGGCGGCATAGAGATAGCCACCCATCGCAGGGCCACCGATCGCGCCGATCTGCCACGCGATCGCGCTGAGCGCGATAGCGGTGGGCAGCGATTCGGGCGGGACGAGATTGGGTGCGAGCGCCTGCAGCGCGGGGCTGACAAAGGCGCGCGCGACGCCCAGCAATGCCGCAACGCCGAACAGCGCCGGCAACGTCACCAGCCCGCGCCAGGTCAGCCAGGCAAGCGTGATCGCACACACCCCTTCCAGTGCGATCGAGGCGCGGACGATCCAGCGCCGGTCGAGCCGGTCGGCGATCCACCCGGCAACCAGCGTCAGCGCGAGCAGCGGCAGGAACTGCGCCAGCCCGACAAAGCCGAGCTGCAACGCCGCCTGTTTCACGCCCATGGTTTCGCGGGCGATATCGTACACCTGCCACCCGATGACGACGACCATCGACAGGCCGGCCAGCTGGCTGGCGACCCGCGCCGTCCAATAGGCGCGATAATTGGCGATTTTGAACGGGTGGATGGCCATCGGCGCTCGCGCGGGTTGAACGATGGCCCGCTCTTGGCGCGCGATCGGGCAATGCGCAAACGCCCATTGCTTGTCATGTCGAATGAAAGCCTATCGACAGGCAAAAAAAGGGCGCCCCGCAGGACGCCCTTTCGTGTCGTTCGGCACCGCTCGGCGCCGGAAGACCCGGAACTTACTGCATGTTGTCCGCAGCAGCTTCCGTCGCGTCAGCGGCGTTTTCCAGCGCAGCTTCTTCACCTTCGGTCGCGGCGTTGTCGGCCATCATTTCCATGTTGTCGGCGCTTTCTTCCAGCGCTTCCGCCGTGTTCTCAACGGTGTTGTTCGCCGGCGCGGTTTCCGTGCAGGCGGCAACCGACATCAGGCCGGCCGCGGCAGCGACGATGAGGATCTTCTTCATTCGTTTTGCTCCCAAGCAAAAAATATTCGTTTCGCCCCGGCCCGATTGCCGTGCGAGTTAGTCGGAATAACGTGCGTTACGCAGCCGTCAATGGTAATTCATCTGGCAGCAAGCTTTGCCGCGCACGGAAATGGTGCGACGCATCACGGGACCGGGCCGATTTCTTCCGGCGCATTGGCGACGACCGCCAGCATAGCGACCCAGGCGGCAACATTATGGCGAAGCTGAACCGGATCGATCTTGTCGAGCGTGTCGTCGGGCGTGTGGTGCAGGTCGAAATAGCGGGTGCCGTCCTGTTGCAGGTCGATCGCGGCCACGCCCGATCGCACCAGCGCGGCGACGTCGGCGCCGCCGCCCGCGGGCTGCGCGCCGCGGGCGATGCCGAGCGGCGCGAGCGCGGCGGCAACGCGATCCGCCACCGCCGATGCGCCCTGCGGCATCCTGAAATCGGCGCGCCACACCCGGTCGGCGCCAAAATCCGATTCGCTGGCCAGCGCGTGATATTCGCCCTTGTGCGCCGCGAAATAGGCGGCGCCGCCAAAGATCCCGACCTCTTCGGCGCCCGCCCACAGGATGCGGATCGTGCGGCGTGGTTGCCCCGCATCCATGATCCGCTTGGCCGCCGCCGCGACGATGCCACACCCCGCGCCGTCATCGAACGCGCCGGTGCCCAGATCCCAGCTGTCGAGGTGACAGGCGACCAGCACCATGCCCGCCGCCGGATCGCTGCCCGGCACTTCGGCGATGACATTGCCCGATTGCGTGGTGCCGATCTGTCGCGGGGTCAGCGTCAGCCTGACCCGCACCGGCTGACCGCGCTTGAGGATGCGCTGCAGCTGTTCGGCATCGGGAAGCGACAGGGCGGCGGCGGGGATCGGCGTCGTCCCGGCGGGAAAGGCGGTGCCACCCGCATGCGGATTGCGATGATGATCGGTGCCGACCGAGCGGATCAGCATGCCGACCGCCCCCTTGGCCGCCGCGATTGCGGGACCGGTGCGGCGCACCGCGCCATAGGCACCATATTGCGATCCGTCCTGGGTGCGCGTCATCGCATGGCTGACAAAGGCGATCTTGCCGGTCAGGCTGCCATCGGGTGCGGCCTGCAGCGCGGCGAGATCGGGGAAATAGGCGATCTGCGCCTCCAGCCCCGTCGCGGGCGTCGCGCCGCTATTGCCCAGGGCGGTCAGGCGCAGCGGCTGGGGGAAGGGGGCAAGCACCTCAAGCCGTTCCTCGCCGCGGACCCAGGTCTGCATGTCGAACGGTTCGGATCGGACATTGCTGAAGCCGAGCGCGGTCAGGCGCGCCACGGCCCAGCGGCGCGCCCGCGCTTCCGCCTCCGTCCCGGCAAGGCGCGGGCCGATTTCGGTGGTCAGCCCTTCGGTGATGTCCCAGGCAGGATCGTCGTTAGGCCCCC
>CADEEK010000165.1:0-1827 GCA_902826325.1 uncultured Sphingomonadales bacterium
GGAAATATAATGGTCAGGACAGCGAAATCAGCGCCTTACTTGGGAAATGTGGGTTGAGGTTCAGGCCCGATTTCGCCCGCGACCAGATTCAGCGTGGTATCGCCGAGGCCAACCCGGTCGATGACTACCGCCGCCGCGTCCGGCACCGCCTGTTTGCGCTGATTGAAGCGGGTCGATGCCGCGACCGCCGGATTTTGCATCAAATCCGTCGCCCGTGCGCCCGTACGGGGCTTGCCTGTGCGCGCTGCCGTGGCTTGCTTACCCATCTGCGTCCCGAACGATGATCAGCGATGAATCGACAGCCGTCCCATGGCCGCGATCCTAGGGAAGAAATATCGTTTGTCCATCGCCACCCTCCGCCATCGCCCTTTTCAGAATTGGCGTCTGCAACCAGGCCAGGCGGCCACCCGAACGCTGCCGAACCTACAGACCCGCCGCCGCCGCGATGATCGGCACGAACTTGTCGGCGGTCAGGCTCGCCCCGCCGACCAGCGCGCCGTCGACATCGCTACAGCCGAGCAACGCCGCCGCATTGTCGCCATTGACCGACCCGCCATACAGGATACGCAGCTTCGCCGCCGCATCGGCGCCCAGCAATTCGCCCAGCTTCGCCCGGATCGCGCCATGCATCGCGGCAACGTCATCGGTTGTCGGCGTGCGCCCGGTGCCGATCGCCCACACCGGTTCATAGGCGATCGCCAGCCAGTCGCCATCGGCGCCATCGGGCAGCGACCCGGCGATCTGCGCCGTCACCACCGCTTCGGCGCGACCCGCATCGCGTTCCTCCAGCGTCTCGCCAACGCACAGGATGACGTTCAGGCCGTGGCGACGCCCCGCCTCCGCCTTCGCCTTGACGTCGGCGTCGCCTTCACCCTGATCGGCGCGGCGCTCGCTATGCCCGACAAGGGTCAGCCGCGCGCCCGCCTCGACCAGCATCGGCGCGGCGATACAGCCGGTATGCGCCCCCGAATCGCTGGCATGGCAATCCTGCCCGCCCACCGGCATCGCGCCAGCGACGGCGACCGCCGGGGCGATCAGCGTGGCCGGCACGCACAACGCGGCATCCACCCCCGGATGGGCAGCGGCGGCGGCGGCGATCGCCTCCACCTGCGGCAGCGCCGCCCGCATCCCGTTCATCTTCCAGTTTCCCGCCACCAGCTTGCGCCGCATACCTGCTCCCTTGGTCCGATTTCGGCCCAGCACCTACGGTCCGCATGCCACGCGCACAAGCTTGATGCGCCGCCCACACCCTCCTAAAGCGGCGCGAACCAATATTCGATCGGGTATCCATGCTTACCTTCATTCGCGGCATCCTGTTTTCCACCGTCGGTAAAGTCGTCGCGCTGCTGCTCCTCGTCGTCATCGCCGTCGCCTTTGCGCTTGGCGACATCACCAATTTGTCGGGCAGCAGCGGGCCGAGCGGCGGCGCGCTGGTGCAGGTGGGCGACCGCAAGCTGAGCGAAGCCGAACTGCAGACGCGCCTCAAATCCGCGCTGGAACGGGTGCGCCAGCAACAGCCGATGCTCGACATGACCCAGTTCGTGAACACCGGCGGCTTCGACCAGGTGCTCGATCAGGTGATTTCCGGCATGGCGCTGGAGGAATATGCGAGCCAGCACGGCATGGCGGTGTCGAAAGCGTCGATCGACGGTGAAATCGCATCGATGCCCGCCTTTCAGGGACTGGACGGCAAGTTCAGCCAGACAACGTTCGACCAGATCCTCGCGCGCGAAAACGTGACGGCGGCGCAGCTGCGCGACGACATCCGCCGCGAAACGCTGGCGCAATGGCTGGTCGGCCCGACGATCGGCGCATCACAGGTGCCGA
>CADEEK010000165.1:1927-4828 GCA_902826325.1 uncultured Sphingomonadales bacterium
CAGGTGATCGTCGCCGATGAAAAGGCGGCACAGGCGATCGCCGCCAAGGTCAAGGGCGGCACCGGCCTTGCCGAAGCGGCCAGCGCCGCCGGGTTGAAGGCATCGACGGTCGAAAATGCCGAAAAGGAAGCCTTTGCCCGCGCCAGCAGCACCGCCATCGCCGATGCCGCGTTCAGCGGGCAGCAGGGCGCGCTGGTCGGCCCGCTCAAATCGCCGCTCGGCTGGCACATCGTTCGCGTCGAGCAGATCGAACAGGTCGCCGCCAAGCCGCTGGCGCAGGTGCGCGACGAGATCGCATCAGAGGTCAGCCAGCGCAAACAGGCCCAGGCCCTGTCGGACCTGCGCGCCCGGATCGACACCGCGATCGCCGACAATTCGACCTTTGACGAGGCGATCGCCGACGCCAAGCTGAAGGCCGAAACCAGCGCACCGCTATTCGCCGATGGCCGCACCCAGGATGCGCCGGAAGCCCAGCCCGATCCGACCATCGCCAAGATCGCCCAGGGCGGCTTTGCGCTCGAACAGAGCGAGGAACCGCAGATCATCGCGATCGGCGAAGGTGGCGGTTTCGCGCTCATCAAGACCGAAAAGGTGATCGCCGCCGCGCCGAAACCGCTGGCACAGATCCGCGATCAGGTGGCGACGCAGGTCATCCGCGACCGCCAGCTGCAGGGCGCACGCAAGGTCGCCGCCGCCGTGCTGGCCGATGTCAACAAGGGCATGCCGATCGCCGATGCGATGAAAAAGACCGGCCTGCGCCTCCCCCCGCTCCAGCCGCTCGACGCCGCGCGCGGCCAGCTGGCGCAGATGGGCGACCGTCTGCCCCCGCCGGTGCGGCTGATTTTCAGCATGGCGCCCAAAAAGGCGAAGCTGACCGAATCGCCCGATGGCGGCGGCTATTGGGTCGTCTGGCTTGACGAGATCCAGCCGGGCGACGCGGCGGGCAACGACATGCTGATCAACCAGACCCGCACCCAGCTCGGCCAGCTGACCGGCGGCGAATATGTCGAACAATTCGCCGCGGCGGCGCGCAAGGCGGTTGGCGTCAAGCGTAACGAGGCGGCGATCGCGCGGCTCAAGGCGCAGCTTGGCGGTCAGGGCGGCAACTGATCGCGATGACCGGCACGGCTGGCCTCGACGGGGCGGTTGAGGGCCTGGACGCGGCCCGCGCGGCGCTGGGCGATGGCCGTCCGGCGCTGATCTGGCGGCGCGCGCTCGCCGATACCGATACGCCGGTCGCCGCCGCGCTCAAGCTGATCGAACCGGGTCGCGGCGATTTCCTGCTCGAATCGGTCGAGGGCGGCGCGGTGCGTGGGCGGCACAGCCTGATCGGCCTCGCCCCCGATCTGGTGTTTCGCGCGCACGGGGAAGCGGCGGAGGTCAACGCGCAATGGCTCACCGACCGCGCGGCGTTCGCGCCGGCGGGCAAGCCGACGCTGGCGGCGATGCGCGACCTGGTCGCCGCGTGCCGGATGGACGTGCCCGAACAATTGCCGCGCGCGCTCGCCTGCCTGGTCGGCTATTTCGGCTATGAAACGATCGGTCTGGTCGAGAAACTGCCGCGCGCCGCCAATGATCCGCTGGGCCTGCCGGACATGATCTTTGTCCGCCCGACGGTGATCCTGATCTTCGATCGGCTGGCCGACATGCTGTTTCTCGTCGCGCCGGTCTGGCCCGATGCGGCGCAGGACGCCGATACGCTGATCGCCGCCGCCGCCGACCGGATCGACGCCACCGCCGCGCGGCTCGCCAGCGCGCCGCTGCCGCCGCGCGCCACCGCCGCGCCGGAAGCGGTCGCCATCACCCCCGCCATGCCCGCCGCCGATTACAAGGCGATGGCGCTGCGCGCGAAAGACTATATCGCGGCGGGGGATATTTTTCAGGTCGTGCTGGCACAACGGTTCAGCGCCCCCTTCGCGCTGCCGCCGATCGAGCTTTATCGCGCGCTGCGCCGCGTGAACCCCTCCCCCTTCCTCTATTTTCTCGACCTGCCGCAATTCGCGCTGATCGGCTCCAGCCCCGAAATCCTCGTCCGCGTCCGCGATGGCGAGGTGACGATCCGCCCGATCGCCGGCACCCGCCCGCGCGGCAAGACGCCGCAAGAGGATATCGAGAATCGCGAAAGCCTGCTCGCCGATCCCAAGGAGCGGGCCGAACATCTGATGCTGCTCGATCTTGGCCGCAACGATACCGGGCGGGTGGCACAGGCGGGCACGGTGAACGTCACCGACAGCTATACGGTCGAATTTTACAGCCACGTCATGCACATCGTGTCCAATGTGGTTGGGCGGCTGCGCCCGGATGCCGATGCGCTCGACGCGCTGTTCGCGGGCTTTCCGGCGGGCACGGTCAGCGGCGCGCCCAAGGTGCGGGCGTGCGAGATCATCGCCGAGCTGGAGCGCGACCAGCGCGGCCCCTATGCGGGCGGGGTCGGCTATTTCTCGCCCGATGGGGCGATGGACAGCTGCATCGTCCTGCGCACCGCGATCGTCAAGGACGGCACGATGCACGTCGCCGCAGGCGCGGGCATCGTCGCCGACAGCGACCCCGATTACGAACAGCGCGAATGCGAGGCCAAGGCAGGCGCCCTGTTCGCCGCCGCGCGCGAGGCGATGGCACGGGCCAGCGAACCGGGTTTCGGGCAGTAACAAAGCGCCCAGATTGCCGCCCTTCTCGTCACCCCGGGCCTGACCCGGGGTCCCGCTTCTTCAGCGCAAACGTCAAACAGCGGAACCCGGCTCAAGGCCGGGTGGGAAAGCGGGCCGCTGCCGCAACCCCAAAAAAACGGCACCGCGCCGGTGCCGCAAGACCAGCCTTAAAGCCGCTCCACCGCGCGCTGCAATTTACGGATCACCGCACGGTCGCCCGCCGGTGCATTGGCGGCTTCCTGCGCCAGCGCCA
>CADEEK010000166.1 GCA_902826325.1 uncultured Sphingomonadales bacterium
ACCCTGCGCGCTTCCTCAAGATTGCGCGACCGCTGACCCCGATCCTGTTCTGGAGCGGGCTGGCGCTGATCCTGTTCGGCGCCTGGGGCGGGCTGACGCAGACGCCGCCCGATTATCTGCAAAAGGAAAGCGTCCGCATCCTCTACATCCACGTCCCCTCGGCGTGGCTGGGGATGGGCGGGTGGAGCGCGCTGGCCATCGCCTGTTTTGCCTATCTGGTGTGGCGGCATCCGCTGGCGGCACTGGCCGCGCGCGCGCTCGCGCCGGTGGGCGCGGTGTTCGCGGCGCTGTGCCTGATCACCGGATCGATCTGGGGGCGGCCGACCTGGGGCACCTGGTGGCAATGGGACGGGCGGCTGACATCGATGCTGCTCCTGTTCTTCGTCTATATCGCCTGGATCGCGCTGGAACGCGCCGATCGCGAACGCGGCGGTGACGGGCGTATCCCGGCGCTGTTCGGCATTGCCGGCACGGTGCTGTTGCCGGTCATCCGTTATTCGGTGGTGTGGTGGAATACGCTGCATCAGGGGCAGAGCCTGACGCTGACCAAATCGACCATCGACGATTCGATGCTGTGGCCGCTGCTGGTCATGCTGGCCGGATTTTCGCTGCTGTTCGGCGGCATCGTGCTGATGCGGATGCGCGCCGCGCTGGCGCAGCAGAAGCTGGAGGCGCGGATGCGACGGATGGCGGCATGAATCATTGGCCGTTCATCATCGCCGCCTATAGCGCGGTCACGATCGGTATCGGTGGCCTGTCCTGGTTCAGCTGGCGGGCGATGCGCCGTGCCGAGCGTGCCGTCGAATCGCTCAGGGACCGGACATGAAGCGCAAGCATCAGCGATTGGTTCTCGGCCTTGCCGCGCTGGTCGCGATCGGCGGGGCGAGCGCGCTGGCGCTGTCGGCGCTGCAGGACCAGGCCGCGTTCTTCTATACTCCCGGCGATGTCGCCACGGCGCGGCCGGAACCCGGCAAGGCGGTGCGGCTGGGCGGGATGGTCGAAACGGGATCGATCGAACGGCTGGCCGATGGCGTGACGATCCGCTTCGTCGTTGCTGACAAGGATGCCAAGGTGCCGGTGCGCTTTACCGGCGTGACGCCCGACCTGTTCAAGGAAGGATCGGGCGTGGTGGCAGAGGGCAGCTTTACGGGCGATGGCAGCTTCGTCGCCGACAATCTGCTCGCCAAGCATGACGAGCGTTACATGCCGCCCGAAATCGCCGACAAGATGCCCGCCGCGGATACGCTGGTCCAATGATTGCGGAGGCGGGGCTGGCGGCGCTGTGGTTCGCCGCGGCGATGGCATTGCTGCAATTCGCGCTCGCCGCGCTGGGCCTGCGTATGCGGCAGGACGAACTGAGCGCGGCGGTGCGCCCGGTGGCGATGGTGCAGGGGGGGCTTGCCGCCCTGTCCTTCGCACTGCTGATCGTGCTGTTCCTGCGGTCCGACATGTCGGTGCTGCTGGTCGCGCAGAACAGCCATTCGGCCAAGCCGCTGATCTACAAATTCGCGGGCGCATGGGGCAATCATGAAGGGTCGATGCTGCTGTGGGTCACGGTGCTGGCGCTGGCCGGGGCGGCGATCGCGCTGCTGGAGCGCAAGCTCGACCGGGCGACGCTGACCGCGACGCTGGGCGCGCAGGCGTTCATCGCGCTCGGCTTCTATATCTACATGCTGCTGGCCTCCAGCCCGTTCACGCGGCTCGATCCGGCGGCGGCGGACGGCATGGGCCTCAACCCCCTGTTGCAGGACCCCGGCCTCGCCTTTCATCCGCCGACGCTGTATTTCGGCTATGTCGGGCTTTCGATCGCCTTTTCCTTCGCCGTCGGCGCGATGGTGACGCGCCAGGTCGGTCCGGCGTTCGCCCGCGCGATGCGCCCCTGGGTGCTGGCGGCGTGGATCTTTCTGACGCTTGGCATCACGGCGGGCAGCTACTGGGCCTATTATGAGCTGGGCTGGGGCGGCTGGTGGTTCTGGGACCCGTCCGAAAACGCGTCGCTGATGCCGTGGCTGGCGGCGACGGCTTTGCTGCATTCGGTCAATGTGCTGGCGGCGCGCGACGGGCTGCGCGCCTGGACGCTGATGCTGGCGGTGACGGCGTTTTCGATGTCGATGCTCGGCACCTTCCTGATCCGCTCGGGCCTGATCACCAGCGTCCATGCCTTTGCCGTCGATCCGACGCGGGGCAGCTTCATCCTGGCGTTGATGGGCGTCTATGTCGGCGGCGCGCTGGCGCTGTTCGCGCTGCGCGTCGGCAAGGTCAAGGCGGGCGAGGGGTTCGATCTGGTCAGCCGCGAGGGCGGGTTGGTGCTCAACAACCTGTTGCTGACCGTATTGCTCGGCATCGTCGTGATCGGCACCTTCTATCCGCTGGTGGCGGAGGCGATGGGGCAACGACTGTCGGTCGGGCCGCCGTTTTTCAACAAGACGGCGGGGCCGGTCGCGCTGATCCTGGTCGCGGCGATGGCGGCGGGGCCGGTGCTGCGCTGGCGGCGCGACGATCCGCGCGCGCTGTTGACGCGGTTGATGGCGCCGATCGTCGCGGTCGCGATGGTCGTGGTCGGCGTGCTGGTGATGGCGCCGGATACCGGCTGGATGGAGGTTGCGGGCCTCGGCCTTGCCGCCGGCCTTGCCATCGCCAGCTTCGCGCCGGTGTGGCGGCGCAATGTCCTGCGCACGCCGATGTTCACCTGGGGCATGGTGGTCGCGCATTTCGGCGTGGCGGTCAGCCTGGCGGGGATGGCGGCGGACAGCGCCTTTACCGTCGAACGGCTGGTCGCGGCGCGCTATGGCGAAACCTATCAGGTCGGGCCGTGGCGGGCGGCGCTGCGCGGCGTGGCCCCGGTGCGGGGCGACAATTGGTCGGCGGTCGAAGGCCGGGTGATCGCGCGGCGGGTCGGCCATGACCGCCCGATCCTGTTGCGGCCACAGCGGCGCTATTACAGCTCGCCGCCGACCGACACGGCCGAGGCCGCGCTGGTGACGCAGCTCGACGGACAGCTTTACGCGGTGCTGGGCGGCCAGGATGCACAGGGGCGGTGGCAATTGCGGCTGTGGTGGAAACCGTTCGTCACGCTGATCTGGTTCGGCGGCGCGCTGATCGCGCTGGGCGGGGCGCTGGCGTTGCTCGGACGGCTGTTGCGTGAGCGGCGCGGGGCGCGGCGGCGGGAGGCGGCGGCATGAATCGGTGGCTGCTCTGGGTACCGCTGGTGGCGTTCCTTGCGCTGGTCGCGCTGGTCGGGCGCGGCCTGATCGCGCCGGGCGAAACGGTGGTGCGCTCGGCACTGGTCGGCAAGCCGTTGCCCGAATTCAGCCTGCAGCCGATGATCGCGGGCAAGCCGGGCCTGACGCGCGCCGATTTCACCACCGGCAAGCCGCGCCTGCTCAACGTGTTCGCCAGCTGGTGCGTGCCGTGCATCGCCGAGGCGCCACAGCTGATGCAGCTCAAGGCTGCGGGGGTGGAGATCGACGCGATCGCAATCCGCGATACGCCCGACGCGGTCGCCGCCTTCCTCAACCGTCATGGCGACCCCTATGCCCGGATCGGCAGCGACCCGCAGTCGATGGTGCAGATCGGCATCGGATCATCGGGGGTCCCCGAAACCTTCGTCATCGACGGGCAGGGGCGGATCGCCGCCCAGCATATCGGCGACATTCGCGAGGATGATGTGCCCAAGCTGCTCAAGGCATTGGAGGATGCGCGATGACCCTGTTGATCGCGCTGGCGCTTACCGCCGTGGTGCCGGTCAGTCCCGACACCGACCTTGGCTATACCCAGCTGCCCGATGCCACGCGGGAGGCACAGGCCGCCGAGCTGATGGCGGAGCTGCGCTGTCTGGTCTGTCAGGGCCAGTCGATCCATGACAGCGACGTCGACATGGCCGCCGACATGCGGCGGATCGTGCGGCAAAAGATCGCGGCGGGCGACCGGCCCGAAGATGTGCGCGCGTGGCTGATCGAACGCTATGGCAATTATGTGACCTATGACCCGCCCTTTGGCTGGGCGACCGCGCCGCTGTGGCTGGCGCCGCTGCTGCTGCTGGCGGCTGGGCTGTGGCTTGCGCGTGGCACGTTGCGGCGGCGGCGCAAATGAGCGGCTGGATCGCGCTTTTCGGGATCGGTGCGGCGGTGTTCGCGGCGCTGTGGCTGCTCGGCGTGCCGCGCGCTTTATGGTCCTTTGTCGGGGCGGCGTTGATGCTGGGTGCGGCGGGCTATGCGTGGCAGGCGCGCCCGGATCTGGCCGGCGCGCCGGTCGAGGCGGCAAAAAAGGCGCAGCCCGACGAACCGGTGCTGCGCGAATTGCGCGGGGCGCTGTTCGGGCGGTTTTCCTATCTCGACAGCTATTTCTTCGCGTCCGATGCGCTGGTGCGCAGCGGCGATGCGGACAAGGCGGCGCGGCTGATGATCGGCGCGGTGCGATCCTCGCCGCGCGACGCGGGGCTGTGGACCTGGGCCGGGATGATGCTGGCCGAAGCGGATGGACAGACGATCTCGCCGGCGGCGGGCGTCGCGTTCCGCCGCGCGATAGTGCTGGCGCCGGAGCATCCCGGCCCACGCTTCTTCTATGGCGTGGCCCTGGTGCGGGCGCAGCAATTCGCGGCGGCGCGCCCCTATTGGGAACACGCGCTGCGCCTGACGCCCAAGGACGCGAGCTATCGCGAGGATATGGTGACGCGGCTGGCGCTGCTCGACCGTTTCCTGGCGCTCCAGGCCGCCGAAGCCGCGCCCGCAGCCGGGAACTAGTCTGGGACCGCGCGGCCCAGACGCCGCACCGGCCCGCTCCCCCACCCGGCCACCCATTCCAGAATATCCTGCCGATG
>CADEEK010000167.1:0-2925 GCA_902826325.1 uncultured Sphingomonadales bacterium
AAGGGGGTCCCTCTTCGACGCCGATCGGGGGTCCCTTTTGAACGCCGTTTGACATCAGAAAAGCAAGGTCTGCTTGGGAGCAGAGCCGGAAGAGTGAGGAGATTTTGGTAATGGTTAAGTTCAACAAAAAGGCGGCGCTGGCACTGGTCGCCGCGAGCATGATGGCGTCGCCTGCGCTCGCGCAGGACAAGTCGGGCACCAATCTGAGCGAGAAGGAAGCAGCCGCGACCGACAGCTCGAAGGCGGTCGACACGCTGGCGCTGGGCTATCGCCTGGCCGATTATGCCCGCACCAACAAGGATGCGCGCGCGATGATCGTCGCGGCCCGTCTGGTCGATTCGGTCAGCGTCAAGGAAGGCACCGACAAGGGCAAGATCGAAGGCACCGGCAAGGGCACCGGCGAAGCCAAGAGCGTGTCGGCGACCGACCTGTTCACCGAAGCCAAGGAACTGGCCGCTGGCGACCAGGACCTGCTGGAAGCGGTCGAAGCGGCTGAAGCCGAGCGTTCGAAGGGTGTTGCCACCGGCGCGATCCGCACCGTGCAATATGTCCCCGGCCAGACGATGTGGACCGTTCGCTTCGTCGCGCGTGGCGGCGAGCCGCTGGTCGTCGGCGCGCGTCGCGACTCGGCGACCCCGGTCGCGCTGCGCATCCGTGACGAAAACGGCAACCTGGTGTGCCAGGACCTGTCGGGCAATGTGACGCTGTATTGCCGCGTCAACCCGATCTGGACCGGTCCGTTCTCGGTCCAGCTGAGCAATGTCGGCGCCTATGGCACCGGTATCGCGCTGGTGACGAACTAAGTCGGTCGATCCCGCCGCCGCGAACGATTGGCGTTCGCGGCGGCGGATCTTCTGCCGGGCGCCGCCCCGACCTGGGGCGGCCCGCCTGATCGGGGAGGCTGGCATGATGATTTGCCAAGATGCACTGGCGCCATGCCGCTGCGCGGCCGCCGCCAACCCCATCGCTGCCCCGACCGTTCGGGGAATGATTTTTTCCGACCGATCCGGCCATGCCGCCGCCCGATGCCATCGCGGCAACGGGCGCGCCGTTGCGTGGCGCGCCGCGACCGGCGGGCGACAGGGACAGGTGAGAGGGTGATGAAAAGCTTTGCGAAATTGCTGGCGCTGCCGATGGTCGCGGCGCTGCTCACCGCCCAGACGACGCCCGACATCAAGGTCGAGCCGGTGCCGTCGCCGGACGTGCTGCGCTCCGAAGCGTTCGTTGCTGCGCAATATGCACTGATTTCCGGCGCGGCGGCGGCGGTGGATCGCGTGACCGCGCGCTTTGCCGCAGGGTCCGGCCAGCTCGCGGTGCTGGAGCAGGAACGCGACAAGAAGCTCGCCGAACTCGAAGCCGTCGATCGCCAGTTCAGTGCGCTGATCGAACGCGGCAGCGCGGTGCCCGAAGAGGAGCGCCGTGCGCTGACCCAGCGCCGCGCGACGATCCGCGACGAGGTGACGGCGATCGAGGCGAAGATCCAGAAGGATTTTCCGCAATATTTCGACCTGACCCGCCCCAAGGCGCTCGACATCGCGCAGGTGCAGAAGCTGTTGAACGCCGATGAGGCGATGCTGATGATCCTGGTGTCCGACGATGCGACCTACACCTGGGCGATCACGCGCGAGAAATCGACCTGGTCGCGGTCGGAGGCGATGAAGAGCGCCGCGCTGGCCGACAAGGTCAACCTGCTGCGCGCGAGCATGGAAGTCGATGGCGCGCGCGGTTCGGGCCGCCAGCCGCCGCCGAGCGCGCAGCCGGATGCGGTGGCGCCGGGCGCCAAGGTGTTCGACCGCAAACTGTCCTACGAAATCTACAAGGAGCTGATCGCGCCGGTCGAGGACGTGCTGGCGGGCAAGCAGGTGTTGCTGACCAACGTCACCGGGCCGCTGACTTCGCTGCCGCTCGCGTTGTTGGTCACGGCGCCGCCCGAGGGGGCAGATACCGACCGGTCGGCGGTGGCGACGAGCCCGTGGCTGATCGACAGATATGCGCTGGCCGAATTGCCGTCGGTATCCTCGCTGCGGGCGCTGCGTTGCTTGTTGATCGCCAATCCCCGGGACGCGCATCCCGGCTGTGATACGCGGGCGACCGCCACCGCCGCGACCCAGGCGCGCGGCGGGGTGGCGCTGGCCGCCTATGGCGCGCCGACGCTGTTGGGGCAGTATAGCGCGGCGACCGGGCGGTCGGTGACGCCGGACCTTGCGGGCAAGATGTATAATGGCAAGCTCGCCGATACCGAGAAGCTGCGCGCGCTTGCCTATCTGCCGCAGGCCAAGGCGGAGCTGGAAAGCCTGGGCAAGACGTTCGGCGCGCGCGCCGATGTCGTGCTGGGCGATGCCGCGACCGAAACCGCGGTCAAGGGCAGCAAGTCGATCCCGGCGGCGCGGTTCGTGGTGTTTTCGACCCATGGCCTGCTCGCCACCGAAGTCGGCGACAATGCCGAGCCGGGGCTGGTCTTTACCCCGCCGAAAACGGCGACGCCGCTGGACGATGGGCTGCTGACCGCGTCCGAGGTCGCCGAGCTGAAACTGACCGCCGATCTGGTCGCGTTGTCGGCGTGCAACACGGCGGCGGGCGATGGCAAGGCGGGGGCCGAGGGGCTGTCGGGCCTGGCCCGTGCGTTCTTCTTTGCCGGGGCGCGGTCGCTGCTGGTCAGCCATTGGGCGGTGAGCGATGCGGCGACATCGATCCTGATGCAGACGACGTTCGACAATATCCAGCAAGGCGATGTGGCGGGGCGCGCCCGCGCGCTGCAATCGGCGATGCAGACGGTGCGCAACCAGGGTGCGGGGCAGTTCGTGAACCCCAAATATTGGGCCGCATTCACGCTGGTCGGCGAACCGGGGAAATGAGGTGGCGGGCGCCGATCCGGCCACGGGGATGACGGTGCGGCGATCGTCAGGACCTGACCGTCGCGCGGCG
>CADEEK010000167.1:3025-4762 GCA_902826325.1 uncultured Sphingomonadales bacterium
CTGGTCCGCGACCTGATCGCGCGGGCGCGGGCGGACAAGGATGTGGCGATGATGCTGGTCGCCGCCGCGATGCTGTCGCGCGGCGATTTCGTGCTGGTGCCCGCCGAAAACGCGCCGCTGGTGCTGGGGCGGGCGCGCACCGGCGAGGAACTGCCGGTGACGGCGCCCGCGGCATTGTTGCGCGAGGCGCGCGACTGGGCGGCGGGCGATCAGGACCAGCTGGCGGCGATCGAATTGGCGCAGGCCGAAGCGAGCAAGGGGATCATCCCCGCCGCGATCGTCTATACCCATGACCTGCCCGCCGAACGCGCGCTGACGATGCGCGCGCGGGCCGAGGGCGGGCGGCTGGCGCTGGTGCGCGTGCGTGGCGATGGCGATGCCGCGCTGGAACTGGCGGTGATCGATGCGCAGGGCCGCGTTGCCTGTGTCGATGCGCCGCAGGGCGCGGGTATCGCGCGCCGCGACCTGTTGTGCCGCTGGACTCCCGGCCGCACCGAAGAATATCGTATCGTATTGAAAAACAAGGGGCGGGTGTGGACCCGCGCGATCCTGGTTTCGAATTGAGAGCGCGACAATCGCGCAAGAGGAGAGTGGCGTGTTCAAACGGCTGACATTGGCGATCGTGGCGCTGGCGATGACCCTGACCGGGATGCCGCTGGCCGCCAATCCCGCCGCGCCGCAGGGCGAGGCCGCGAAAACCGGGCGCATTCGCGCGGTGGTGGTCGGCGTGGTCAATTATCGCGACCCGATCAAGCCGATGCTGGGCGCGTATAATGATTCGGTGCTGATCGCCGAGACGCTGATCCGTGAGGGGGCGAAGGCGGAGGATGTGACGTTGCTGACCGATGCGCCGGAAAAGGCGTTGATGGACAGCTATGCCGTGACGCCGCGCCTGCGCCAGACCAAGGTCACGCCCGACGGCCTGCCGACCCGCGCCAACATATTGGGCGCGTTGAAGCGCATCGTCGATACGACGAAACCGGGGGACGAGGTGCTGATGTCCTTTTCCGGCCATGGCTTTCAGCAGAATGAGGCGGTGGCGGGATCGGAGCCGGATGGGCTGGACGAGGTGTTCCTGCCCTATGACACCGGCTCTGCCAATGGCAGCGAGAAGATCCAGAACGCGATCCTGGACGATGAGATCGGCGCGGTGATCGACGCGATCCGCGCCAAGGGCGGCAACGTCACCTATATCGCCGATTTCTGCCACAGCGGCGATTCCAACCGCGATGCGAGCGGCAAGGACAATGGTGCGCCGACGTCGAAGGAACTGGGGCTGAAGGTCAATCCGGCCAAGATCTTCACCGTCAAGGACGGCAATTTCGTTCGCGACCTGGCGGTGGAAACGAGCAAGGGCAAGGCGGGCTGGGGCGCCTATGTCGGCATGCTCGCGGTGCCGTCGTCGCTGGAGGCCAAACAATATCAGGCGCCACGCTATGCCGATCCGCTGGAACAGGCGGCGCATGGCCTGTTGACCGTCTATGCGATGGCGGCGTGGAACAATCCGCGCGTCTATTCCTATCGCGATCTGGCCAACCGGATCACCGCGGGGGTCGACGGGCACAAGGCGCCGCGCCCGGAGTTCGACGGCGATCTCGACCGGCCGGTGATGGGCGGGCTGATGAAATCGGCGGGGACCGATCAGGGCGGCAGCTGGGCGGTGCTGAAACCCCGCACCGCGATCGTGAGCACCAAGGACCCGGTGAAGATCGAGCAGCTGGAGATGAGCGCGGGTCA
>CADEEK010000168.1 GCA_902826325.1 uncultured Sphingomonadales bacterium
ATATCCACGACCTCGATACCGCCCTGGCCCAGGCGAAGGGCACGCGGCCCATGATCAAGGCACCGTCCGCGCGGAGCGAAACCTGCATGGCCACCTGGCTCGATCAGGGATGTCGCGTCACCTCGTCAGGTATTTTGTGGGCCGACAAGGACCGACCGATCTATTGGCAGATGATGGACGGCGCCTCGGCGGAGGACGGGATCAGCGCGGGCATCATCCTGTGGGCGGAAACCGGCCATGGCACCGCCAGGCTGATCGGCTGGTCGTTCGACGGCGTGCATTTCGAACCGCCGCGCGTGACGCAGGGCGGGATGATCTGGGTGCCCGGACGCCGCATCGGCAGCGGCAACGGCAATGCCGACCTGTTGTTCGCCTGGGACGAGAAGACGGGCGCGTGGCAGGACATCGAACTGGAAAGCTGGCGCGACGATCTGGCGAGCAAGCTGCCCCGCGGTTTCGGCATCTGGAAGGGCGTCGATTATGATTTCGAGGGGATGGGCGCGTTCAGCAAGCTGTGGCGCGACCGCGACGGCCATTGCTGCCCCAGCGGCGGCGAGGCGATCCTCGATTTCGAAATTGACGGGCGGCGGCTCAAACTGACCCGGTTGCGCGCCGATATCGTCGAGAAATGGGCGCGCCAGCGCTAGTTTGCACTGCCCCGCGACCACGGTTGTTTAATCATTTACCAAGAACTCCCCCCGATAATGCGTTGAATCACTTGGGTTGCGGGGAGGATTGTCGATGAGCGAGCAGGTTGAGCGACAGCCGCGCATAAGCCTGATGTTGATGGCCCAGCTGTTCCGTCAGCATGGCGATCCCACCGTGCATCGCGTCTCCAACCTGTCGGAAAGCGGCGTGCGGCTGGCCCAGGTGTCGAAACTCAATCCCGGCGATCAGGTGTCGGTGCTGGTCGGCTGTGCCGACGCGGTTGCGGCCACGGTCGCCTGGGTGCGCGACGGCACGGCGGGGCTGCATTTCAACGAGGCAATCTGCCTCGAAAGCGCGCGACAGCGGCGTCCCGATCATGCCGCGCCGGATATCAAGGCGGGCTGGATGACGGAAATTCGCCACGCGCATCGCCGCTAAGCCAAGGGATTAGTGCCGCGCGCTCTTTCCGCGCCGCACAATTTGAGCTAAGGGCGCGCGCAAACCGCGCTTGTGCGGCATCCAGGAACCGTCATGAACCTTCGCAACGTCGCGATCATCGCGCACGTCGACCACGGCAAAACCACGCTCGTCGATCAGCTTTTCCGCCAATCCGGCACCTTCCGCGACAATCAGCGCGTCGAGGAACGCGCGATGGATTCGAACGATCTGGAAAAGGAACGCGGGATCACGATTCTCGCCAAGCCGACCTCGGTGGAATGGAACGGTACCCGGATCAACATCGTCGACACCCCCGGCCACGCCGATTTCGGCGGCGAGGTGGAACGCATCCTGTCGATGGTCGACGGCGTCATCCTGCTGGTCGATTCGTCCGAAGGCGCGATGCCCCAGACCAAGTTCGTCACCGGCAAGGCGCTGAAGCTCTGCCTGCGTCCGATCGTCGTCGTCAACAAGATCGACCGCCCGGACGAGCGTATCCAGGAAGTGCTGGACGAGGTGTTCGACCTGTTCGTCAGCCTGGACGCGACCGACGAACAGCTGGATTTTCCGGTGCTCTACGCCTCGGGCCGCAACGGCTATGCCAATGAAGACCCGAGCTTACGCGAAGGGACGCTGGAGCCGCTGTTCCAGAAGATCGTCGACCATGTCCCGCCGCCCGCGCTGGACGTCGACGCGCCGTTCACCTTCCTCGTCACGCTGCTCGACCGCGACAACTTCCTTGGCCGCGTGCTGACCGGCCGCGTCACCAGCGGCAAGATCAAGGCGAACCAGGCGATCCACGCGCTCGATGCCGACGGCAATGTGCTCGAAACCGGCCGCGCGTCGAAGATCATGTCGTTCCGCGGGCTGGAGCGCGTCCCGGTGGACGAGGCGCAGGCGGGCGACATCATCTCGCTGGCGGGCCTGACGGTCGCGACGGTCGCCAACACCATCGCCGACACCTCGGTGTCCGAGGCGATCCAGGCCCAGCCGATCGATCCTCCCACCCTGTCGATGCGCTTTGCCGTCAACGATTCGCCGATGGCGGGGCGCGAGGGCAGCAAGGTGACGAGCCGCATGATCCGCGACCGCCTGCTGCGCGAGGCCGAATCGAACGTCGCGATCAAAGTGACCGAAGCCGCCGACAAGGACAGTTTCGAAGTCGCCGGACGCGGCGAACTGCAACTCGGCGTGCTCATCGAAACGATGCGGCGCGAAGGCTTCGAACTCGGCATCAGCCGCCCGCGCGTGCTGTTCCGCGAAGAGGATGGCCAGCGCACCGAACCGTATGAGACGGTCATCATCGACGTCGATGACGAACATTCGGGCGCGGTCGTCGAAAAGATGAACCTGCGCAAGGCCGAGATGACCGACATGCGCCCCTCGGGCGGCGGCAAGACGCGCATTACCTTTTCCGCGCCCAGCCGCGGCATGATCGGCTATCACGGCGAATTCCTGTCCGACACGCGCGGCACCGGCATCATGAACCGCCTGTTCGAGAAATACGGACCCCATAAGGGCGCGATCGAGGGGCGGAAGAACGGCGTCCTCATCTCCAACGGCACGGGCGAGGCCAATGCCTATTCGCTCAACAGCCTGGAGGAACGCGGCATCCTGTTCGTCGGCCATGGCGAGGCGCTGTATGAAGGGATGATCATCGGCGAAAATGCCAAGACGGACGACCTTGAAGTCAATCCGATGAAGGCGAAACAGCTGACCAACATCCGCTCGTCGGGCAAGGACGATGCGATTCGCCTGACCCCGCCCCGGAAAATGACGCTGGAACAGGCGATCGCCTATATCGACGACGATGAAATGGTCGAGGTGACGCCCAAGACCATCCGCCTGCGCAAGCGGTTCCTCGACCCGCATGAACGCAAGCGGCAGAGCCGCGCCAAGGCGGCATAAGCACCACGACATCGCTGAACCCTGCGCGGCGCCGGAAGCCATTCCGGCGCCGCCTTGCTGTGTTCCCTGCCCCGAAAAACGGCCCGCCGCGCGATCGGCTCATGTCGCCCCCGAATCGGTTCTGGGAGCCGGAACCAAATCTCCGCTCGCCATTTGCGCTCGCTACGCAACCTCAACGGTTGCCAGTTTAGGAGTAGCCTATGCCTTTCAATTCGAGCAGCCCCAGGGCGCTTTTGCTGATCGCGACGCTCGCCGCCACGGCGCCCGCCAGCCTCGCCGCACAGGACCGGCCGGCCACCGACGACATCACCGTTACCGGCACCGCCCTGCCCGACGAATCGCAGATGACCGCCGGACCGGAAATCGCCGGGATCATCTCCGCCCGCTCGGGCGACCAGGTCCAGGTGACGACCAGCGACGGCATGCGTCAGGTGGTGGTCGTCACCGATTCGACCAAAATCACCTCCAGCGGCGGCTTTCTCGGCCTTGATCGCGACCGGCTGGCCGCGACCTCGCTGATGAACGGCCTGCCCGTCACGATGAAGACGATGCAGTGGAGCGGCGGCCTGGTCGCCAGCCAGATCAAGCTGCAGAGCAAGGATCTCAAGACCGCATCGATGATCCATGCGGGCACCGACCAGCGCTTCGCCGAACAGACCGCCGCGACCGAGGCGCTGCGCGGCCGCGTCGGCAGCATCGACCAGTATAATGTCAAAAGCACCACCAATGTGAATTTCGACACCGGCAAGGCGGTGCTGAGCGCGCAGGCCAAAGCCGATCTGTGCGCCGCCGCCGACCAGGCCGAGGGGATGGACAACGCCCTGCTGCTGGTCGTCGGCTATACCGATTCGACGGGCAGCCAGGAACTGAACCAGGCGCTCAGCGAAAAGCGCGCGGGCCAGGTGGTCAACCATCTGCAACAGGCGTGCGGCTGGAAACCCTATCGCATGCTGTCACCCGCCGGCATGGCCGAAGCCGATCCGGCGGCGGACAATTCGACGGCGGCGGGCAAGGCCCAGAACCGCCGCGTGGCGGTCAACATCCTGGTCAGCAAGGCGGTTGACGGGATTTAGGTGCTACGGTGATCGGGGCGGGTGATATGTCCGCCCCGGCTATCTGGCGGACAGCGCCCAGCATATCCGGACCTGACCGGCGAAAACGCCGCGATACCGGTTCAACTCATCGCGCGCGGCGGTGTCGAAATCCTGGGCGCGCGCCTGGCGGGCCAGCACCCCGCCAACAGCTTCACGATATAGCGTCCGGGCCATGGGCATGCCCACCGAATTGACGGTGAGCAGCCGCGCGAGATTCCATCCCGCGCGGATATACAGGGGGCTTTCCGCCGAACTGCCGACCCGCGCGCCGGCGTACGCGAGGACATAGAATTCGAGCGCCGCCTCGGCCTTTCCCTGCCCTTCGAGATTCTCGCCGAGCATGGATTGGGCGAGCGTGGTGCGCGGATCACCGGGCGGCAAATGAAACTCTCGCGACATGAGACCGGCGCGCAGATAGGGTTCGGCAATGGCACGGCTGCCGTCCGTGCGTCTGGCAAAATTTTCCCCAATGTTGAGCATCGACGTGCCAAGGTCGTAGTCGGTGCCTTTGAATACTTCGCGCCGGATCGCCAACGCGGCCTGATGCTCTGTCAGCGCCGCTTCGTCGCGCCCCATCCGGTCGAGCAGGACGCCCAGATTGGAGCGCGCCGTCGCGATCGCCTTTACATTGTCGGGCAGTTTTTCGATCCGTAACG
>CADEEK010000169.1 GCA_902826325.1 uncultured Sphingomonadales bacterium
CCGCTCCCGCAGTCGCAGCCTAGAAACCGCCATGCACTTGCTGTGGATCAAATATCCAGGCGGAAAGGATAATTCAAAATGATTGCCCCGTATATCGACCTCACCGTTCACCACGCCCCGCGCGGGCTGTCCGACCGGGTTGCCCTCGGCTTTACCAAGAGCCTGCGCTGGATCGCCGACACGTTTTTCGCGGAGCGCTACGGGCATCGTGCGGTCGTGCTGGAGACGGTTGCCGCGGTGCCGGGAATGGTCGGCGCGACGCTTAATCACCTCAAATGCCTGCGCCGCATGTGTGACGATCGCGGCTGGATCAAGACGCTGATGGACGAGGCGGAGAATGAGCGGATGCACCTCATGACCTTCGTCGCGGTGTGCAAGCCGACCTGGTATGAGCGCGCGGTGATCCTCGGCGCGCAATGGGTGTTCTACCTCGCCTTTTTCGCGCTCTACCTGATCAGCGCAAAGACCGCGCACCGCGTCGTCGGTTATTTCGAGGAAGAGGCGGTCATCAGCTACACCCATTATCTGGCCGAGATCGACGAGGGGCGCTCGCAGAATGTTCCCGCGCCGGAAATCGCAAAGCGCTATTGGGGGCTGGCCGAAGACGCGACGCTGCGCGACGTGGTGCTCGTCGTGCGGGCGGACGAGGCGCATCATCGCGACGTCAACCATGGCTATGCCAACGAACTGGCCGGACTGCCGCCTTGTGCGGTGGCGCCTTGTCCGCCGCATCAGGCGCTTGAGCCCGTCTGGAAACAGGCCGCCTGACCTCATGCGGGGCGGCACAACGGCGCCCCCAAAGGACCGTCGCCCAAAGGACTGTTGCTATGTCCCGTCCCAGCATCCTTCTTGTCGATGACGACCCCGCAGTGCGATCATCGATCAGCTTCGCGCTCGAAATCGAAGGGTTCGACGTCGCTGCGTTCGAAAGCGCGGAGGAGGTCGTCGGGCGGGAAATGTCGCGACGATACGCATGTGTCGTGATCGACCAGCGGCTCCCGGGGATGGACGGGCTCTCGCTGCTCGCCTGGCTGCACGCGTCGGGGGAACAGGCGCCGGCGATCATCATCACCAGCAACCCGACCCCGCGCCTGCTTGAGCGGGTAGGGGCGGTGGGTGCCCGGTTGGTCGAAAAGCCATTGCTCTGCGACGAACTCGCCACGGTCGCGCGGGAATTGATCAAGCAAGTGGCACGCCCGCTCCACGCCTGAACGCTATCGGCGAACGCATCGAAGAGGGGAAGTCGCATGTATTTCAGCAATCTGGCTACCGCTGACCCGCATATCGCGCTGGGGCATCCCTGTCATGGTTGCACGGTCCGCGACACCGCCCTGTGCAACACGCTGACTCAGGTCGAGCTGGCTGAATATCGCCGCAACGGGGTCACCCGCAAGTTGTCGCCGGGCCAGGCGCTGTGCTGGGAGGGCGATGCGGTAACGCATGTCTACACCCTGACCCATGGCGCGCTGCGCCTGTCGCGGCACTTGCCCGACGGTCGGCGACAGGTGACCGGCTTTGCCTTTCCGGGGGACTTCATCGGTCTCACCCTGGAGGAGGAGCATCCCTTTACCGCCGAGGCAATCGGCAGCGCCGAACTGTGTCAGTTCAGTCGCACGCGGTTCGACGCGTTCGTCAGCGCGCATCCGCAGATGCAAAAGGGGCTCTATGCCGCCGCCGCGCGCGAGTTGGCGGTGGTGCGCGAGCAAGTGGTCCTGTTGGGCCGAAAGACGGCGAGCGAACGTCTCGCAAGTTTCCTGCTCGACATGGCGAACCATTCAGAACAATTTCCGAGTGAACCGCGACGCGTCGCGCTGCCGATGTCGCGTATGGACATGGCCGATTATCTTGGCTTGCGGATCGAAACGGTCAGTCGCGAGCTGGGCGCATTGAAGGCGGCCGGGCTGATCCGCATGCTGGGGGTGCATGAGCTTTATATTCTGGACCCGGTGGCGCTGCGCGACAGTGCCTGTCGCTGGGAAATGAGCGACGTCAAATTCGCGTCGGCGCGCGCATAATTGAGCTGGCGCAAGCGGCAGAGCGCGTAAGCTCGTACCCCGGCAATCGGGTTGTACGCAACTCCTCCACGACTTGGCGGCAGCGGTGATCCCCTGCCGCCAATTTTTTTAAGCGATCTTAGTCGCCGCCTCACAAAAAAGGCCGGTCAGTTCCGCATTTGAGTCAGGTCAAGTCGGCCCACCGCCCGCGCGTCAGACTGGCAGCTCAGCATTGCAGTGAGGACGCGCATGGACTTTGAGAACGCACTGGCCGAAGAAATCTGGACCGCAAAATACCGGTTTTCGCCCGCGCCGGGGGAGGGTGACTCCACTATCGACGCGACCATCGCCCGCGTCGCGGCCGCCGTTGCCGAGGTGGAGGTGGAGGCGCTGCGCCCGGTCTGGCGCGCGCGGTTCGAGGACGCGTTGCGGGATTTCCGCTTCATCCCCGCTGGCCGGATACTGGCGGGGGCCGGGACCGAGCGTTCGGTCACCTTGTTCAACTGTTTCGTCATGGGGACGATTCCCGACAGTCTTGAAGGCATATTCGCGCATCTGCGCGAAGCCGCGCTGACGATGCAGCAGGGCGGCGGCGTCGGCATGGATTTCTCGACGATCCGCCCATCGGGCAGCGCGGTACGCGGCGTCGGTGCGGAAGCATCCGGCCCGCTCAGCTTCATGGATTGCTGGAACGCGATGTGTCGCACCGTCGAGTCGGCGGGGCAGCGGCGCGGCGCGATGATGGGCTGTCTGCGCATCGACCATCCCGATATCGAGGCGTTCATCGATGCCAAGCGGGATCCGGCGCGCCTGCGCAATTTCAACGTGTCGGTGCTGGTGCCCGATTCCTTCATGCAGGTGCTGGCCGCGGATGGCGACTGGCCGCTGGTCTTTGGCGGGCAATGCTATCGCACGGTCCAGGCGCGGGCGCTGTGGGAGCGGTTGATGCGCGCGACCTATGACACCGCTGAGCCGGGCGTGATCTTTGTCGATCGCGTGAACGCCGCCAACAATCTGGCGCATTGCGAGAGCATCGCGGCGAGCAATCCGTGCGGCGAGCAGATGCTGCCCCCCTATGGGGCTTGCCTATTGGGCTCGATCAACCTCGCCCGGCTGGTCGAGCGGCCCTTTGCCGACGGTGCCGAACTTGATGAGGAGGCGCTGGCGGACCTCACCCGTACCGCCGTCCGCTTCCTCGACAATGTGATCGATCTGTCGCGCTATCCCTTGTTCGAACAGGAATCCGAAGCGCGTGCCAAGCGCCGGATCGGGCTGGGCATCACCGGCCTCGCCGATGCGTTGCTGTTCTGCGGCGCTACCTATGGCAGCAGTGCGGCGGTTGCGCTGACCCAGCGCTGGCTGGGGGTGATCAAGCGCGAAGCCTATCGCGCCTCGGCGATGCTGGCAGAGGAGAAGGGCAGCTTCCCGACCTATGACGAAGTGATGCTCGAACGGCCGAACATTGCATCGCTCGATGCCGAAACCCGGGCGCTGATCGAAGCCTATGGCCTGCGCAATGGTTGCCTGACCTCGATCGCGCCGACCGGCACCACCTCGCTGCTGGCGGGCAATGTCTCCTCCGGGATCGAGCCGGTCTTTGCCTATGCCTATACCCGCCGGATCCGTCAGCCCGACGGGAGCACGCGCGAGCAGGCGGTCGAGGATTACGCGATGCAGGTCTGGCGTCGCGAGAAGGGCGATCTGTCGCCGCCCGAAGCGCTGTTCGTCAGCGCCCAGACGCTGACGCCATCCGACCATCTGACGATGCAGGCCGCGTCCCAGGCGTTGATCGACAGTTCAATCTCCAAAACGGTCAATTGCCCGGAGGATATCAGCTTCGACGCCTTTGCCGACATCTATATCGAGGGCTATCATCTCGGCTGCAAAGGGCTGACCACCTATCGCCCCAACCCGGTGACCGGATCGATCCTCAGCACCACGCCCACCCCCAAGGTCGACGCGGTGGTCGCGACCGACCAGGCGCTCGCGCCCCGCGCCGAAGCGCTCGACGGCACCACCTACAAACTGCGCTGGCCCGACGGGCCGCACGCGGTTTATGTGACGATCAACGATGTCGAGAGCGGCGAAGGGCGACGACCGTTCGAGATTTTCGTCAATTCGAAGAATAATGAGCATTATGCTTGGACGTTGGCGCTGACGCGGATGATTTCGGCGGTTTTCCGCCGGGCCGCCGACGTGTCCTTCGTCGCCGAGGAATTGAAGGCGGTGTTTGATCCGCGCGGCGGCGGGTGGATCCATGGCCGCTATGTCCCGTCGCTGCCGGCTGCGATCGGCGGGGTGATCGAACGGCATATCGCCGGTCTTGAGCCCGGGGAGGGCGCCGCGCCCGCAGCGCCGCCGGCCGACCATCAGGCAGCGGCCGACCCGGGCGTGCAGGCGGTGCCGCGCTCTTGTCCGCACTGCGGTGCGGCGGCGCTGATCAAGTCGGAGGGCTGCGCCAGCTGTCTTGAATGCGGCTATTCGCGCTGCAGTTGAACGGCGCGGGCGGGCGGATCAGACGGCGCGTGAATGGCGCGCCGGGCTGCGGTCGAGATAGGCATCGAACGCGGCGGCAACCGCCCGCACCAGCGGTCGTGCCCCCGGCGCGACGGCGATCACGCCGTCGCGCACGGTAATCAGCCCGTCCTCCTCCAGCGCGCCGAGCCCGCTGGCGCTGGCGATCAACGCCGTGGGATCCGCATCGTGCCGTGCGCAGATTTCGGGGAGATTGACGCTATAGTCG
>CADEEK010000170.1 GCA_902826325.1 uncultured Sphingomonadales bacterium
CCGGCTCGCTCCCCAACAAGAAGGAACACGATCATGCGCGCCTTTATTTTCCCCGGTCAGGGCAGCCAGTCGGTCGGCATGGGCCTGGCGCTGTCGCAGGCGAGCGCGGTGGCGCGCGAGGTGTTTCAGGAGGTCGACGAGGCGCTGGGCCAGAAGCTGTTCAAGCTGATGAGCGAGGGGCCCGAGGGCGACCTGTTACTGACCGAAAATGCCCAGCCCGCGATCATGGCGCATGCCATCGCGGTGCTGCGCGTGCTGGAAAAGGAAGGCGGCGTGTCGCTGGCCGACAAGGCCGATTTCGTCGCGGGCCATTCGCTCGGCGAATATACCGCGCTGTGTGCGGCGGGCGCGCTGGACCTGGCGACCACGGCAAAGCTGCTCAAGCTGCGCGGACGGGCGATGCAGGCGGCCGTGCCGGTGGGCGAGGGCGCGATGGCGGCGCTGCTCGGCGCGGATCTCGCCAGGGCACAGGCGATTGCGGATGCGGCGGCCGGGGGTGAGGTGTGCACCGTCGCCAACGACAATGATCCCTCGCAGGTCGTGATTTCCGGGGCCAAGGCCGCGATCGACCGCGCGGTGGCGATCGCCAAGGATCATGGCGCCAAGCGTGCGGTGCTGTTGCCGGTGTCGGCGCCGTTCCACTGCCCGATGATGCAGCCCGCCGCCGATGCGATGGAACAGGCGCTGGCGCAGACCGCGATCCGCGCGCCGCTGGTGCCCGTCTATGCCAATGTCACCGCGGCGCCGGTCAGCGATCCCGATACGATCCGCACGCTGCTGGTCGAACAGGTGACGGGCATGGTCCGCTGGCGCGAATCGGTGGCGGCGATGGCCGGGGACGGCGTCGATGCGTTCGTCGAGCTGGGCGGCAAGGTGCTGGGCGCGATGGTCAAGCGCATCGCCCCGGACGCGGGCGTGACCAGCGTGGTGAGCATGGACGACATCGAGGCGCTGGAGAAAGTGCTTTGATTTTGGTTCACGCAGAGACGCAGAGAGCGCAGAGAGGCGGCGCTTGAAGGATATCGATCAGATCAGCGGAGACGTGCTGGATTTGGCGATGCGATTGCATCGCGAACTTGGGCCGGGTCTGCTGGAATCTGCTTATGAGACGTTGCTGGCGGCACGGCTTGCCGCCGCAGGCTATGATGTTCTGAGGCAATATGCCGTCAGCGTCGAGTTTGACGGGGTGCGGATCGAGAACGCTTTTCGAGTCGATCTTCTTGTCGATCAGCGGCTGGTTGTCGAAATCAAATCGATAGACCGGCTCGCGCCGGTTCATGGCAAGCAGTTGCTCACCTATCTTCGCTTACTCAAGCAGCCAGTTGGGCTGCTGATCAATTTTGGCGGCGCCACGCTCAAGGAAGGGGTGAAACGGGTCGTCAACAGCCACACGCCCTCTGCGCTCTCAGCGCCTCTGCGTGAACAAAAAATCTTGCCGCATACGCGCGCATCAAATCAGGAGTAATAAGCATGTTCGACCTGACAGGTATGACCGCGCTGGTGACGGGCGCTTCGGGGGGGATCGGTTCGGCGATCGCGAAGGCGCTGGCGGGGCAGGGGGCGCGGCTGGCGGTTTCGGGCTCGAATGCCGACAAGCTGGCGGCGTTCCGCGCTGAACTGGGCGGCGATCATGTCGCCGTGCCGTGCGATCTGTCCGATGCCGCCGCGGTCGATGCGCTGGTGCCGCAGGCGATCGAGGCGCTGGGCGGCAAGCTCGACATTCTGGTCAACAATGCCGGGGTCACGCGCGACAATCTTGCCATGCGGATGAAGGACGAGGAGTGGGATCAGGTGATCCGCGTCAACCTTGAGGCCGCGTTCCGCCTGATGCGCGCCGCGGCCAAGCCGATGATGAAGGCGCGGTTCGGGCGGATCGTTTCGATCACCTCCGTCGTCGGCGCGACCGGCAATCCGGGGCAGGCCAATTATGCCGCGTCCAAGGCGGGGCTGGTCGGCATGTCCAAGGCGATGGCGCAGGAACTGGCCAGCCGGGGCATCACCGTCAATTGCGTGGCGCCCGGCTTCATCCGATCGGCGATGACCGATGTCCTGCCCGAGGCGCAGAAGACCGCGCTGCTCGGCCGGATTCCGGCGGGCGATCTGGGCGATGGTCCGGACATCGGTGCGGCGGTCGTCTATCTTGCCAGCAGGGAAGCGGGATATGTCACCGGCCAGACGCTGCATGTGAACGGCGGCATGGCGATGCTGTAAGGCGCCGCACCCGCCGCGCGTTCGCGGGCGGCGGGTGCGCCCGCATGCAGCTGGTCCGAAACCCGATCGGCCTGCTTCGTATTTATTATAGATAATAAGCTGCTATGCTGACCCTTTCAGATAGAGAGAGGGAGGATGCAATGCGCTTCAATCATTTGACGATCGGTCTGGCGATGGCTGCGGCCTGCCTGGTTCCCGTTGCGGCGAACGCCCAGGGCACCGAGAGCAAGATCGCCTGTATCAAGGGGCGGCTGGGCAAGGCGGTATCGCCTGACCTGCTGACCGCCCTGTCGCTAAAGGGCCTGAAGGCCGAGAGCGCCGAGGAAAAGGAGGCGTTCAAGCAGATCACCATCCGCACCAACAACTGCCAGCGCGACAATCGCTGGAACGCCAAGCAGAAGGGGTTCGCGCTCGAATGGTTCGTCGGCCGCAATCTTCAGCTGCATGCGATCGAAAAGCTTGCGCCCTTTGGCGTGCGGGTGCCGCAATTGCTGTCGGCGCTCGGCTCGCTCGACAATGCGGCGTTCGAGGCGGTGGCGGCCGGTGACATGAAGGGCGAGACCTATCGCGCAGTATTCCAGAAGCTGGTCGAATCCGGCGCGACGATCGACAAGGCGCCCGCCGCCCAGGCATCGGACATCGCCAACACGATCGTCATCGGCCTGGTCGGCACGGCGCGGATGCAGCGCGCGATGGAAGGGTTCGGCTGATCCGGATGCCCCTGGGGGCGCATCGGCGCGCCCCCCGGGGACATGGGATCGCCCGCCGGTGACACGGCGATCAACCACCCCTTGCCAGTTCCCCGGCACCGTTCTAACTGCGTTCAGGATTCAACGCTGCACAAGTTAGAAGGGACAGTTACATGAGCGAGACCGCCGATCGGGTTAAGAAGATCGTCGTCGAGCATCTGGGGGTCGAGGCCGAAAAGGTCACGGAGGATGCGAGCTTCATCGACGATCTGGGCGCCGACAGCCTTGATATCGTCGAGCTGGTGATGGCGTTCGAAGAAGAATTCGGCGTCGAAATCCCCGACGATGCCGCCGAAAAGATCACGACCGTCAAGGACGCGATCACCTTTATCGACGAGAATCAGGGCTAAGCGGGTTTCCCGCATGGCCGCCCGCGTGGGCAGGATTTGACGAACGGCTTCCCGTTCCCGAAAGGGGTGGGAAGCCGTTTGGCGTTTTGAACATGGGTTGATTGTCGCATCGTTGCCGCTCAGGGCCGATTGGCCGGCGGGGCGCGATGCCTGAACGGAGAGAAATTATGCGCCGCGTCGTCGTGACTGGCCTGGGCCTCGTGACCCCGTTGGGGGCCGATGTCGAAACCGCCTGGAAGAACATCCTTGCCGCCAAGTCCGGCGCGGCGACGATCACGCGGTTCGATGCGACGGATTTCCAGAGCAACTATGCCTGCGAGGTCAAGCCAGCCGATCACGAATATGGCTTCGACCCCGGCAAGCGCGTCGATCACAAGATCCAGCGCCAGGTCGATCCGTTCATCGTCTATGGCATCGACGCCGCCGGCCAGGCGATCGAGGATGCGGGCCTGACCGACATGACCGAGGAACAGCGGCTGCGCGCCGGTTGTTCGATCGGATCGGGCATCGGCGGGTTGCCGGGGATCGAAAGCGAATCGCTGGTGCTCGCCGAAAAGGGGCCCAAGCGCGTGTCGCCGCATTTCGTCCATGGCCGCCTGATCAACCTGATTTCGGGCCAGGTCAGCATCAAATACGGCCTGATGGGGCCGAACCATGCGGTCGTCACCGCCTGTTCGACCGGCGCGCATTCGATCGGCGATGCGGCGCGGATGATCGCGATGGACGATGCCGATGTGATGCTGGCGGGCGGCGCGGAAAGCGCGATCTGTCCGATCGGCATCGCCGGGTTCGGACAGGCGCGGGCGCTGTCGACCGGCTATCGCGACGAACCCTGGCGGGCCAGCCGCCCCTATGACGTCGACCGCGACGGCTTTGTCATGGGCGAGGGCGCGGGCGTGGTGGTGCTTGAGGAATATGAGCATGCCAAGGCGCGCGGCGCGAAAATCTATGCCGAGGTGATCGGTTACGGCCTGTCGGGCGACGCCTATCACGTCACCGCGCCGCATCCCGAAGGGTCGGGCGCGTTCCGGTCGATGCAGATGGCGATGCGCAAATCGGGCCTGTCGATGGACGATATCGACTATATCAACGCGCACGGCACCTCGACGCCGCTGGGCGACGAGATCGAGCTGGGCGCGGTGCGCAAGCTGTTCGGCAGTGCGATCGGCGACCTGTCGATGTCCTCGACCAAATCGGCGATCGGGCATCTGCTGGGCGGCGCGGGCGCGGTAGAGAGCATCTTCTGCATCCTGGCGCTGTGCGATCAGGTGGCGCCGCCGACGCTGAACCTCGACAACCCCAGCGAGAATTGCGCGGGCGTCGACCTGGTGCCGCATCAGGCGAAGGAGCGGAAGATTCGCGCGGTGCTGAACAATTCGTTCGGTTTCGGCGGCACCAACTCATCGCTGGTGATGAAGGCGGTC
>CADEEK010000171.1 GCA_902826325.1 uncultured Sphingomonadales bacterium
ATACTCATCCGCCGCCTCCGGGCTCAGCGTGACCGCAAGGAGCCATTCGAAAATCTCGTAGAACGCGCCGATCGCCAGCACGGCGGACACCGCCAGCACCATCGCCCAGCGCCGCGACAATCCGCCATGGACGACCCCGATCTCAAGCAGCGGCCGGGCAAGGCAGACGCCGAACATGAAATGCACCAGCCGGTCGAACATGTTGCGTTCGAACCCGAACGCCGCGTCGATGCCGAACCCGAGCGCCGTCCGTCCCCAGGCGTCATAGGGCACGTCGCTATAGGTCCAGCGCGCGGCGAACAGATGCAACAGGATGAACAGACTGGCCCAGCCCACGCTGGCGGTCGTCATCGGCCAGCGCCGCAGCGCCCACCACGCGATCGCCACGCCGATGACGACCGGGCCGACCTGCAGCCAGGTGTTGGGCGGGTAGGCTGCCCCCGCCGCGCTGAACGGGACGCCCGCAAGACATGCGAGCAGCCACCATCGCTGCGCGGCGGGGAGCCGTTCCCGCCGTTCGCTCACGCCTTTTTGAGGTGGCGACGGCCGAGCAGTTCGGCGATCTGCACCGCGTTGAGCGCCGCGCCCTTGCGCAGATTGTCGCTGACGCACCAGAAGGCGAGGCCGTTGTCGACCGTCGGATCGTCGCGCACGCGGCTGACGAACGTCGCATAATCGCCGACGCATTCGACCGGCGTGACATAGCCGCCATCCTCGCGCTTATCGACCAGCATCACGCCCGGCGCCTCGCGCAGGATCTTCTGCGCGTCCTCGTCGCACAGCTCGTCCGCCATCTCGATATGCACCGCCTCGCTGTGCCCGACGAACACCGGCACGCGGACACAGGTGGCGATGACCTTGACCTTGGGATCGAGGATCTTCTTGGTCTCGGCCACCATCTTCCACTCTTCCTTGGTCGACCCATCCTCCAGGAAGCTGTCGATGTGCGGAATGACGTTGAACGCGATCTGCTTGGTGAACTTCTTGGGTTCCGCGGAATCGCCGACAAAGATGTTGCGCGACTGTTCGAACAGCTCGTCCATGCCCGCCTTGCCCGCGCCCGACACCGACTGATAGGTCGCGACGACGACGCGCTTGACCGTGGCGGCATCGTGCAGCGGCTTGAGCGCCACCACCATCTGCGCGGTCGAACAATTGGGATTGGCGATGATGTTGCGCGCCTTGTAGCCGTCGATCGCCTCCGGATTCACTTCCGGCACGATCAGCGGCACGTCCGGGTCCATGCGATACAGCGAGCTGTTGTCGATCACCGTGCACCCCGCCGCAGCGAATTTGGGCGCATAGATCTTGGTCGCCTCGCTGCCGATGGCGAACAGCGCGATGTCCCAGCCGGTCGCATCGAAATGCTCGATATTCTGGACCTTATATTGTTTCCCGGTCTCGCCGAAATCGACCATATCGCCGGTCGAACGCGACGAGGCGACGACCGCCAGCTCGTCGATCGGAAATTCGCGCTCGGCCAGAATGTTCAGCATTTCGCGCCCGACATTGCCGGTGGCGCCTGCGACGATGACCCGATAACCCATTTACGACCCTTTCGATGGTCCCACCGCCGAAACGGTTCGGCGGCGACATAGTGATTTTGCGGTGGAAAGTCAGGGGGCGGCGCGGCGCCCGCCCGGTGATGTCTCGCGGATACCCGGACCCGCGCGACCGGCCGATCAGCGGCGGGTCACGGTCCGGGTGGTGGTAATGATCCGTTTTCGAAACATGGCGGCGCGCCTAACAGCATCGTTGCGCCTTGGGTAGCGAAAAACATCTTTTCGAACGATGAAGCCGCACTTGGCAGCGGATTCCGATTGTGGACGCAGGATTGTGGACGCGGGGATCGCCCCTGGCCTATCAGGGCGCGTCCCACCCCGGAGTCACCTGCGTGAACGATGAAAATCCCCCAGCCCGCCCGGATGCGCAGGCGCTGCTCGACATGATGGCCGCGATGCCTCAGGCGGACTGGCCGCCCGATCCCGCCACCTATCGTGCGCAATATCGGGCAATGATCGGGCTGGCCGATCTGCCTGCGGGCGACCTCGCGATCTGCCGCGACATCGAAATCCCCGGCCCCGCCGGGCCGCTGCGCGCGCGCCTGTTCGATGCTCGGGAAGCGCGCGTGCCGGGACCGGCGCTGGTCTATTTCCACGGCGGCGGCTTCGTCATCGGCGACATCGACACCCATGCCCATCTCACCGCCCAGATGGCGCGGGCGCTCGACATGCCGGTGATCTCGGTCGACTATCGGCTGGCGCCCGAATGTCCCTGGCCCGCTGCGCCGGACGATTGCGTGGCGGCGGCGCGCTGGATCGCCACCTCGCCCGACGCATTGGGGCACAGCGTCACCGCGCTCGCGCTCGCAGGCGACAGCGCGGGCGGCCTGCTCGCCGCCGCCACCGCGATCGCATTGCGCGACGCTCCCGCCGCCGTCCCGGTGATCGCGCAGCTGCTGATCTATCCCGCCACCGACATGCACGCCGCCTGCCCCTCGCTCGACCGGTTCGGCGAAGGCTATGGCCTCACGCGGCGGATCATCGACTGGTTCAACCAGTGCTGCGGCGCCGATCCCGACGATCTTCGCGCCGCACCGGTGCGCGCCGACCTGACCGGCCTGCCGCCCGCGGTCATCGTCACCGCCCAGCTCGATCCGATCCGCGATCAGGGCCGCGCCTATGCCGCCGCGCTGATCGGCGCCGGGGTGCCGGTCATTTTTCGCGAAGCGGTCGGCAACATCCACGGCTTCATCAACCTGCAACGCGCGGTGCCGTCCAGCCAAGGCGATGTCGCCGCGATGCTCAACGCCTTTCGCGACATGCTGACCGAGGCGGAAGCCGATCGCGTGATGGCCCAGGCCGCGTCATGACCGATCCCGCAACGCTGCCCTATCGCCCCTGCGCGGGCGTCATGCTGCTCAACCGCAAGGGCGAGGTGTTCGTCGGCCAGCGCTTCGATACGACGATCGAGGCGTGGCAAATGCCCCAGGGCGGGATCGACCCGGGCGAGGACGCGCTGGACGCCGCCTATCGCGAATTATGGGAAGAAACCGGCGTCGTGCGCGCTGCCGTCGAACTGATCGCCGCGCCCGATGAAGAGCTGCAATATGACCTGCCAGACGATCTGATCGGCAAGGTGTGGAAGGGCAAATGGCGCGGCCAGCGGCAACGCTGGTTCCTGTTCCGCCTGACCGCCGGCGACGAAGCGATCGACATCGCCACCGCCGAACCGGAATTCCGGGCATGGCGCTGGATCGCGGCGGATCAGCTGCCCGACGTGATCGTGCCGTTCAAGCGCGCGCTCTATATCCGCCTGCTCGAACTCTTCGCGCCGCATCTCGCGCGCGCCGGGTCATAGGGCGCGCAACAAACGGCCCCTCAACCTTTATTCCCGCGCCTCATGGCTCTATGCACCCCGCCATGCCCAGCCTGTTTCGCCTTTCGCCCGCCGCTCTGCTGCTGATCGCGACACCCGCCCAAAGCACCGACGCCCCCCAAAGCACGCAGAATGCCCCCGCCGTCCGCGCGCTGCTCGATGCGGCGATGAAGGCGGGCGACGAAGCCGCCGTCAACGCGATCATCAAATATGCCAAGGCGGCGGACAAGGCCGCCGGCGAAGCGATGGAACAGACCGCCGGCGCCTGGAAGAAGCAGCGCCGCGAAGCCGCCGAACGCAAATTGCGCGAGGCCGATTTTTTCGAACTGGTCAAGGGCCGCGCCGAACTCGGCGGCTATCTGACCAGCGGCAATACCGACACGCTGGGCCTGACCGGCATCCTCGATGTGAAGCGGGAGGCGCTGCGCTGGCGGCACAAGGTGCGCGTGCAGGCGGACTATCAGGAAAATGGCGGCCTCGTCGCGCGCGAACGCTATCTTGCCGCCTATGAACCCAATTTCAAATTCGCCGACCGCGCCTATCTCTATGGCGCGGCGCAGTTCGAAAGCGACCGGTTCCAGGGCTATGACCAGCGTTATTCGACCTCGCTCGGCATCGGCTATTCCGCGATCAAACAGCCACGGATGCGGCTCGATCTCGAACTCGGCCCCGCCTTTCGGCACACGACGTTCACCGACAACAGCATCGAAAGCCAGCTCGCCGCGCGCGGCAAGCTCGATTTCAACTGGCAACTGGGCGGCGGCATCAGCTTCAGCCAGGACGCCGCCGCCTATGTCCAGTCGGCAAACAGCACGATTACCGCCAAATCGGCGTTGCGCGCGCGCCTGTTCGGCCCCTTCTCGGCCCAGATGTCCTACGCGGTGAACTATGAAAGCGCGCCGCCTGTGGGCCGCAAGACGACCGATACCACCAGCCGCGCGTCGCTGCTGATCGATTTCTGATCCGGGGGTTCACCCGGCGACGCCGGGGCGCTAGACCGGGATATGGCGCTGACCCCGATCGAAACCGCCGCCGTCGAACAGGCCCGCGCCGCACCGATGCTGCGCCAGGTCGAACGGTGGAGCGCGGTCAACAGCGGCACCGGCAATCTGGCGGGCCTCGCTCAAATGGCGACGCTGCTCGCCGACGCCTTTGGCGCGCTGCCCGGCGAAATCCGGCTGGTCGACCCCGCGCCGGTCGAAACGGTCGACGGATCGGGCAATGTCGATGCGCGCGACCATGGCCGCCACCTGCACCTGACCGTCCGTCCCGATGCCCCGGTGCAGATGCTGTTCACCGGCCATATGGACACGGTGTTCGCCG
>CADEEK010000172.1 GCA_902826325.1 uncultured Sphingomonadales bacterium
GGTTGCGATCCGGCCGGGTAGAATGCCCGGTCCAATGCCCAAGCTCGTGCAACGCGGTGCGATACCAGTTGATCGGCTCGCCGAACGCAGCCTGCGGCGGCACCGCGACATAGTCGCCACCCGGCGAATAATAGGCCTCGCCCCCACCAACCCGGAAGTCCGCACCGCTCGCGTCGATCAGGCGGCGAACCTGCGGCAGGATATCCGGCTCCGCCGGAAGCACGGGCAACTCAATCAATCGCACGGGCAAGCCTTCACACTGCGCGACATTGAACACGGTGAACCGCTTGAGGAACGCCAGCTGCCGCGCCTCGCGATCCTCATCGCGCGCGCGTTCCGCCTCATCCTTTGGCGTAAATCGATCCGCATAACAGACGGTCGTGCCCCGCTCGCCCTTGCGAACACTCCCGCCCGCCGCCTGCGCCTGCTTGAAGGTCAGCCAGCGCTGCGACGCGTACTTCCCTTCGATCACCGCCGCCCACAGGATCAGCACATTGATCCCCGAATAGCGCCGCCCGGTCACGGCGTTGGCGGGCATGGTGCATCCGCACGACGCTGCATCCCAAGGCTGCACCCATGGCAGCCGCCCTGCCTCCAACTCGGCAATCACCCGCGCCGTCACCTCGGCATAAAGGTTCGCACGCTCGTTTCCGGTCCTCATCACTCCTCACTCCTTCAAAACCACCGCAACCGGCGCCGGAATGGCGGGGGTGGGCGGCAGGAGCGGACCGGCGATCCCGCCGACTGAGGCGGGCCGCACCCGAAGGGCCGAAATGCAATGGAGGACCCCGGCATAGCCGGGGTTGCGGCACGCCGCGGCGGGTTCAAAGGGTAGCGACGCCCACCTCCGCCAGATCGCGCTCGGCGCGCCAACGCCACCGCGCCCAAGCGCGGTGACCACAGCAATTCAGCGCGCAGCGCTGCTCAGCTCGAACAGAGCTGCACAGGCACGCACTCTCGAAGCCGACCGGCCGTCGCGGCGGCGTGCGCGCGCAGCTGTGCGCCAGCCGCCGCCGCGCCCTCCGGTCGGATCGAGTGTGCCACGCGCAAAGCAAAAGGCACCGCCGACCCTGGCGGCTTCGCAGAAGTCCGCCAGCGCACGCACATCATCAATCGCGTTCCGTTTCCGGGCAGCGACCGGCCCGCGTCACGCGATCGTCACCTGGAAAGGCCGAGACGCCGCAGGCGATTCGGCGTCGCCCAAGCGACGTAGAGCGCGGTCACGCAACGCGTGAGACGCCATGGGATTCGAGCCACGAAAATCGAACCTACGCGTGAGTATGTCTTTGTACGACACAGCACTGTCCTGGTGACGCTCAGCCCCATCCCCCTTGCACGGCAAGCTCGATTCTAATCCTGTTCGCGGGAAGCCAGACCGACGCAGACAGGACCAAGCCATGACCGAGATCCCCGACCGCATCCTCCGTCTGAAGAGCGTGCTCGAACGCACCGGACTCAGCCGCTCGACGATGTACCGCAAGATGCAGAACGGCACGTTCCCGCAGGACATCCGGATCAGCACGCGATGCACCGGCTGGCGCGAGTCCGCGGTAAATGAATGGATGCGCAATCCAATCTTCTACGACAGATGCGATGGCTGTGCGGACTAATACGAACTGTCAGAATTCGGGGTTCGTCGATGCTCTAGCAACCTTGCGCGACCCGACGTCCATCACAAAAATCTGTGCATGGCACTGGGCCTGGTCGCCGCAAGCCCTTTCTGATGAACCGGGAAGGTTGGCTCGCCCTTCAGGATTGTTCGAACCGAGCAGGCCCGACATGAGCGAGCGGACCATCGCTTCGCACCCCACATCGTAGACTGGATTTGCGTTATATCACAGCGGTTCGCCTCAAATACCCTACCGGTCCATGGATGTTGGAGCAGTCAATGGATAGCGACATTGTCATTGTCGGCGGCGGACCGGCTGGCCTGAGCTTGGCCACCTCCTTATCAGGCCATGGCCTGGCGATCACCGTCGTCGAACGTCAAACTCTGGAGCAGTTGGCCGAACCTCCATTTGACGGTCGAGAGATCGCTCTGACCCATCGCTCGATCCGCATTCTCGATGGGCTTTCGGCATGGACCCCGCGCATGGGCGACGAGGCCGCCCCGCTGCGCGCCGCAAAGGTTCTAAATGGCAGGTCTCAATTTACGCTGTGCTTCGAGCCAAGTTCGCGGATCGAAGGCTTGCTCGGCTGGCTGGTGCCAAACCAATGCATTCGACGCGAACTTTTTAGGACGACGGCTTCTCGCTCTGACATTCGCTTCCTTACCGGCATCGAGGTGACTGGCGTTCGGTCCCAACATGATCGCGTCGAAGTTGTCCTGAGCAACGGAAGCGTGCTCCACTCGAGAATGCTCATCGCTGCGGACTCGCGCTTCTCGACGATTCGCGGGATGCTCGGCATCGGCGCGACGATGCAGCGCACGGGACGCTCGATGCTCGTCTGTCGTGTCGAACATGAGGCGAACCACGCGCGTGTCGCGACCGAATGGTTCGATTACCGCCAGGCCTTGGCACTGCTTCCGCTGCACGGGCGAACATCGTCCGCTGTCATCACGCTCCCGTCCGCCGAGGCAGAGCACTTGGCCGGCCTTAGCGAAGCTGCTTTTGGTGAAGACATCAGCCGCAAGTTCGCGTTCCGTCTGGGCCAAATGCGCCTTGTCAGCACGCGGCACGTTTATCCGCTCACGGTCACCTGGGCGAAGCGCTTTGTGGCACCGCGCGCTGCCCTGATTGGCGATGCGGCGGTGGGAATGCACCCGGTGACGGCGCATGGCTTCAACCTCGGCCTGCTAGGGCAGCATGGTTTGGCGCGCGAGCTGCTTCAAGCGCATGGACACAGCCGCGATCCCGGAGACGCGCACGCCCTACAGCGCTTCGAGCGGCTTCACAGGCTCGCCTGCCGTCCGATCTTCGATGCGACCAATGCCATTGTGGGTCTCTACACCCGCGACGACGCGATTGCGCGGCTGGCGCGACCCGCCCTGCTCCGCGCAGCCGGTCGCCTGCCGATGATCCGACGCGGCGTCGGGACGTTGCTCGCGCAGCACTGACGGCACCGCACCGCACACGATGCGCCGGTCCGGTTTTCAACGCCGCCGGCCATGGCTATGCTGTAGAGGCAGTGAGTCAAAACAAACCATGACCATGATTGCCCCCGCTATCGTCATCGCCGCTGGCGGGGCCGGTCGACGAATGGGCGGAGGCAAGCCCCTCCGCCCACTCGCCGGGCACAGCTTGCTCGACCGGGCGATCGCGATTGCGCAGGCCCAGTCCGATTGCATCGCGCTGGCGGTGCGCAAGCCCGACCAGCTTCCGGCAAGCGATCTTCCACTGCTTTGTGATGCCCGACCCGGCATCGGCCCGATCAGCGCGCTCGACAGCGGCTTCCGCTTCGCGCGCGCGCAGGGGCGACAGCATCTCCTGCTCGGTCCTGGAGCACGAGCGCCGCCACCAGGCGGTCGACGACGACGTCCTGGCGCGCCGCCTGCCGTGGCTGCGCGATCACCTCGCCGGTGCGCTCAAGGGCATGCGCACCGACAAGCCGCGCCCGGTCGGCGAGCTCGAGGCGCTCGGCGGGAAGATGGTCGAGAACGCGACGAAGACGGTGACGACGGCCTGGCAGCAGCTGGTCGACGAGCGCGACCGCCTGCAGCGCGAGGTCGATACGCCCCAGGAATACGAGCGCGTTCGCCAGCAGTGTCGCGACTGAATCAGTTGCGCCGGTTGGGAGCCGTGGCCAATCCCTCGGGATGCGCCTCGCGGATCAGCGCGGCGATCGCGGCGACGGCGGCCGGCCGCGCGAAGCTGCGCCGCCAGGCGAGCGCCATGCGGCGGCTGGGTGCGGGCGCGCGAAACCGCCGGATCGTCAGCAGGGCGCGCGTCGCGGGGCTTTCGGCGGCGCAGCGCGGCAGCACCGAGATGCCTTCGCCGCAGGCCACGAGATGGCGCAGCGTCTCGAGCGAATTGCTCTCGAGGATGCGCGCGTTCGCGGATGCGCCGGGACAGGCGCCGACGATCTGGTTCGAGAAGCAGTGGCCGCTATGCAGCAGCAGCACGCGCTCACCGGCAAGCGCGCCGGGATCGATGCTGCGTCGCTTCGCGAATGCATGCCCGTGCGGCACGATGACGTCGAAGGGCTCGTCGTAAAGGGCATCGATCTCGAGTCCCGGCACCGTGAAGGGCAGCGCGACCAGGATGGCATCGAGCTCGCCGCTCTCGAGCCGCGCCTGCAGCCCCGTTGTCAGATCGTCCTCGATCGTCAGCGTCATCGCCGGCAGCCGCGCGCGCGCCAGGGCGGTGAGCACCGGCAGCAGATACGGGCCGGCGGTATGGATGGCGCCGAAGCGGAAAGGTCCGGCGATCGGGTCCTTGCCCTGCGCGGCGATGTCCAGGAGCGACGCGGCCTCGGCGAGCACGCGGCGCGCCTGCACCACGATCGCGGCACCGGTCGCGGTGGTCTCCACTTTCGTCTTGCCGCGCTCGAACAGCTTCACCCCGAGCTCGTCTTCGAGCCGCCCGATCGCGAGCGACAAGGCCGGCTGCGAGACATGCACCTGCTCCGCCGCGCGCCGGAAGCTGCCCTGCTCCGCGATGGCGATCAGGTAGCGCAGCTCGACCAGCGTCATGCGGGGCCGCTGACGCCGGCGGAGGCGAAGCTCGCCATGTCGGCGTGGCAGTCGACGGCGGCGCGCAC
>CADEEK010000173.1 GCA_902826325.1 uncultured Sphingomonadales bacterium
ATCGACAGGCGGCGTTGCTGCCAGGGGGACGCACCGGGACCGACCAGCTGGAGCCTCAGGCTGTTGAGATGGTGGTTATTGTCGTGATTGATGTGCAGCAGGATGCCGAGCGGGGTGCCTGCCTGTGCCGCCATCACCGCCGACCAGGCTTCGTCGAGCCAGAGCCCGCCCTGTGCGGCGGCGATGCGCAGCGCGAGGCCGAGCGCCGCGATCCCCGCGACGATCCACCACAGCCTGCGCGCGATCATCTCCCCCATCGCGCCGCTATCGGGCCGATGGCGCGGGGAGGCAAGCGGCGTGGCCGCGAATCAGGGCGCAATCGGCGCCGGATCAACGGGCGTAGGCGTCGATCAGCGATCCGACATAGTCGGGATTGTTCCCCGTCAGTTCGGGGGCGGGGCGGGCGGCGGCGACCTTTGCCCCGCCGACCGGACGGCCATAGATGAAGCCGTTGACGGGATAGGTCGTCGAGCCAAGGCCGCGCGTGTCGCGATACCAGACGCGCACCGCGCTCCAGTCGCCCGCCGCCGATACGTCGTGCAGCGTGACGTCGCGTTCGACTCCGCCGCGCACGCCGTCGATCCGCGACCAGTTGGCGTGCGTGACCATCACTACGCGCGGTTCGATCACCCGGCTGACGACCGAGACATGGCCGAGCGGGAGCGCGCCCGATCTGGCGAAGGCGACCACGGCGCCGACTTCGGGGTGCGATCCGCGCTGATATTTGCCCGCCGCCTGTTGCCACCAGGTCCAGGCATCGCCCCAGATCTGGATGCCGGAGGCGGCGCGGGCAAAGGGCACGCATTCGCCCACATAATCGAGGATCGACGCCGATGCCGGCGCGGCGAGGAGGGTTGCCGCGCCGAACATGGCGAGTCCGATCCGGCGGGGGGTCCGGTTCGACTTCATGGTCAATGCATAGGCCGCGCGGCGCTTCGCAATGGTGTGCGGATGGGGTTAAGGGCGTGGACACCATCCGGTGCGGCGCATCGGCTTTACACCCGCGCCCCGGCTTCCTATCGCCCCGGCATGACACAGACGGGCGAATCCATCCTTATCGTCGATTTCGGCAGCCAGGTGACGCAGCTGATCGCGCGGCGCGTGCGCGAGGCGGGCGTTTACAGCGAAATCGCACCCTTCACCACCGCGGCCGAGGCGTTCGAGCGGATGAAACCGGGTGGAATCATCCTGTCGGGATCGCCCGCTTCGGTGCTGGACGCGGGATCGCCGCGCGTGCCCGACGTGATTTTGGACGCGGGGCTGCCGATCCTGGGCATCTGTTATGGCCAGCAGGTGCTGATGCATCAGCTGGGCGGCGAGGTGCTGGCGGGCGATTCGGGCGAGTTCGGCCGTGCGTTCATCGAGATCGCCGATCGCTGCGCGCTGTTCGACGGCCTGTGGGCCGAGGGCGAGACGCATCAGGTGTGGATGAGCCATGGCGACAAGGTCACGGCGCTCGCCCCCGGCTTTCGCCCCGTCGCGGCCAGTCCCGGCGCGCCCTTTGCCGTGATCGCCGATGACGAGCGGCGCCATTATGCCATGCAGTTCCACCCGGAGGTCGTGCACACGCCCGATGGCGGGCGGCTGCTCGCCAATTTCGTCCGCCATGTCTGCGGCCTGAAGGGCGACTGGACGATGGCCGAGTTCCGTCAGGCCAAGATCGAGGAGATCCGCGCGCAGGTCGGCAAGGGGCGGGTGATCTGTGGCCTGTCCGGCGGGGTCGACAGCGCGGTGGCGGCGGTGCTGATCCATGAGGCGATCGGCGAGCAGCTGACCTGCGTGTTCGTCGACCATGGCCTGATGCGCAGCGGCGAGGCGGATCAGGTCGTGTCGCTGTTCCGCGGGCACTACAATATCCCGCTGCTCCATGTGAACGCAGAGACGCTGTTCCTGAACGGTCTGGCGGGCGTCACCGATCCCGAGGCCAAGCGCAAGTTCATCGGCAAGACCTTTATCGACGTGTTCGAGGAAGAGGCGCGCAAGATCGGCGGGGCGGAGTTTCTGGCGCAGGGCACGCTCTATCCCGATGTGATCGAGAGCGTGAGCTTTACCGGCGGGCCGTCGGTGACGATCAAGAGCCACCACAATGTCGGCGGCCTGCCCGAACGGATGAACATGAAGCTGGTCGAGCCGCTGCGCGAATTGTTCAAGGACGAGGTGCGCGCGCTGGGCCGCGAACTGGGGCTGCCCGACATATTCGTGGGGCGGCATCCGTTTCCCGGCCCCGGCCTTGCCATCCGCATTCCGGGCGAAGTCAGCAAGGAGCGGTGCGACATCCTGCGCAAGGCCGATGCGATCTATCTTGAGGAAATCCGCAACGCCGGACTTTACGATGCGATCTGGCAGGCGTTCGCGGTGCTGTTGCCGGTCAAGACGGTGGGCGTGATGGGCGACGGGCGCACCTATGATTCGGTGTGCGGCCTGCGCGCGGTGACGAGCACCGACGGGATGACGGCGGACGTCTATCCGTTCGACGCCAGTTTCCTGACCCGCGTGGCGACGCGGATCGTCAACGAGGTGAAGGGGGTCAATCGCGTCGTCTATGACTATACGTCGAAGCCGCCCGGGACGATCGAGTGGGAGTGAACGCCGCACCGCTTGGCCTTTGCCCGCGCAGCGACTAGGCTCACCGCAATAACAGATTGAGGGTGAGAGGCATGGAACGCGCGACTTTTACGGCGATGGCCGACGGCACGGCACAGGATTGGCAGCATATCATTGCCGCCTATACCCCCTTTCACCGCGAACTGCCCGATCGCGTGCTGGCGCATCTCAAGCTGCTCGATGGCGATATGGGCGGGTTTCGCATCGACCGGTTGCAGCACAGCCTGCAAACCGCGACGCGCGCGCACCGGGCGGGGGAGAGCGAGGACTATGTCGTCTGCGCGCTGCTGCACGACATCGGCGATACGCTGGCGTCGGGCAATCATCCCGACATCGCCGCCGCGATCCTGAAACCCTATGTGCCGGAAAGCATGCACTGGATGGTCGAGCATCACGGCATCTTCCAGGGCTATTATTTCTTCCACCATATCGGGATGGATCGCGACGCGCGCGAGAAGTTTCGTGGGCATCCGCATTTCGAGGCGACGGCGCGTTTCTGCGAGAAATACGACCAGAACAGCTTCGATCCCGATTATGACGCCATGCCGCTCGACGCCTTTGTGCCGATGTGCCAGCGCGTGTTCGCCTCGCGATCGACCGACGCGAAGGTCGATGCCTGATCATGTCGGTCGCGGTGTTCGGCATTCCCAATTGCGATACGGTGAAAAAGGCGCGGGTCTGGCTGGATGCCAACAAGCTGCCCTATGCGTTTCACGACTATAAGAAAGAAGGCGCCGACGCCGCGCGGCTTGCGCGATGGGCCAAGACGGTGGGGTGGGAGCGGCTGCTCAACCGCGCCGGCACCACTTTTCGCAAGCTGGACGCGGCGGACAAGGCCGATATCGACGAGGGCAAGGCGCTGGCGCTGATGGTCGCCAATCCCTCGACGATCAAGCGCCCGGTGGTCGAATATCGCGGCGGCGTGCTGGTTGGGTTCAAGCCCGAGGAATGGGCGACAGCGTTGCTGTAACGAAACGATTGGCCTGATCGGGGCCAAGCCGGTATCGCATGGGTGAAGGCCGCGTCGACCGCGGCGGGCAGGAGGGCGTCGAATGGCCAACGTATTTTCACCCAGGCCGCCGGTCTGGTTCAGGATCGTCGCGGTGTTGCTGGTCCTGTGGGGCCTGATCGGCTGCGTTTCGCTCTACGCGCATCTGGCCTATCAGCCCGATGTCGATCCCAATGCGAGCGATTGGGACCGCGCCTATTTCGCGGCGCTGCCGGTCTGGCTCGACCTGGTTTACGGCGTCGCGGTGGTTGCGGCGCTGGCGGGATCGGTCGCGCTGGTCGCCCGGTCGAAGCTCGCGATGCCGTTATATGTCGTGTCGCTGATCGCGGTGGTCGTCCAGTTCGGCTATATCTTCCTTGCCACCGACATCATCGCGGTGAAGGGGGTGTGGACGACCTATTTCCCCTCGTTCATCCTCGCCGTTGCGCTGTTTCAGCTGTGGATCTCGCGGCTCGGCCTGATGCGGGAATGGTTGCGTTAGGCTGACCCCTGCCACTGGAATACCGCTTCCAGCGGCTTGTCGAACACATGGGCGATGCGGAACGCGGTTTCCAGCGTCGGCGAATATTTGCCCTGTTCGATCGCGGCGATCGTCTGGCGGGTGACGCCGACCCGTTCGCCCAGTTCCGCCTGGGTCATTTCGCCCGCCATGAAGCGCAGCGTACGGATCTGGTTGCTGATCTGCCCCTTGCCCATCACGCGCCGCGTCGGAACAGATAGATGTTGGTGCCCGACTGGACGAGTTCGGCGACGAGCAGCGCGAACAGGATGGCGTTGCCGATCAGGATCGCGGCGACGGTGGCGGGATCGCCGCGCAGCAGCGCCGGGCCGACATGGACGATCAGCGGCGCCGACAACATGGTGACGATGACCAGCAGATACAGCGCGACATAGGCGTTGCGATAGCCGACCAGCGCAAAGCCGCGCTCGCGATCGTCGGCCGGAGCGTCTGCCTCACGTGGGTTGGCGATGGCGATGGCGATGGCCGCGACGATCTGGATGACGACCAGCAGCGCCACCGCGATCGCGAACCGGCCGGCCAGATCCCCGAACA
>CADEEK010000174.1 GCA_902826325.1 uncultured Sphingomonadales bacterium
CATTCCAGAATATCCTGCCGATGGGTGGCCGGGTGGGGGAGCGGGCTGGTGCCGCTACCCAACAAAAAGGCGCGGGCCGGTGCCGCAACCCAACAAACGGGGAACGCGCCGCCCCATGCAGGACGGCCCGTTTTCCTCACTGCAGCTGGAAACGCACGCGCACCGGCACGCTGATTCGCTGTTCGCCGGGGACGATCGGCGTCGCGCCCTTGGCCTGCGCCCGCGCCACCAGCACCGGTCCGGGCGAGCCGCCACCCGGCGATTCGCTGATCTCGACGATGCGCGCCACCCGCATGCCGATCGCCCCGGCATAAAGCGCTGCACGTTCGCGCGCCCGCACGATCGCGTCGCGGCGCGCCTCGTCCTGCGCCGCCGCCAGCGCGTCGATGGTCAGCGAGGGGCCGTCGATCTGATTCGCCCCGGCCTTGACCAGCGCATCCAGAATGGCGCCGCTTTGCGCGATGTCACGAAACCGCACCAGCACGCTGTTCGTCGCCTGATAGCCGGTAATCGTCGGCGGCTGGTTGTCGCCATAGCGATATTGCGGATTGAGCGAGACGGTCGCGGTCTGCACGTCGCGCGTCGCCACCCCGGCGGCGGTCAGCGCGGCGAGCACGCGGCGCATCTGTGCGGCATTGGCAGTCAGCGCCGCCGCCGCGCTCGCCCCCTGTGTCACCACGCCGGTGCGGATTTCGGCGATGTCGGGCACGCGGCTCGCCTCGCCCTCGACCATGACGTCGAGCATCGTGCCTTCGGCAACCGGCGTGGCGGCCTGCGCCAGCGCGACGGGCGGGGTTGCGGCGACCAGCGCGGCCGCTGTCCAAATCTTCAACATTGCATTGCCCTTTCAGCAGTTGGCCCGCCACCCTGGCAGGCGGCGGGCCAACCTGCGCTGAACGGCGGTCAGGTGCGGCGCGCCATCACCAGTCGATACAGCGCCAGCAGCACCACCGCGCCCAGCGTGGCGGCGGCATAGCTGCGGAAGGTGGTGGACAGATCGACGCCGATCTGCGGCGCGATGAAACCGGCCAGCAACGCCCCGGCAATACCGATCAGGATCGTCACGATGATACCGCCCGGATCCTTGCCGGGCATGATGATCTTGCCAAGAACACCGGCGACCAGGCCGATCAGGATCCAGCCAAGAATACCTTCGGGCATGCGTTCCTCCTCGTTGCGGCCCATTCGTCGGAGCCGGGGTGCAGAGTGCCTTAGGATCAAGGTGCTGCAAACCCTGATTCTTCGGCACCACTGCGCGCTGCCGTATCTTGCGGAACAAGATGAAAACAGGCAAAGCCGCATCGACATGGCCCTTGAGGCTGGTGATTTATTCATATAACACAGCGCGAGCATTTGGCTCCCAGCGGGGCGGCCATCGCGGGTCACGCATGATTTTGAAGGGGTGTGGATGTTGGGCAGGGACGAACCGCTGGCGCTTGAGCACGAAGGCGAGACCCGTTCGCGGCGGCGCTGGTGGGTGATCGGCGCGGTGGTCGCGGTGGTCGCCGCGCTTGGCCTATGGGCCTTGCTCGGCTCGGGCGGCGAGTCGGCGAAGGCGCCGCCGGTTCAGGGCGGCGCGCGCCAGCTGCCGACCGTCACCGTCGCGGTGCCGGGGCGCCAGAATATCGAGCGGGTCATTTCAGGCACCGGATCGCTGGCAGCGCGCCGCGAAATGCCGGTCGGCGTGGCGGGCGAAGGCGGGATGGTGACGCGCGTGCTGGTCGAACCGGGTGACTGGGTGTCGGCGGGCCAGGTGCTCGCCACCGTCGACCGTTCGGTCCAGTCGCAGACCGCCCAGTCGCAGGCGGCGAGCGTGCGCGTCGCCCAGGCTGATCTCAGCCTTGCCCAGGCCGAGCTTGAACGCGCGCAGGCGCTGGTCGGGCGCGGCTTCATTTCCAAGGCCGATCTGGACCGCAAGACCGCGACGCGCGATGCCGCGGCGGCCCGCGTGCGGGTGGCACAGGCGCAATTGTCCGAAACCAGCGCGCGCAACCGGCGGCTCGACATCCGTTCGCCCTCGGCAGGCCTGGTGCTGACCCGCCAGGTCGAACCCGGCCAGATCATCAGCGCCGGGTCGGGCACGCTGTTCCGCGTCGCCAAGGACGGCCAGTTCGAAATGCGCGCGCAGCTGAGCGAAGCCGATCTGCAACGGGTCAAGGTCGGCGAACGGGCCGAAGTGACGCCGGTCGGCACCGATCAGAATTTTTCGGGCGAGGTCTGGCAGGTTTCACCGGTCATCGATCCCCAGACACGCCAGGGCATCGCCCGCATCGCGCTGGGCTTTGACCGGGCGCTGCGTCCCGGCGGCTTTGCCTCGGCACGCATCGTCACCGGCGGTCAGGTCGCGCCGCTGTTGCCGCAATCGGCGGTGCAAAGTGACAATAAAGGCAATTTCGTCTATATCCTCAACGGCAAGGACGAAACCGTGCGGCGCGGCATCACCACCGGCGATGTTTCGGACACGGGTGTCGCGATCGTCCAGGGCCTGACGGGCACCGAACGTGTGGTGCTGACCGCCGGTGCCTTCCTCAATCCGGGGCAGAAGGTCGTTCCCAACCTCACAACCCTGAAGCGGTGATGTCATGAGCTTCCGTAACATCTCGGCCTGGTCGATCCGGAACCCGGTTCCGCCCATCGTCCTGTTCATCGCGCTGACGATTGCGGGGCTGGTCAGTTTTGTCCGGATGGACGTCAACAACGATCCGGACATCGATTTTCCGATCGCCATCGTCGTCATCAGCCAGCCCGGCGCCGCCCCGACCGAGCTGGAAACGCAGGTGACGCAGCGCGTCGAATCGGCGGTGCGCGCGTTGCAGGGCATCGACCAGATCGAATCGAGCGTTCAGGAAGGCAGTTCGCAAACCGTGATTCAGCTGGCGATCGGCACGCCGATCGACCGCGCCGTGCAGGATGTGCGCGAGGCGGTGAACCAGATTCGCGGCGACCTGCCCGACGGTATCCTGGAACCGCGCGTGTTCCGCGCCAACACCACCGACAGCGACATCGCCAGCTTTACCGCCATCGCCACCGACATGACGCTTGAGGAATTAAGCTGGTATGTCGACAACAGCGTCGCCAAGGAATTGCTGTCGGTGCCGGGGCTGACCTCGGTCGACCGGATCGGCGGCGTCAATCGCGAAATCCGCGTGATCCTCGATCCGGCCAAGGTGCAATCCTATGGCCTGACCGCGTCGCAGGTGAATCAGCAGTTGCGCCAGGTGAACCTGAATGCCGCGGGCGGGCGCGCGGAGATTTCTGGCACCGAACAATCGGTGCGCGTGCTCGGCAACGCGACCAACGCCTTTCAGCTAAGCCAGACCCAGATCGCGATCGGCGGCGGGCGGACGGTGCGCCTGTCGGACATTGCCGAGGTCAAGGACCTCTATGCTGAATTGCGCAGCTCAGCCGAATGGAACGGCCAGCAGGTGCTCGCTTTCGACATCAAGCGCGGCAAGGGCGCGTCGGATGTCGCGGTGTTCCATGAGGCCGAGGCCAAGCTGAAGGCGCTGAGCGAACGCAACGACAAGGTGCGGTTCGAGGTGCTGTTCAACAACACCGAATATGCCGAAGCGCAATATCATTCGGCGCTGGAAGCACTGGTCGAGGGCGCCGTTCTGGCGGTGATCGTCGTGTTCTTGTTCCTGCGCGACTGGCGCGCGACGCTGATCTCCGCGCTTGCGATCCCGCTGTCGGCGATCCCGACCTTTTTCTTCATGGAATTGCTCGGCTTCAACCTCAACCAGATGACGCTGCTCGCGCTCAGCCTGGTCGCGGGCGTGCTGGTCGACGATGCGATCGTGGAGATCGAGAATATCGTCCGCCACATGCGCATGGGCAAAACCGCCTATCAGGCATCGATCGACGCCGCCGACGAAATCGGCGTCGCGGTGGTCGCGACCACCATGTCAATCGTCGCGGTGTTCCTGCCCGTCGGCATGATGCCGGGCGTTTCGGGTCAGTTCTTCAAGAATTTCGGCCTGACCGTCGTCGCCGCAGTGCTGATGAGCCTGGCCGTCGCGCGCCTGATCTCGCCGATGATCGCCGCCTATTTCCTCAAGGCAAAGGGCAATGCCACCCATGGCGAAGGGTGGATGATGGATCAGTATATGAAGATCCTGCGCTGGACGCTGCGCCATCGCTGGTCGGCGATCGTCGCCGGCGTCGCGTCGCTGGCGCTGACCGTCCTGTGCTTCACATTGCTGCCGATGACGTTCCGGCCGGAACAGGATCAGGATTCGGTCACGGCGACGATCGAAATGGTGCCCGGCACCACGCATGAACAGACCAAGATAGTGGTCGATCGCGTCCGCGACCTGCTGGCGAGGCAAGAGCTGGTCGAAAACACCTATTCGCGCGCCTTTGTCGGCAATGGCCGCGTCACCGCGATGCTGAGTGACGAACGGTCGATCAAGAGCGACGAGTTCCAGCGGATGCTGGCGCCCGAACTGGCGAAGATTCCCGATGCGCGCGTGTCGTTCCGCGCCCAGGGCAATTGGGGCGGCAGCGGGCGCGCGCTGACCATCACGCTGGGCGGCGAGGATCCCGCATTGCTCCAGGCCACGGCGCAAAAGATCGTGGAAGAGATGGGCGGGCTGAAAACGCTGGTCGCGCCGCGCATTCAGGGCGACCTCAAACGCCCCGAAATCGTCATCCAGCCG
>CADEEK010000175.1 GCA_902826325.1 uncultured Sphingomonadales bacterium
GCCTATCTGCTGGGCGAAACGGCGGACAGCGTCGAAGATCTGGTGTCACAGGCGCTGGCGGAGATCGACAAGCAGACCCGCGCGCGGGTGCTGATCATCGAGGACGAGCCGCTGATCGCAATGGACCTGGAAACCATCGTGCGCGACCAGGGGCATGACGTCACCGGCGTCGCCGTTACGCGCGACGAGGCGGTGGCGCTGGCGATGGAGGACCGGCCGGGGCTGGTGCTCGCCGACATCCAGCTGGCCGACGACAGTTCGGGGATCGATGCGGTCAAGGACATCCTGGCGCAGTTCAGCGTGCCGGTGATCTTCATCACCGCCTTTCCCGAGCGGCTGTTGACCGGAGAGCGGCCCGAGCCGACGTTCCTGATCACCAAGCCGTTCCAGCGATCGACGGTGAAGGCGGCGATGAGCCAGGCGCTGTTTTTCGACGAATCGACGGTTCCGGCGGCCTGAGTTCCATTTCTTTCGGACCCAAAACGGTTCTGATGTGTTGGACGGGCATGGCTGACGAAAAAGACCCCATCCATGTCTCCACGCAGGACGCACGCGCCGGAGCCACGCCGCATATGACCCGCTATATCCTCGCGATATCGCTGGTGCTGATCGTCATTATCTATGCGGTGTATCTGCTGCTTTGACTGCCGGCCGCGCCATCCGCCACTATGGATGCGACACCCCCTATGCGGCGGTCGGAAACGGCGCCAGACGAACGGAATCGAATGACCGAAAATGTTCAGGACAGCGATGAGCAGACCGACGGTGCGCCGGTCGAGCATGTTGCGCTAAGCGATGGCGAGTTCAAGGAACAGCTGGCGCTGGTGATCCCGCATTTGCGGGCGTTCGGCCGTTCGCTGTCGGGCAATCGCGACGTCGCCGACGATCTGGTGCAGGAAACATTGATGAAGGCATGGGCCGCGCGTCAGCGGTTCCAGGCGGGCACCAACATGCGCGCCTGGACCTTCATCATCCTGCGCAACCTGTATCTGAGCCAGATGCGGCGGGCCCGGTTCAAGGGCGAGTGGGACGATATGGTCGCCGACCGGTTGCTGGCGGCCCCGGCGTCGCAGGACAAGCATGTCGATCTCGCCGACATGCAGCGGGCCTTGCTGCATCTGCCGCAGCCGCAGCGCGAGGCGCTGATCCTGGTGGGCGCGGGCGGCTTTGCCTATGAGGAAGCGGCGGACATCTGTGGCGTGGCAGTCGGGACGATCAAGAGCCGCGTGGCGCGCGGCCGCGTGGCGCTGGAAGCGTTGATGAGCGAGGGCAAGCTGCCTTCGCGCCGAGACAGCGAGGACAATGGGCGCAGCGCGCTGGACACGATCATGGGCGAGGTCGACGAATTGAGCCGCGATCACTGACCCGTCGAGCGGGTCAGTCGCGCGTGGTGGCGGGTCGGCCGTTCATCTTGCGAAGCAGCGACGCCATATCTTCGGGCACGCCCAGATCGCGGTCATAGACGTCGCGCAGCACCGTCCCCATCGCGTCGCAGGCGCGCGGCAACTCTACCCGAAAGGCCGTTTCGGACCGGTCGTTTTCGTGGCGAGGCGCGTGAAAAGCCATGATCTCAAAACGAACTATTTTGCGTTTTGTTGCTTGACATATTCGAAAAGCGCCCGCTGACCGAAATCGATGGAAATGCATCACGACAGCATGGCGGCCATCGCCGGGGCGATTGACCGGGCCAATGCGCAGTCGCCCTTCCTCGCTCATCTGATCGCGCGCGAGCCGGAAATCGTTGCGGGTATGGCTGGTGCGCTGGACGATCCGCTGGCCGCGGCGCGGATCGACGATCCGGCGATGCCGGTCGGCAAAAGGTTGCGGATTGAACGCCGGCGGCTGGCGCTGGTCAGTGCGATCGGCGATCTCGCCGGATGCCGCGATTTCCGCGCGACGACGGTCAGCCTGTCGGACTTTGCCGATCATGCGCTGGATACGGCGATCGCCGCCGCCATTGCCGAGCGCGCGCCCGATGCGGGGACGAGCGGCTTTGCGGCGATCGCGCTCGGCAAACAGGGCAGTCGCGAACTCAATTATTCGTCCGACATCGATCCGATCCTGATCTGCGATCCCGCAATATTGCCGTATCGCGGGCGCGAAGAGGCGGGCGAGGCGGCGGTGCGGATCGGGCGGCGCGTCATCGAACTGCTCCAAGCGCGCGATGCCGATGGCTATGTGCTGCGCATCGACCTGCGGCTGCGGCCATCACCCGAAGTGACGCCGATCGTGCTGCCGGTCGGGGCGGCGATTTCCTATTATGAATCGCAGGCGCTGCCCTGGGAGCGCGCCGCCTTTATCCGCAGCCGCGCGGCGGCGGGCGATGTCGCGCTCGGCCAGCAGTTTCTCGACACGATCCGCCCGTTCGTGTGGCGCCGCGCGCTGGATTACGGCACGATCGGCGAGATCCGGGGCATTTCGCGGCGCATCCGCGACCATCATGCCCAGGGTCAGGCCTTTGGCCCCGGCTATGACCTGAAGCGCGGCCGCGGCGGCATTCGCGAGGTCGAATTCTTTGCGCAGATCCACCAGCTGATCCATGGCGGGCGCGACCCGGCATTGCGCGCGCCCGCGACGCTTGACGCACTGGCGGCGCTCGCCGGGGCAGGGCGGATCGATGGCGACGAGGCGCGCGCGCTGGCCGAGGCCTATATCCTGCTGCGGACAATCGAACATCGCGTGCAGATGATCGACGATCGCCAGACGCATGAATTGCCGCATGGCGAGGCGCTCGATCGCGTGGCGCGGCTCCACGGGCTTGGCGACGGGGCGGCGCTGCTCGACCTGCTGGCGCCGCATGTCGAGCGGGTCGGGCGGATCTATGATGCGCTCGACGGCGACAGCGAGCCGCGCGTGGCGGTGGGCGCGGGCGGGGTCGAACAGGCATTGGCGGCGGCGCGGTTCGACGAGGCGGCGGGCGCCGCGCGGCTGATCGAGGGGTGGCGATCGGCGCGTTACCCCGCGCTGCGCAGTCCGCCGGCGCAGGCAGCGCTGGAGGCGGCGCTGCCCCGGCTGATCGCAGCGCTGGGCGAGGCGCCCGATCCGTCGCGCGCGCTGGCGCGGTTCGACACGATCCTGTCGCGCCTGCCCAGCGCGCTCAACCTGTTCCACCTGCTCGATGCGCGACCGGCGCTGGCGGGGCTGCTCGGCACGATCCTGTGCCATGCGCCGACACTGGCCGAGGCGCTGGCGCGGCGGGTGGCGCTGATCGACGGCCTGATCGACGCCACGGCGCTGGCGCCGATGGGCAGCGTTGCCGAACTGGCCGATGCGATGCGGCAGGGCGAGGCAGACGACGATTATCAGCGGCTGCTCGACCATGTCCGGCAACAGGTCGGCGAACGGCGGTTCGCGCTCGGCGCGCAGATCGTCGCCGGGGCGAGCGACCCGCTGGCGGTATCGGCGGGCTATTCGCGGCTGGCGGAGGCGGCGATCGCGGTGCTGGCGGATGCCGCGATCGAGGCGTTCGCGTTGCGCCATGGCCGGGTGCCGGACAGCGAATTGGTGATCCTGGCACTGGGCCGGTTCGGCGGCGGGGCGCTGACCCATGCGTCCGACCTCGACCTGATCTTTCTGTTCACCGGCGATTATCATGCCGAATCCGACGGCGAAAAGCCGTTGGGCGCCGTCACCTATTACAACCGGCTGGCGCAGCGGGTGATCGCGGCGCTGTCGGTCGCGACCGGGGCGGGCGCGCTGTATGAGGTCGATACGCGGCTGCGCCCGTCGGGGACGCAGGGGCCGCTGGTCGTCTCGCTCGACGGCTTTGCCCGGTATCAGCGCGAGGATGCCTGGACCTGGGAGCATATGGCGCTGACCCGCGCGCGCCCCGTGTTCGGGTCCGCCCAGGCGCGGGCGGCGGTGCAGGCGGCGGTCGACGCGGTGCTGGCGGGCGCGCGGCCCGCGCGCGACATCGTCGCCGACGCACGCAAGATGCGGGCGGACATGGCCGCGCACAAGCCGCCCCAGGGCGAGCTCGACGCCAAATTGCTGCCCGGCGGGCTGGTCGATCTGGAATTTGCGGTGCATGTCCGCCAGCTGGTGCACCGGACCGGGTTCGACCCCGATCTGCGCGGCGCAATCGCTGCGCTGGTGGGGCAGGGCCTGCTGCCCGAAGCACTGGTGGCGGCGCATGATTTTCTGACCCGGTTGCTGGTGACATTGCGGCTGGTGTCGCCCGATGGGCAGGTGCCCGCGCCCGCGACGCAGCCGGTGGTGGCGCATGCGGTGGGCGCGGCGGACTGGGACGATGTGGTTGCATCGCTCGCGCGCCATCGGCAGGAGGTGACGAACGCCTGGACCAACCTGTCCGGGGCATGAGGGAAGCGCAGATGGCGATCGAGGAAGGCGACAGGATCCCGGCGGTGACGCTGCTGGACAGCGAGGGCGAGGCATTTACCCTCGATTGCTATGCGGGGACGCCGTTCGTCCTGTATTTCTATCCCAAGGACGATACGGCGGGCTGCACCCGCGAGGCGCAGGATTTCAGCACGTTCAAACCGCAGTTCGATGCGCTGGGCGCGCGATTGCTGGGCGTTTCGCGCGACAATGCGATCAAGCACCAGAAGTTCATCAACAAATATGACCTGACCGTGCCGCTGGCGACCGATCCCGATGGTACGGCGCTGGAGGCGTTTGGCGCGTGGGG
>CADEEK010000176.1 GCA_902826325.1 uncultured Sphingomonadales bacterium
TCGGAAATATTGAGATCCTGACAGCAAAATCAGCGATTTACTTGGGGAATGTGGGATAATATTCGATATCGCGATCCGACATGACGGACTCCAGTGGGCGAAAGGCCCGGCACCGCTTCTAGCGCAGCGGCCGTCGCCCGCCGCTAACCTCGATCAGTCGCCCCGAACGCCGGGCGCGCACCGCCGCCACGATCAGATCGGATCGGGGTCCAGATACAGATAGGCCGGATCGAACTCGGCCAGCGCGCGCGCCCCGGCAAGGTCGAGAAAGGTGACGCGCCCGTCCCTGAATGCGATAAGGCCAAGCTCGCGCAGCTTGCGCAGCGAACGATTGACGTGGATCGAGGTAAGGCCGACGCAATCGCCCAGATCGCCCTGGGTCAATCGGAGCGGATAGCCATCGGCATCGGCCAGTCCGACCAGCTGCAACCGGACATGCAGTTCGCAGAACAGCTGCGCCAACCGCGAAATCGCGTCCCGGCATCCCATCGACGTCACCCATTCGCGGTGGATCGCGGCATCGAGATTGGTGGAAAACCAATAGAGCCGCGCCAGCCGCGGCAAATCCTGCATCAATGTTTCGATCTGCGCATGCGGCACCGCCAGCACCCGGCACGGCGCCAGCGCGACCAGGCTGTGATCGAGCCGCTTGAGCGTAAAGCTGTGCAGATCGGCGAAATCGCCCGGCACATGCAATTCGGTGATCTGCCGCTGCCCGCTGCGCATGTCGCGATAACGACCCACAATCCCCTCAAGGATCAGGATGCTGACATCCAGCCGACGTCCCGCCTCGATAAAGGTCTGGTGCGGCCGCACATCGAACACCGCACCGTTCAGCGCGCGAATCGCCGCCTCTTCTTCCGCACTTACCGGGTGCCGCGCGCGCAGGCGGGCGATATGTCGCTCAAACATCGACGGCCTCGTAAACCATTCAGCTTGCGGGATATAGATGCGGAATCGGGCAGTTTTCGCCTGCCCTATGCTGCCTCGCTTCGCCCGCGCAGCGCCAGCAGCGCGGCCAGGCTCAGCAACGCCGCCGCGCTCAGATAATAGCCGACCGGCGCCAGCCCGCCTTTCAGCGCCATCGCCTGTGCGATCACCGGCGTCATGCCCCCGCCGATCACGCCCGCCACGTTGAACGTCATCGACGTGCCGGTATAGCGCACGCGCGGCGGGAACAGGTCGGTCAGCCACGCCGACAACGGCCCATAGACGAACCCCATCGCGAACAGCAGCAGCGACAGGAATGCGAACACCCCGATCAGCCCCGCAGCCATCAGCGGCGCCATCGCAAAGCCGCTCGCCGCAACCAGCACACAGCCCCCGGCCAGCACCCGGCGCGGATCGAACCGCGCATCGGCCAGCCACGCGGCAAGGTAGATGCCCGCCGCCATGAACAGGATCGCGAGCAGTTGCACCCCCAGGAAATCCTGCATCGAATAGCCAAGCGACTTGGTCCCCCAGCCCAGCAGAAAGGCGGTCGCGATATAATAGGTCGCAAAGCAGCAGACCGCGCCGATCGTCCCGCCCAGCAACACCCCGCCATGGCGCGACAGCACCTCGCCCAGCGGCACCTTGGGCGGCGGCGCCTGCGCCAGCGCCGCCTCGAACTCCGGCGTTTCGGTCAGCTTCAGCCGCACCCACAGCCCGACCAGCACCAATGCCGCCGACAGGATGAACGGGATGCGCCAGCCCCAATCGGCGAACTCCTGCGCGCTCATCGTCATGCCGAGCAGCAGGAACAGCCCGTTGGCGGCGATGAACCCGGCGGGCGCCCCCATTTGCGGCGCCGCGCCGAACCGCGCGCGCCAGCCCTTCGGCGCATTCTCCACCGCCAGCAACGCCGCCCCGCCCCATTCGCCGCCCAGGCCAAAGCCCTGGCCAAAACGCAGCACGCACAGCGCAAGCGGCGCCACCCACCCGGCCATCGCATAGGTCGGCAGGAACGCCACCAGCGTCGTCGAAATCCCCATCGTCAGCAGCGATGCGACCAGTGTCGCCTTGCGCCCGATCCGGTCGCCATAATGGCCGAACACCGCCGCCCCGACCGGCCGCGCAAAAAACGCCACCGCCAGCGTCGCGAACGCCGCCATCTGCTGTACGCCGGGATCGCCCTTGGGAAAGAAGATCTGCCCGAACACCAGGCTGGCGGCGGTCGCATAGATATAGAAATCATAGAATTCGATGCCCGTGCCGACAAAGCTCGCCATCAGCACCCGGCGGTGCCGCGCCCGGTCCTCGTTCATCACCCTCTCCCCCCTTTGCCGCGCCCCGCGCCGCTATTCCTTCTGTTCGAAACAGGTCGTGCGTACCACCTGCACCACCGCCCCCTTGTCGTCCTTGACCTCGCGGCGCCCCTCGACGCACGGCTCCTTTTTCGGCTGCGTCTCGAACGCGCCGGTGCGCCACCCGACATACAGCGCGACCAGCGCCATCGCCGCGATCAGCACCAGCCGCCGCTTGTCGAACCTGCGTCGATATTTCTCGAACATCGCGCTGCCTTGCCCCAACCGGCGCGCGGGCGCAATGCGGCTTGCCCCGGCGCGCGCCGTTCCCTACCTGTTCACCCATGTCCGCTCCCGCGCCCCATAATCACGACCGGCCCGACGATCCCCCCTATCTGCGCGGCCTCAACCCGCCCCAGCGTGAAGCGGTGCTGACCACCGACGGCCCGGTGCTGGTGCTGGCGGGCGCGGGCACGGGCAAGACCGCGGCGCTCACCGCCCGCCTCGCCCATTTGCTGTGGACGCGCAAAGCCTACCCCTCCGAAATCCTGTCCGTCACATTCACCAACAAGGCGGCGCGGGAAATGCGCGAACGGGTGCGCAACCATGTCGGCGACGCGGTGGAGGGGATGCCCTGGCTCGGCACCTTCCACGCGATCGGCGCCAAGATGCTGCGCCGCCACGCCGAACTGGTCGGCCTGCACAGCAATTTCACCATCCTCGACACCGACGATCAGCTGCGCCTGCTCAAACAGCTCATCGCCGCCAACGATCTCGACGAAAAACGCTGGCCCGCGCGCCAGCTCGGCGGCCTGATCGACGGGTGGAAGAACAAGGGCCTGACCCCGCAAATGCTCGACGCGGGCGACAGCGAACAGTTCGCCAACGGCAAGGGCCAGTCGCTCTATCAGCAATATCAGGATCGCCTGCGCGCGCTCAACGCCTGCGATTTCGGCGACTTGCTGCTCCACATGCTGACCATATTGCGCACCCATCGCGACGTGCTGGCGCAATATCAGCAGCGCTTCCGCTACATCATGGTCGACGAATATCAGGACACCAACAGCGTCCAGTATCTCTGGCTCCGCCTGCTCGCGCAGGAGCGCAAGAATATCTGCTGCGTCGGCGACGACGACCAGTCGATCTACTCCTGGCGCGGCGCTCAGGTCGAAAATATCCTCAAGTTCGAAAAGGATTTTCCGGGCGCCAAGGTCATCCGCCTCGAACAGAATTACCGCTCCACCCCCCACATCCTCGCCGCCGCCAGCGGGGTGATCGCCAACAATGGCGGCCGCCTCGGCAAGACGCTGTGGACCGCCCATGACGAGGGTGAAAAGATCCGCGTCATCGGCGTCTGGGACGGCCCCGAAGAGGCGCGCCGCGTCGGCGAAGAGATCGAAAGCGCCCAATTGCGCGAACGCAAGAGCCTTGATGATTTCGCCATCCTGGTCCGCGCCCAGCACCAGACGCGCGAATTCGAAGACCGCTTCATCGCCATCGGCCTGCCCTATCGCATCGTCGGCGGCTTCCGCTTCTACGAACGCGCCGAAATCCGCGACGCGCTCGCCTATCTGCGCCTCGTCCAGCAACCTGCCGACGACCTCGCCTTCGAACGCATCGTCAACACCCCCAAACGCGGCCTCGGCGACAAGGCGATCGCCAAGATCCACCAGCTCGCGAGAGCCGAAAACATCCCCCTGCTCGCCGCCGCCGCCCGCATCCTCGACACCGACGAACTGACCCCGCAAGCCCGCCGCAGCCTCGGCAATTTCGTCGGCGACGTCGCCCGCTGGCGCAACCAACTCACATCCTCCCCGGAACGGGGAGGGGAACCATCGCAACGCGATGGTGGAGGGGGCGCACCTCAAACAACGCCGTCAGCGGCTGGCCGCATCGGCCACCTCCCCCACACCGAACTCGCCCAACTCATCCTCGACGAATCCGGCTACACCGCAATGTGGCAGGCGGACCGCACCGCCGAAGCCGCCGGCCGCCTCGAAAACCTTTCCGAACTCGTCCGCGCGATGGAGGAATATGAAACGCTCGGCGCGTTCCTCGAACATGTCAGCCTGGTCATGGACAATGATGCCGCCGCCGACGAGCCAAAGGTGACGATCATGACCATCCACGCGGCCAAGGGGCTGGAATATGACACCGTCTTCCTCGTCGGCTGGGAAGAAGGCGTGTTCCCCAGTCAGCGCGCCCTTGACGAAGGCGGCCTCGCCAGCCTCGAGGAGGAACGCCGCCTCGCCTATGTCGCCATCACCCGCGCCCGCCGCCGCGCCACCATCCTCCACGCCGCCAACCGCCGCATCTACGGCCAATGGACCAGCTCCATCCCCAGCCGCTTCGTCGCCGAACTCCCGCGCGAAACGGTCG
>CADEEK010000177.1 GCA_902826325.1 uncultured Sphingomonadales bacterium
CCTGTCGCGTGTCGCCGCCCGTGTCGATCGCGGCCAGCCCTGCCTCCACCGCCGAGCGCATCGTTTCGATCTCGCTGTAAAGATTGGCCATGCGATGCTGCAGCGCCTGAAAGGTCGCGAGCACCTGACCGAACTGCACGCGCTGCTTGAGATAGGCGAGCGTGGTATCGAACGCCTGCCCCGCCATGCCGAGCATTTCCGCCGCCGCCAGCACCGCCGCGCGATCGAGCACTGCGTCGAGCAAGGCGTCGCCGCCATCGGCCAGCCGGACGGCGGGGGCTGCGGCGAACGTCACCTGGGCATGGCTGCGGAAATCGGCGAGGTGGCGGCGGGCGACATCGACGCCCTGCCCCGCCTCGACCAGATACAAGCCGTCGGTCGCGGCGACGACGAACAGGCCGGCGCCGTCGCCTTCGGCCACGAACGCCTTGGTGCCGCTCAACCGGCCATCGGCGACGCGGGTTGCGATCGCCGAGGGATCGTGGCGCGGCCCTTCGTCCACCGCCAGCGTCGCGACCAGCTCGCCGCTCGCGATACGGGGAAGATATTGCGCCTGTTGCGCCGCGCTGCCCCCCAGCTGGATCGCCGAGGCAGCGATGGCGCAGGCGGCGATCGGGCTGGCGGTCAGCGTCTTGCCCAGCTCCTCGATCACCAGGCCAAGGCTGAGCCAGCCGAAGTCGCTGCCGCCATGCGCTTCCGCAATGATGATACCGGTCCAACCCATCTGCGCCATGGTGGCATAGGCCGCCGGGTCATAGCCGATCGCGCTATCGGCATCGCGCAGCCTGCGCCATTGGCCGACCGGGCTTTCATTGCCCGCCCAGTCGCGCGCCATGTCGCGCAGCATCGTCTGTTCTTGCGTCAGCACGGCCATGATTCAATCCTTTTCAAAACCCCTTGCCGTCATGCCCGCGTCGCATCACGCGCAACGCCAGTTGCACGGGGGCGGGGATGACGATCGTCTCGCGTCATTGATGGTCGAGCATCCCCAGGATGCGCTTGGCGATCACATTGTTCTGGATCTCGGTCGATCCGCCGTAGATCGTCGTCGCCTTGCCGAACAGCCAGGCGCGGACGCCGTGCAGCTGCGCGTCGGTGAACCCCTCCCCTGCCCAGCCAAGGCCGGCATGGCCCTGAATTTCGATCAGCAGTTCGGCGCGTTCCTGACCCAATCGGGTGCCGACGGTCTTGAGGATCGAGGAAACTTCGGAAACCCCGCCCACCGCGCGGCTTTCCGCCTGCACCCGCATCGCGGTGAGCAGGAAGGCGCGCCAGTCCATTTCGAACTTCGCGATCCGCGCGCGCAGGTCGCCATCGGCGATGCGCCCGCGTTCATCGGTGCCGACGAATGTCTTCGCCAAGTCAGCAAGCGAGGGACCGGACAGGCGAAAGGCAGAGCCGCCGCCCGACAAATTGGTCCGCTCATGCTGCAGCAGCCGCTTGCCGATCGTCCAGCCCTGCCCCTCTTCGCCCACGCGATTGCCCTTGGGCACGCGCACATCGGTGAAGAAGGTTTCGCAAAAGGGCGACATGCCGCTGATCATCGCGATCGGCTTCACCTCGACCCCCGGCGAATCCATGTCGATCAACAGGAAGGTGATGCCGCCCTGTTTCTGCGTCCGGTCGGTGCGGACGAGGCAGAAGCATTTGTCGGCCCATTGCCCGCCCGAAGTCCAGGTTTTCTGCCCGTTGACGAGATAATGGTCGCCCTGATCCTGCGCGAAACATTGCAGGTTGGCGAGATCCGAACCGGCATTGGGTTCGCTGTAACCCTGGCACCAGCGGATTTCGCCGCGCGCGATCGGGGGGATATGTTCGCGCTTCTGTTCCTCGCTGCCATATTCGAGCAGCGTCGGGCCGAACATCATCACGCCCATGCCGCCGATCGGGTTCCACGCGCCGATCCGCGCCATTTCTTCGGCCAGCACCTTGGCCTGCGCACGGCTGAGGCCGCCGCCGCCATATTCGGCGGGCCAGGTCGGCACGCCCCAGCCCTTGTCGCCCATCGCGCGTTTCCATGCCGCTTCGTCGGGCGAGAGATGTCCCGGCCCCTCGACCGCCGACATCGCATTGTCCTTGCCCTTGAGCGCGGGCGGGAAGTTGGCGGCGAGCCAGTCGCGCGCCGTCTCCCGAAATATGTCCAGCCCGTCCTGTGCGGGCGCCTCGGCTACGCTGGCCATTCACGCTCCTGTCCAATCGGCGCCACCGACTCGATCGACGGTGGCATTTATATTTTGAAGATGCGGTATGGATCGAGCTTCGTCAATGTCAGCAAGTAAGCGCCCTTGTTTGACCGGGACGTTCGACAAGCCGGGTATGGCCAAGAAAAGGGTGGATCGGCGCATCGAAGATCGGCACATAGGACGCGCAAACGGGGGGATTTGATGACATTCGCACATCGCGCGGTGCCGATCGCGCTGGCCGCCGTGCTGATCGATGCGATCGGGTTCGGGATCGTCCTGCCGGTGCTGCCTGCGCTGATCGTCGAGCTGACCGGGCAAAGCGTGGCCGCGGCGGCGCGGACCGGCGGGTGGCTGCTGATCGTGTTCGCGCTCGCCCATTTCTTCGCCGCGCCGGTGCTGGGCAATCTGGGCGACCGGTTCGGGCGGCGACCCGTGCTGTTGGCGGCGATGATCATCTTTGCCGTCGATTACATGCTGATGGCCTTTGCCCCGACGATCGCCTGGCTGTTTGCGGGCCGGTTGATCGCGGGGATTGCGGGTGCGGTCTATGGCCCCGCCAACGCCGTGCTGGCCGATGTGACGCCGGCCGAACGGCGGGGTGCGACATTCGGCCTGATGGGCGCGGCGTTCGGCATGGGGTTCATCATCGGCCCCGCGATCGGCGGGCTGTTGTCCGACCTGGGCCCGCGCGCGCCGTTCATGGTCGCCGCCGCGCTTGCCGCGATCAACGCGACCTGGATCGCGATCTGGCTGCCCGAAACGCTGAAGGTCGAGAGCCGCCGCGCCTTCGACTGGCGCCGCGCCAATCCGCTGGGCGCGTTCCGGCCGCTGCTGGGGCTGACCGGTGCGCTGCCGCTGATCGCCGTCGCCTTTATCTGGCAGGTGGCGCATCAGGTCTATCCATCGACCTGGGCCTTTTACGCCGAACTGGCGCTCGACTGGGATTCGCGGGCGATCGGCTGGTCGCTCGCCGCATCGGGCGTGACGATGGTGGTGGCACAGGTTTTCGTCACCGGCCGCGCGATCGCGGCATTGGGGGAGGTGCGCACGCTGATGATCGGGATGATCGTCGGCGGGCTGGTTTATTCGGGCTATGCCTTCGCGCGCGAAGGGTGGCAGGTCTATGCGCTGATCGCCGTCGGCGCGTTGCAGGCAATGGCCTATCCCTCGCTCAACGCGCTGCTGTCGCGCATGGTCGATGCGTCGAACCAGGGGGCGTTGCAGGGCGGGATGGCCAGCATCGCCAGCATCGCCGCGATAATCGGCCCGCTCGGCCTGACCCAGACGCTGGCCAGCGGGGCCGAGCGCGGTTTTCCGGGGGCCGCATTCCTGTTGGCCGCGGCGCTGACCCTGATCGCGGTGCTGATCGTCGCACGCTTCCTGATCCGGCATCCCGTCGCGTCGGGTCCGGTTGCGTAACCGGGGCGGCGGCCCCATTTGCCCCGCCAAGCACAAGGAGCCGCTATGATCGACCTGCATTACTGGCCGACCCCGAACGGGCACAAGATCACCATGTTTCTGGAGGAAGCGAGCCTGCCCTACACGCTGCACGCGGTCAACATCGGCCAGGGCGAGCAGTTCAAGCCCGATTTCCTGAAGATCGCGCCCAACAACCGCATCCCGGCGATTGTCGACCATGCACCCGCCGATGGCGGCGAGCCGATCAGCGTGTTCGAAAGCGGCGCGATCCTGCTCTATCTCGCCGAAAAGACCGGCAAATTCCTTGGCCCCGACCCGCGCGAGCGGATCGTGCAGCTGCAATGGCTGATGTGGCAGATGGGCGGACTTGGTCCGATGGCGGGGCAGAACCACCATTTCAACCTCTATGCGCCCGAAAAGATTCCGTACGCGATGAAACGCTATGTCGATGAAACCAACCGGTTGTACGGCGTGCTCGACCGGCAATTGGCGGGCAGGCCGTTCGTTGCGGGCGAAGCCTATTCGATCGCCGATATGGCGATCTATCCCTGGATCGTGCCCCATGCGGCGCAGGGACAGAATCTCGACGATTTCGCCCACCTCAAACGCTGGTTCGAGGCGGTTGGCGCCCGCCCCGCCACGGCGCGCGCCTATGCCAAGGGCAAGGAGGTTCGGCCAAGCAACGCCGGATTCAGCGAGCAGGAGAAGAAAATCCTGTTCGGCCAGACGGCGAACACCGGGCAGTGACGTGCGGACGGCCCAGCGTTTCGAACATCGCGCATGGCCTTGCTACCTGTAATTCCAATGATTTTCGGACGAATCGAGGCTTTGAGATGAATTTGTCCATACCACGCCTGTTGACCGTGGACCTGCCAACGCCATGACTTCGCTGACCAGGATCCTTGCCGATGCGACCCGCAGCGATGCCGGGTTCACCACCGCGATCCCGGACAACTGGCTGCAGGGGCGCACCGCCTA
>CADEEK010000178.1 GCA_902826325.1 uncultured Sphingomonadales bacterium
GGTCATATTCAACGCGCTCAGGTATATCGGGCTGAGGGGCGTGCTGGCGGTATGGCTGCGTCGCGACGGCTATAGCCAGCCGACAGCGGAGCGGGTGCGGATCTTCGACACGATCTGCGTCGGGGTCGGCCATGTGGCCCGCTCCAGCAATTTGCGGCGGATCGAATTGCGCGTGCTGACCTATGGCATGGCGCTGGGCGCGTTGCTGGCGCTGACGCCGCTCATCATCCGTGGCCTCGATGCGACGCCAGCGGGCATGGGCCTCGTCTTTGCGGCGTCGGGCGGCGGCGCGGTCGCCGGGGCGCTGCTCGCCAATCATGTCCGTGCATGGCTGGGGATCGAACCGATGCTGCGCTATGCCATCGGCCTGACGGCGGTGGGCATGGTCGCCGTCGCGATCGGCGGATCGTTGACGATCGTGGCGATTGCCGAGGTTGCGACCGGATTTGCGACGACATTGGTCTATGCCTCGCTCAACATCCTGTTGCAGCTGTCCGCGCCGCGCCAGCTGCTCGGGCGACTGCTTTCGATCCATCAGATGAGCGCCTTTGGCGGCCTCGCCGCCGGGGCCTGGATCTGGGGCCATATCGCCGACCGCGTCGGCAGCAGCACCGCGATCCTGGCCGCGGCGGTCGCGATGGTCAGCCTGATCGTGCTGTCGCTGCTGACGCCGATCGCCGATCATCCGCGCGATCACGTCGTCGACTAATTACAAACCTATTTTCTCAATTAGGTTGTGACCCCGCTCATGTGGTGTTAATTGCCCAAGCGATAGAAACATCCGTCGGGACCGGTTGGACATACCGCGTCTCTTTAAGTGCGGGAGAGGTCGATGAAATACATTCTGGCGGCAGGCCTGACGGGCGCCGCAATCGTTGCAGCAGTTGCCGGTGTCGCACCGGCGGTCGGCGCCGCGGTGCAGGGCGGCGCAACCCCCGCCCGTCCGGCGGCCTATGCCAAATGCGCCGCGTGCCACAGCGTCGTTCGCGGTGGCCCTAACGGGGTAGGCCCCAATCTTTTCGGTGTTGTCGGCCGTCGCGCCGCGTCGGCGCCGAAATATAATTATTCGCCGGCGCTCGCCAAGGCGAAGCCGACATGGAACCGGCAGACGCTCGATCGCTATATCGCCGATCCCAATGCGGTGGCGAGCGGTGGCAAGATGCCGAAGATCCCGACCACGCCAGCCGAGCGGGCGGCAATCATCAACTATCTGTCCGCGCTCAAATGAGTGATCCGTTGAGCGCCATCGCGGCCTATGTCGAGCGCCCGTTCGGGACTTTCGCGGCGCTCTTCGCGCTGCAGGCGCAGGCGCGGCCGGACCATCCGGCGATCATCTGTGGCGATCGGACGATCACCTATCGCGAGTTGGATGCGCTGGCCGATCGCATCGCGGCCAGCCTGCAGCGCGACGGCGTCGGGCCGGGTGGCGCGGTGGCGATCTGTGCGACCGCCAGCATCGATTATGCGGCGGTGTTCATCGCAACGCTGCGCACCGGTGCGGCGATCGCGCCGCTCGCCCCGTCGGCGACCGCCGAACAGCTGCGCGCGATGTTGAGCGATTGCGACGCAAGCCATTTGTTTTCCGACGCGGTCGTGACCGAGCATCTCGCCCCGGTGGCGGGCGAGATTGCGGCGCAGCGCATCGCGCTCGACGACGATGCGGCGGGCACGCCGCTGGCCGACTGGATGGCGGCCGAAGGCGCGAAGCCGGTCGCGGTCGAAGTCGAGCCGGACCAGCCGTTCAACATCATCTATTCCTCCGGCACCACCGGCACGCCCAAGGGCATCGTCCAGTCGTACCGGATGCGCTGGCCGCACAATCATCTGGTCAACCCGCCCGGCTATGGTCCGGCGGCGGTGGCGATGATTTCGACGCCGCTCTATTCCAACACCACGCTGGTCAGCTTCATCCCGGCGCTGGCCGGTGGCGGCACCGTCGTGCTGATGCCGAAATTCGACGCGCGGACGTTCCTTGAGCTGAGCCAGCGCCATGGCGCGACCCATGCGATGCTGGTGCCGGTGCAATATCGCCGCATCCTCGACGTGCCGGATTTCGACCGTTTCGACCTGTCGACCTATGTCATGAAATTCGCGACTTCGGCGCCGTTCCCGGCCGAGCTCAAGACCGATGTGCTGGCGCGCTGGCCGGGTGGCCTGATCGAATATTACGGCATGACCGAAGGCGGCGGGTCGTGCATGCTGATCGCGCACGAACATCCCGACAAGCTGGCCACGGTCGGCCAGCCGATGCCGGGGCACGACATTCGCGTGATCGACGCCGATGGCCGCGTGCTTCCGGCGGGTGAAGTGGGCGAAGTGGTCGGGCGCTCTGCCGTCATGATGAACGGCTATCACAACCGTCCCGAACAGACCGCCGAGGCCGAATGGCGCAGCCCGGAGGGCGATCGGTTCATCCGCACCGGCGATCTGGCGGTGGTCGATGAAGACGGTTTCTTCACGCTGATCGGACGCAAGAAGGATCTGATCATTTCCGGCGGCATCAACATCTATCCGGTCGATCTGGAAGAGGCGCTGCTGGAACATCCCGCAGTGCGTGAGGCGGCGGTGGTCGGCGCGCGTTCGCGCGAATGGGGCGAGACGCCGGTCGGCTTCGTCACGCTGTTGCCGGGTGAAGATGCCGATGGCGATACGCTCAAGGCCTTTGCCAATTCGCGCCTGGGCAAGATGCAGCGGCTGGCGGATGTGCGCGTGGTCGACGAACTGCCGCGCAGCGCGATCGGCAAGATTCTCAAGCGCGAGCTGCAGGATCGGCTGTCGGTCGAGACGGCACAGTTTTCCTAACATCGAAAGGTAGGCAGATGGGCGAGCGTTTGCGCGGCAAGGTCGCGTTGATCACCGGTGGCACCAGCGGCATTGGCGAAGCCACGGTCGAAGTCTTTGTCGAACAGGGCGCCAAGGTCGTCTTTACCGGCCGCAATGCGAAGAAGGGCGAGGAAATCGCCGCGCGCCTGGGCGATGCGGCGCGCTTCGTTTCGGGCGATGTGCGGGTGGAAGCGGACATCAAGCGCGCGGTCGACGCCACGATGGATGCGTTCGGACGGGTCGATTGCCTGTTCAACAATGCCGGTGGCGGCACGCGCGGCACGCTGGAAAGCGTGACCCAGGAAGAATTTGACGATGCGATCGGGCTGCTGCTCGGCTCGGTCGTGTTCGGCATCAAACATGTGGTGCCGATCATGAAGGAACAGGGTTCGGGCGCGATCATCAACAATGCCAGCATCGCCGCGCTGCGCGCCAATTATGGCGGCTTTCTCTACAGCGCGGCCAAGGCGGGCGTGCGCCAGCTGACCAAGGTCGCGGGCATGGAACTGGCGCCGTGGGGCATCACGGTCAACAGCATCGCGCCGGGCGGCATCGCCACGCCGATCTTCTTTGGCGGTTCGGAACGCGCGGCGGGGATGGACGAGGCGCATGTCGCCGCGTCGATGGCCAAGCTGGAGCGGAATCTGGCGACCGCAACGCCGCTGCAGCGCACCGGCGTGCCGCGCGACATCGCCTATGGCGCGCTGTATCTGGCGAGCGACGAGGGGCGGTTCGTCACCTGTCACGATCTGGTCATCGATGCGGGCATGACCGCGGCGGGCAAGGTCGATTTCGAAGGCAAGCCGGCCGCGCCCAACTGGTAAGCGAAACAGCTGGATGGCCGCGATGTCGGCCATCCGGCATTTCGGCTACAAGCTGTTTTGGCCGCCCGTCGCTTTGGCGGGCGTCAGCCTGAACCCGCCAATCGGCGGCGTCCCGTTGGGCCTGTCCTTTGCTTATAGCCAGTCAGTCTGCGTCAGCGGGCGGCCATTGCGGTTTCATCATGGATAGGCACTGGGTTTGCCGCCCGCGCCAGCGCGTTTTGCCCAGTCGGGGCGACGACGCAACGTCGCGTTCGTGCCGGAAATGCGCTTCAACTGAGCCTGGCCAGTCGCGCGTGGCGCCATGCCAACCGGCCCAGCGTCCGCATCCACCGATCGCGCAACGCCCCCCGCGACAACCGACCGCCCAGACGCAAAGAACCCCGGCGTTGCGACCGCGATCGTCGCAATGCCGGGGTCCCGTCGATCGGCTTGGGTCGATCGTTCTGTGTAATCGCTGAATTAGGGGTTGGTGCCCGGCAGACCATCGCGGCCAGGGATGATCGTCACCTTGGTCGAGGTGCCGTCAGCGTGATAGACCTGCCACTTGCTGTTGACCTTCTTTTTCGGGCCGGTGGTACACAGCGGCGCCGCCGGACCAGGGCTGGTCTGGGTATAGCAGATCTGGCCGCGCCACACGCTCCAACGGCCGCGCGAATCCATGCCCGGTGCGATCGAGCGATAGCTGCCGTCGGGATCGATATAGGTCATCGTCACCACGCCGGTTGGTGCGGTCGACACGATCGTGTTGCCGAACGCGCCCGCCATCGGGCTGTCCGACTTTTCGGTCTGCGCAATCGCCGGCGCCGCCAGGGTCGCCGCGATGGCAAGCGCCATCATCCGTTTCATGCTACCTTCTCCTCACTCAACGGCTTTGTTGCGCAATTGAGGTTGGGGATTCCCCGAGGGAATCGAGTGCGTTAG